>DATCSF010000055.1:0-3041 GCA_036568625.1 Rhodanobacteraceae bacterium | reverse complement strand
CAGGGTTTTCATGACGTAGGTGTGCTTGGAGGCGGCGTGGACCGGATCGGTGCCCTGGCGCACGCCATCCTGATTGATGTGTTCGATCAGTTCGACGCCGGTCTCGCGCGCAACGCGATCGCGGAACTCGATCATCTCCCGAAACTTCCACGTCGTGTTGACGTGCAACATCGGCAGCGGCGGCCTGGCGGGATAAAACGCCTTCAGCAGCAGGTGCAGCAGCACCGAGGAATCCTTGCCGATCGAGTACAGCAGCACCGGTTTCCTGCACTCGGCCGCCGTTTCGCGCAGGATGCGGATGGACTCGGCTTCGAGTCGGTCGAGGTGGGTGTGCAAACGGGCGACGTTCATGTCCGGAGATCTGTGCATCAAAGCCTGTCCACGCTATGCCGCATGGCCGAAGTCAACAAGAATAGCCGAATTGAGCCACACCGGAGATACGCGGCCGCAATCAGGTCATGCGCCACTTCTATACTGCCGCGCCATGTCCAATACGCGTTCCATTGCCGATCCCGACGCGCGCGCGCGGGCGCGCCTGGGGTTCGCGCGCTCCGCGAGCGGCAACCCGGAGGTCAAGCTGGAAGCGGCGTCCGAAGACGCCAGCGCGCGCAGCTACTGGCGCACCCGCGGCCCGCAAGGCAGCGCCATCGTGATGGATGCGCCGCCCGGTTCGGGCAATCTCGATGCGTGGCTCGACGTCGCTGCGCGTCTGCGCGGTGCGGGTCTCAACGCGCCCGACGTGCTGGCCGAGGATCGCGAACAGGGCTTCCTGCTGTTGTCCGATCTCGGCACGCGTTCCTATCTCTCCGAGTTGAACGACGCCAGCGCGGGGGCGCTGTACGCCGACGCGCTGGATGCATTGCTGGCCATGCAGACGCGCGTCGATGCACATGGCCTGCCACGTTACGACGAGCCGTTCCTGGTGCGCGAACTGGAGCTGCTGCCGACCTGGTTCCTGCAACGCCACCTCGGCGTCTTCATCGAATGCGAAGAATGGGACGTCATCGAAGTCGCGTTCCGCCTGCTGGTCGACAACGCGCTGCGGCAGCCGCAGGTGTTCGTGCACCGCGACTTCCACAGCCGCAACCTGATGTACGTGCCCGGCCACAATCCGGGCATCGTGGATCTGCAGGACGCGGTGCTGGGCCCCGTCACCTACGACCTCGTCTCGCTGCTGCGCGATTGCTACATCAGGTGGGACGACGCGCGCGTGCGCGGATGGGCCGAATCGCAGCGCCAGCGCCTCATCGAGGCCGGCGCGCTCGACCCGCGCATCGACGCCGTGCGCTGGCGGCGCTGGTTCGATCTGGCGGGGCTGCAGCGGCACCTCAAGGTGCTCGGCATTTTTTGCCGGCTGTGGTATCGCGACGGCAAGCGCGCTTACCTCACCGACCTGCCGCGCGTATGGCACTACGTGCACAGCGTGGCCTCGGATTACCCCGAATTGCACGACTTCCTCGCGTTGCTGGAGCGCTGGGTGGGCGAGCGCGACCTCACGGAACCTGTCGGATGAAAGCGCTGCTGTTCGCGGCCGGGCGCGGCGAGCGGATGCGCCCTCTCACGGACACCACGCCCAAGCCGCTGCTCGAAGCCGGCGGTAAGCGGCTGATTGAATGGCATCTGGAACGCCTGGCCGCAAGCGGTGTTCGCGACGTGGTGATCAACACCGCGCATCTGGCCAGGCAGTTTCCCGCAGCACTGGGCGACGGTTCGCGTTACGGCGTGCGCATCGACTACAGCCCCGAAGGCGAAGTGCCGCTGGAAACCGGCGGCGGCATGTTGCACGCGTTGCCGTTGCTGGGTGACCAGCCGTTCCTCGCGATCAACGCCGACACCTACACCGATTTCGATTTGTCGCAGCTACCGAAAGAACCTCGTGGTGTCGCGGTCCTGGTACTGGTGGAAAATCCGCCGCAACACCCACAAGGCGATTTCGGCATCGACATGGATGAAAAATTGCTGCCACGCGCCGATTCGCCCGGCGCGGTGCGCGCGTTGACCTTCGCGGGTGTCGGCTGTTACCGGCCGGACATCCTGCGCGACTGGCAGAGGATCATCGGGGCTGTCCCGGGCGCCCGCGCAGCGCCGCCGCGCTTCCCGCTGGCGCCCTTGCTGCGTGCCGCGATCGCGCGCGGCGAAATCGGGTGGCAACACCATCGCAGCGCATGGACCGATGTCGGCACGCCGCAGCGGCTGGCCGAGCTCGACGCCCGGCTACGCAAGTCTGCGTAGGGGTCGGCACCGGCCCTGCTGTCGCGCGCCTACGTCGCCTCGCACAGCAATTCCCGCAGGAAAGGAATGGTGATGCGCCGCTGCGCTGCCAACGCTGCGCGGTCGATCTTCTGCAACAACGCGACCAGCGAAGCGGGATCGCGCGGCTGGCGCGCGAACCACCAGTCCAGCACCTCGTCGTCGAGGCGCAGGCCCAGCCGTCCGGCCAAGAGGCGCAGCATCGCGCGCCGCCCGGCGTCGTCCAACGGCCGCAGCGCGTATTGCGTGCACATCGAAAGGCGCGACACCAGATCGGGCAGCGTGATGCCAAGTTCCGCGGGCGATGCGGGGGCGGCAAACGCCATTCGCGCCTTTGCAGCCTTCGCACGGTTGTAGAGATCGAACAGCGCGCGCTCGGCCTCGTGATCGGCCACGATCGCCTGCACGTCGTCGATCGCGAGCAGCCCTTGGGCATCGAGGGCCGCGATCGCTTCGAAGCGCGGCGTGGGCAGTTGCGCCAGCGACACGTAGCGCGCCGGTCGGTTCGCTTCGATCGCTGCGCGGCAGGCGCCGATCAGCAGGTGGCTCTTGCCGGTGCCGGGCGCGCCGTGCAGGTACAGCCACGCGCCGCCCCCGTTTGCGACATCGGTGACGCCCCCCAATGCGGGCACATTGGCGCCGGGCCAGAATGCATCGAGGCGCTGGTGCGGCGGCCAGCGCAGGTCGAGCGGGAATTGCCGGTTCACGGCGCGGGCGGCTTTGCCGGCGGCTTGGGTGGCGCATCATCGGCGTCTTCCACCGGCGTTCCCGAAGTGGACACGATCTTCGGC
>DATCSF010000054.1:0-3677 GCA_036568625.1 Rhodanobacteraceae bacterium | reverse complement strand
CCCGACGCAGGCGCAGCCGGGCGGCGGGGTGCTGACCCGCGCGGTCGGCGCCGACGACGCCCTGTTCATCGACTGGGCTGTGGCGCTCAGCCGGCCGGGCACGCGCTTCGTGTTGTGTTCGGACGGCGTCAACAAGGAAGTGGCGGATGCGGAAATCGAGTCCGCCTGCAACCGGCACGCGACGCCCGACGGCGTGCTGGATGAAATATTCGAAACCTCATTGCAGCGCGGCGCACGCGACAACCTTTCGGCGATCATCGTGAGCCTGCCGGGCGACCCGCCGGACCGGGACGCGGCGATGGACGAGGCGGTGCGCGCGACCAATCGCGAGCTGTCGGCGCTGGACGACGCCCATCGCCTCGGCGAGATCACCCGCGACGATTACCGTGCGCGCCGACGGCGCCTGCTGGCTGGCTTGGCGGAACGCATCGGCTCCCAACCTGCCGCGACGCGCCTGCCCGCGTGGAAGCGTTGGTTCAGGCGCGACTGAATCCGCGACCGGAACTCCCGGTTTAACCGCCTTGGAACGTGCGGCGGCGTTACGCTAGGCTCGGTCGCGCCGCGGGCTCGGTGATCGCGCGGCGGTCGCACGATCCGCTGACGGAGTGCTATCCATGATCATGCGCATCTGGCGCGGCATCACCCCGAAGGAACAGGCCGACGCCTATCTCGAACACCTCCAGCAGACCGCGCTGCCGGCGCTGAAGGACTACAAGGGCCAGCGCGGCGCGTGGGTGCTGCGGCGGGTGCAGGGCGAGCAGTGCGAATTCCAGGTGCTGACGCTGTGGGATTCCATGAAGGCGCTGCACGCCTACGCCGGCAAGCAACCCGAACGCGCGGTCTACTACGACGAGGACGACAAGTACCTGCTGGACATGGAGCCGCTGGTGCGGTTGTACGAAGTGGCCGACACGATCGTGCCGCCGGCCTGAACGGTGTTGCGTTGGGAGAGATGACCATGTCGCAGATCGATCCGTTGCATCCCGAGGTCGCATCGTTCTTCCACAAGGAGACCGGCACCTGGACGCATGTTGTCCACGACGGCGAAGCCGCGGCGGTTATCGATCCGGTGCTGGATTACGACGCCGCGGCCGCGCGCACGTCGACCGCCAGCGCCGACGCGATCCTCGCATTCATGCGCGATCACGCGCTGCGCGTGGCCTGGATTCTGGAGACCCACGCGCACGCCGACCACCTGAGCGCGGCGGGCTACCTGCACGAAACCCTGCACGCGCCCATCGCGATCGGGCGCGGCATCGTCGAGGTGCAGGCGCATTTCAAGCAGGTGTTCGGATTGGGCGACGCTTTCATCCCGGACGGCCGCCAGTTCGATCGGTTGCTGGACGATGGCGCCGAATTGGCGATCGGTTCACTCACGCTGCGCGCGCTGGCCACGCCCGGCCACACCCGCGACGGCCTCACCTACGTGGTTGGCGATGCCGCGTTCGTCGGCGATACCTTGTTCGCGCCCGACGTCGGCACCGCGCGCTGTGATTTTCCCGGCGGCGACGCCGACGAATTGTACGCGTCGATCCATCGCATCCTGGGGTTGCCGGAAGCCACGCGGCTGTTCCTCTGTCACGACTATCCGCCGACACCGCGCGGCTTGTTGCGTGAAACCACCGTTGCCGCCGAAGTGCAGGAGAACGTGCACGTCGGCCACGGCATCCCGCAGACCGACTTCGTGGCGATGCGGCGTGCGCGCGACGCCGCGCTGCCGGTGCCGCGCCTGCTGTTGCCCGCACTGCAGGTCAACATCCGTGGCGGACGGCTGCCGCCCGTCGACGCCGCCGGGCAGCGTTACCTGCGCCTGCCGCTGAACCGGATGGGGTAAAGTCTGCGCGTGTCGTCCGCAGGAGGGGATTTCGATGCATGCTTCCCGCTGGTTGCTGCTTGCCATGTGTTGCCTCGCCATGAGCCTGGTCGGCACGCGGGCCCATGCCGCCGACACGCTGCGCGTGATGACTTTCAATGTGCGCCTGCCGATGGCGTCCGACGGTCCCGAGCGCTGGGAAGCGCGCCGTGACCTGTTCGTGAAGACGATCCGCGCTGAGCACCCGGACGTGTTCGGCACCCAGGAGCTGTACAAGGAGCAGGGCGATTACGTGGTCGCGAAACTTCCCGAGTACAAGTGGTTCGGGATGGGCCGCAAGGGCGGCGACGGCGACGAACACATGGGCGTGTTCTATCGCACGGATGAATTGCGCGTGCTCGATTCCGGCAACTTCTGGCTGTCCGATACGCCGGACGTGCCGGGCAGCATTGCGTGGGGCACCCTGTTTCCGCGCATGGTCACGTGGGCGCGCTTCCAGCGGAAGGACGACGGCCGCACGTTCATCCTGTTCGATACCCACCTGCCGTATCGCAAACAGGATGACGCGGCGCGCGAACGCGGCGCGGCGGTGATATTGAAGCGCATCGCCCAACTGCCTGCCGGCGAACCCTTCGTGCTGACCGGCGATTTCAACACCACGCCGGACAGCAAGGTGCACGCGGTGCTCACCCGGCATTTGCATGACGCGTGGCTGACGGCGCCGCAGCGCAGCGGGCCGGACAAGACCTTCCACGACTTCACCGGCCAGCCGACCGAGCGCATCGACTGGATCCTGGTACGCGGCTTTCGCGTGCAGGACGTTCGCACCGTGACCACGCACGAAGGCAAGCTTTATCCCTCGGACCATTTCCCGGTGAGGGCGGATTTGACCTGGCCAACTCGCGAACGGGCGAAGCCCTGAGCCCGAAGGCCCGGGCGCGCGACAGCGAACCGTGACGCTGCGCCCTCAATGCGCGGCGCTTGCCGCGGGCCTGTCCTGCACGCGGGCAACGTACAGCAGCCACGCGCAATCCGGCGCGGCGTCACCCGGCGACCGCGCAAGCCCCTTGTCGTCGAGCACTTCGAGCGTGTCGAAACCCTGCCCGGCGAGTTGCTGCCGTTGCCGGTCCGGGTCGATGTTGTAGTGCATCAGGGCAAAATCGTGGGCGCCGTCGTTGAGGATGGCGTATTCGTCGGCGAACACCTGCAGGTGCCGCAGCCGAAGGTGATGGACGATGCCACGCATCCAGTGCAGGCCCAGCAGCGCTTGCGTGACGGGGTTGCGCGAATGGCGCAGGCGCGGGCCGCGCAGGGCGTGCGCCCAGTTGCGATTGTGGGTGCTGAACATCAGCAGCCCGCCCGGCCGCAACACGCGATGGATTTCGCGCAGGGTTTCGATGCGGTCTTCGTGTCCGCTGGCGTCGAACACGCAATTCGACGCCAGCACGAAATCGAAACTCGCGTCGGCCAGTTCGGGCATGTGGCACATGTCGGCCTGCAACACCTGGATATCCGGCATGTGCCCGTGCATGTACTGCACCATGACCGGGGAATAGTCGGTGGCCTGGTAGCGGTGCGCCAGCGGGGCGAGATAAATGCTGGTGCGACCGGTGCCGACGCCGATGTCGAGAATGTCTTTCCCCGCGAACGCGGGTTGATGACGCAGCAGCGCGATCGCCTCGGCCTGCATCAAGGCCGCATTCCGGTAGTGCCGCTCGATCCCCGGGCGGTGATAAACCTGTGCGTTGATTTCATGTTGCTGCATGTCGGGCACTCCACATCCATGCGCGGGGCCGTCCTGGCACCGGCGTATTGGCGTGCTTCCGTAAAGTTGCATCGTCGAGTCAAAGAAATCAACCGCGGA
>DATCSF010000053.1:0-5600 GCA_036568625.1 Rhodanobacteraceae bacterium | reverse complement strand
GTCCTTCGGGTGAAATTCAATGAGCGCATTGTCCAAAGACGCCGCCCCGGTCGAGATGGTGGAGTTCGAGGTCGACGGCCACCCGGTCAGCGCGCCCAAGGGCTCGACGATCATCCAGGCCACCGATGCCGCAAAAATCCCGGTACCTCGCTTCTGCTACCACGAAAAGTTGCCGATCGCGGCCAACTGCCGCCAGTGCATGGTGGAAGTCGAGATGGGCGGTAAGCTGATCCCGAAGCCGCAGCCTGCCTGCGCGACGCCGGTGGCGGCGGGCATGAAGGTGTTCACGCGCTCGCCCAACGCGATGAAGTGGCAGCGCAACACCATGGAATTCCTGCTGATCAACCATCCGCTGGATTGCCCGATCTGCGACCAGGGCGGCGAGTGCGAGTTGCAGGACGTCTCGATGGGCTACGGCCGTTCGGTGACGCGTTTCACCGAGCGCAAGCGTACCGTCACCGACGAGAACATCGGGCCGCTGGTCGCGACCGAGATGACCCGCTGCATCCATTGCACGCGCTGCGTGCGTTTCGTGGGCGAGATCGCGGGTACGTATGAACTCGGCGACATGAGCCGCGGCGACCGCCACGTGATCGGCACCTACATCGGCCGCACGGTTGAATCCGAACTCTCCGGCAACGTGATCGATGTGTGCCCGGTTGGCGCGCTCACCGACAAGGTATTCCAGTTCAAGGCGCGCGCGTGGGAATTGATCGCCAAGCCTTCGATTGGCTATCACGATGCGCTGGGTTCCAACCTGTGGCTGCATACCAAGCGCGGCCAGGTGTTGCGAGCGGTGCCGCGCGACAACGAGGCCGTCAACGAATGCTGGCTGGCCGACCGCGATCGCTACAGCCATCAGGGTTTGTACGCGGAAGATCGCGCGCAGCGGCCGATGATCCGCAAGGGCGACGAGCTGGTCGAGGTCGAGTGGGACGAAGCCATTGCGTTTGTCACCGACGGTTTGAAGAAAGCCGGCAGCGACATCGGTGCGCTGGTCGCGCCGCTCACCTCCTGCGAGGAAGGTGCGCTGCTCGCACAATTGGTGCGCGGGCTGGGCGGTGAAAAAATCGACCATCGCCTGCGCGTGCAGGATTTCAGCGATGGCGGCCCGTCCGGCGCGACGTTCGAAATGCCGATCGAAGACATTGGCAACGTATCGGCGGCACTGATCATCGGCAGCAATCCACGTCACGAGATGCCGCTGCTGGCGCATCGGTTGCGCCATGCCAGTCGCCACGATGCCTCGAAGCACCCTGCCTCAAATCCGGCGCATTACGACATTTCCGAGGTGCGCGGCGCGAAGATCTTCGCGATCAACCCGGTGCATTTCGACTGCAACTTCGAACTCGCGGGCGAGAAGGTGTTCGCGCCACAGGAGTTCGTCGATGCGATGCTGTGCACCGCGAAAGCCGCGGGCGTGCTAAGCGACGATCGCGCGCTGGCCGATGCGATCGCTGCGGCGGACGACCATGAAGAAGCGCCCAGGTGGTGCGGGGCACTGCGCGATGCAGCATCGTCGGTCGTGATCCTGGGCGACGCGGCCACGCAACATCCGCAGGCGTCGTGGCTGCGCGCGCTGGCGCGCGGTATCGCGAAGGCCACCGGCAGCGCGTTCAATGAATTGCCGTCCGGCGCGAATGCGATCGGCTTGGCGCGGGTGGGTGCGCAGTCGGCGGGTGGCGCGAGGGTGATCCTGGAGAACCCGCCCAAGGCGCTGATCACCTGGCAGACAGGTTCGCTGGATGCGTTCGCACCGGCCGCTTACGACAGGGCGCGCGAGGGCGCGGAATTCTATGTATACGCGGGCGCGTATGCCTGCGAGGGGGTGCGTCGCACCGCCGATGCGGTGCTGCCGCTGGGGCTGCCTCCGGAGGTCGACGGCACCTACGTGAATGTCGACGGCCTGGTGCAAGTCGCCGCGGCCGGGTCGATGCTGCCAAGTGAAGCGCGGCCGGGTTGGAAGGTGCTGCGCGCGCTGGGCAGTGCACTGGGGATCGCCGGATTCGATTTCACGGATTTCGCGGGGGCGCACGCGGGCGTCGCCGATCGCGTGGGTGAGCCGGCCACCGCCGTGTCGGGCCAGCTCGCAGCGCGCGTCGCGCCGGCGGCCGGCCAATTCACGCGCGTCGCGACCGTTGGCATCTATCGCACCGATGCGGTGGTGCGCCGGGCCAAAGCCCTGCAGGCGCACCCGCTGAATCGTGCGCCCGCGCTGCGTATCTGCGCCGACGACGCGCGCGTGCTTGGGCTGCTGAACGGCGTCAAGGCCAACGTCAATGGCGTGACGCTTCCCGTGGTCGTCGATCCCGCGGTGCCCAAAGGTTGTGCATGGATCGAGGCCGGGCACGCCGCCACCGGGTCGCTGCCGCCGCACGGCGCGGCCCTCACCATCAAGGCGGTGACCGCATGAGCGACACACTCATCTTCGGCCTCACGTTGGGCAAGATCCTGGCCATCGCCGTGCCGGTGATCATCACGGTGGCGATGTACGTGTGGTGGGAGCGCAAGGTGATCGGCTGGATGCACGTGCGCATGGGGCCGAACCAGATCGGTCCGTTCGGCCTGCTGCAGGCGTTCGCGGACGTGGTGAAACTGCTGATCAAGGAAGTCATCGTCCCCACCAATGCCAACCGCTTCCTGTATTTCACGGCGCCGCTGCTGTCGGTGATCCCGGCGCTGGCGGTGTGGGCGGTGGTGCCGTTCAACGGCGGCGGCTTCGTGCTGGCGAACGTCAACGCAGGTGTGTTGTACCTGTTGGCGATGACGTCGCTGGGCGTGTACGGCATCATCCTGGCCGGTTGGGCCTCGAACTCGCGTTACGCACTGCTCGGCTCGATGCGTTCGGCCGCGCAGATGATCTCCTACGAAATCTGCATCGGCATGGCGCTGGTGACGGTGCTGATCCTGGCGGGCAGCCTCAACTTCACCGCGATCGTCGAGGCGCAGGCGGGCAGCAAGGGTTTGTTCGACTGGTTCTGGCTGCCACTGCTGCCGATGTTTTTCGTGTTCTACATCTCGGGCGTGGCGGAAACCAATCGCCTGCCGTTCGACGTGGCAGAAGGCGAATCGGAAATCGTCGCCGGTTTCCATGTCGAATACTCTGGCTCGGCATTCGCGCTGTTCTTCCTCGCCGAATACGCCAACATGATCCTGTTGTCGTTCATCGCGCCGATCCTGTTCATGGGCGGTTGGCTCAGCCCCTTCCAGGGCTGGCATCTCGGCTGGTTCTCGCAGCCGGGCTGGTGGTGGCTGTTCCTTAAGTTCTTCGTGTTTGCGACTTCGCTGCTGTGGCTGCGCGCGACCTTCCCGCGTTACCGCTACGACCAGATCATGCGGCTGGGCTGGAAGGTGTTCATTCCGATTTCGATCGCATGGATTTTCGTGGCGGGCCTGTTCCGCTTCTTCGGCGTGGTGACCATAGGGCATTGAGATGAAACGAGTGATTGACTATCTCAAGAGCCTGATGCTGCTGGAACTCGCGGCCGGCCTGTGGTTGACGTTGAAGTACCTCTTCAAGCCCAAGTACACCGTGCTCTTTCCGATGGAAACCATCCCGCGCTCGGTGCGCTTCCGCGGGCTGCACGCCCTGCGCCGGTACCCGAATGGCGAGGAACGCTGCATCGCATGCAAGCTGTGCGAGGCGGTGTGTCCGGCGCTCGCGATCACCATCGATTCCGCGCCGCGCGCGTCGGACGGCCAGCGCCGCACAACGCGCTACGACATCGACCTTTTCAAGTGCATCTATTGCGGTTTCTGCGAGGAAAGCTGCCCGGTCGATTCGATCGTGCTGACCGACATCCTGGAGTACCACATGGAACGCCGCGGCGAAAACATCATCACCAAGCCGCAACTGCTCGCGATGGGCGACCGTTTCGAGAAAAGCATTGCGGCCAATCGCGCGCAAGACGCGGCCTACCGGTGATGCCCATGACACATTCCGTATTCCAGATGGTCTGCTTCATCGCCTTCGCCCTGGTCGCGGTGGGCGCCGCGCTGGCGGTGGTATCGGTGAAGAACACCGTGCACGCGGTGCTGGCGCTGGTGCTGACGTTCTTCTCGACCGCCTGCCTGTGGATGCTGGCCGAAGCCGAATTCCTGGCGCTGGCCTTGGTGGTGGTGTACGTCGGCGCGGTGATGGTGCTGTTCCTGTTCGTGGTGATGATGCTGGACATCGATCTCGAGCCGATCCGCGAAGGCTTCATCAAGTACCTGCCGGTCGGTCTTGGCGCGGCGGTGATCATGCTTGTCGAGATGCTGGGCATCATCGGTGTCAAGGCATTCGACGTGTCGCCGGGGCCGAATCCCGCCGGAGCCTCGAACATCGAGTGGCTGGGCGAGGCACTGTTCAGACATTTCCTGCTGCCGTTCGAAATCGCGGCGGTGATCCTTACCGTCGGCCTGGTCGCGGCGGTGGTGCTGGCGCTGCGCGTGCGCAGTTTTTCCAAGCGCCAGAATCCGGCCGCGCAATCGGCGACCCGCGCGCGCGGGCGCGTGCGTCTGGTGAAGATGACGACGGTCGTGCCTCCCGCGCCGGCGCCCGAGGCCACCGAGGAGCCGCGCGCATGAGCATTCCTCTTTCCTGGTACATCGTGTTCGCGACGGTGCTGTTCTGCATCTCGATCGCCGGCATCTTCATCAACCGCAAGAATGTGATCGTGCTGCTGATGTGCATCGAATTGATGCTGCTGGCGGTCAACACCAACTTCGTCGCGTTCTCGCGTTTCCTCGGCAATCCGTCGGGACAGGTGTTCGTGTTCTTCATCCTGACGGTGGCGGCGGCCGAATCGGCCATCGGGCTCGCCATCGTCGTATTGATGTTCCGCAACCGTCGCACGATCAACGTCGACGAAATCGATTCGCTGCGCTACTAGGGAGACGCCGGATGCCACATCGCTCCGTACGATGCCGCGCTTCCCTCGACGCGGCCAGCCGGGAATTCATTGCCATGCGTGAGGTGTGCGCGTGATCAGCCAGAATCTTTTGATCGTGCTGGCGGTCGCGCCGCTGGTGGGCGCGCTGATCGCAGGCCTGCTGCGCAATCAGATCGGCCGCGCGGGCGCGGCAGGCGTTGCGATCGTGTCGGTGGCGGTTTCGTTCGCGTTGTCGTGCGTGGCGTTTTACCAGCTGGTCTGGGGCGGGGCGCCGGTGTTCAACCACGACGTGTACACCTGGCTCGAAGTCGGCAAGCTCACGATCGGCATCGGCTTCCTGGTGGATCGCCTGACCGCGCTGATGCTGGTGGTGGTGACCTTCGTGTCGCTGATGGTGCACATCTACACCATCGGCTACATGCGCGACGACCCGGGCTTCCAGCGCTTTTTCGCCTACATCGCGCTGTTCACCTTCTCGATGCTGACGCTGGTGCTGGCCAACAACTTCCTGCAGTTGTTCATCGGCTGGGAACTGGTTGGCCTGGTGTCGTACCTCTTGATCGGCTTCTGGTTCGAGCGACCCAGTGCAAGCTTCGCTGCGTTGAAGGCGTTCATCGTCAACCGCGTCGGCGACTTCGGTTTCATCCTTGGCATCGCCGCCGTGCTGTACGCGTTCCACACGCTGGACTATTCCACCGTGTTCGCGCAGGCGCCGAGCTTGTCGGG
>DATCSF010000052.1:0-27857 GCA_036568625.1 Rhodanobacteraceae bacterium | reverse complement strand
GCGTGCCGCTGGATATTGGTGACTGCCTCGCGCAACACCAGCGCGAGGCAAGTCTCGACTTCGCCGGGCAGGTCCTGCGGATCATGCCAGTACTCCATCTGCACGCCGGCGGCTTCCAGCAGCAGGCGCGCGGAAGCCAGCTCCGCCGCCATGGCCGCCGCGCGGATGCCACTGACGGCGCTGCGTACCTGCGACAGTGCCTCGCGGGCCACACGTGCGACGTCGGCCATTTCTCGGTGGGCGGCGCGCGGATCGCGTTCGATCAGGCGCCCCGCCAGTTCCGATTTCAGCGCCACCATCGACAAGGTATGCCCGAGCAGGTCGTGCAGGTCGCGGCCGATGCGCTCGCGTTCGGCGCTGGCGGCGAGGCGGCGCACCTCGTCCATCGACAGGCGCAGGTCGGCGCGGTGCCGGTTCTGGATGAGTTCGGCCGCAATCAATCCCGCGATGATGGGGCACAGAATCCATACGTTGACCAGGGACTGCCACGGAAAATGCAGATAAAACCACTCGACGCTGTAGGCCACCAGGATGGCAAGGACAAGGCTGCCCGATTTCCGTGGGCTGCTCCAGCCGGCCGCTACCGCGCAGGCATAGATCAGATACGTTTGCGCAAACGGATTGAAAGGCGTCACCACCAGGCTGATGGCGGCGATGGCGAGCGCGTACCACACGGTATGGCGCCGTGGGCCAATGCGCGCGGCCACGTACAGCGCGAGGAACACCGGCAGGCTCAGCATGGTCGCCAACAGCCAATGCTCGAAGCCCTTGGGTATGAACAGCGCCGGCCCGAACAGCCACACCACCCACACCAGCCAGATCCAGGGGGCGATGCGCCCATACCAGCCGCGCGCGTCCGCCCTCGCCATGCACAGGGTCGAATCGGGAGCAATCTTGAGTTTCAATCGCGCCACCTCATTGGAGCCGGTTGACGCGATACCAAGCGAATCGGCCGTCATGACGCCAACCGGCGCTCCCATGGTACGCGCTCGCCACCGCGCCGGCCTCACCACACATGGGGAATGAACCGCTTGGTGCGCAGCATGTAGTCCCGATAGGACTGGCCGAGGCCGGCACACAGCGCCTGTTCTTCGATGTGGACGCGGTACGCGTATCCGACACCCGCGCCGGCCATGATCGCCAGCAACGCCGCCCAGTTGGTCATCGCGATGCCCATGCCGAGGAACATCAACAGCGCTCCGCTGTACGACGGATGGCGGATCAGCCGGTACGGCCCGTTTTCCACCACGTATTGCCCGGCGCGCGTCGCCACCGTACGCGTGAAGAACTTGCCGAGCACCTGAATCGCGTACCAGCGGAACGCAAGCCCGGCCAGCATCATCGCGATGCCAACCCAGAATTGCAGCGACTGGTTCCACGCCAACGTGGTGCCCGGGAAGTCGGCATCGGCGAGGAAAAACGCCGCGAACACACCACCGCCCATCGCAACGAAGAGCCACGCGTGCGATCCGCGGTCGCGTTTCACCGCGCCTGATTCCACGCGCTGGAAAAACGTGCCGAACCATTCCGGCGCGAAGCACACGAAAATCGCGACGTAGAACACCGCCAGATGGAACATCGAATGCGCGATCAATGGCTGCACGGCGGTCTCCAGCGGTGTCCCAACCCGACATTGCCAGCATGCCGCAAACGCATGCCCGCCTTCAGCCCGGGACGTCATCGATCGTTTCTGACAGGCGTCATGCGGCTCGCGACGGGGTTACGCCGCGCCGGGCGGCCTGCTAGAATCATGGGACGTTTTCTTTTTTGCGTTAATCACTTACGAGCGGCGCCGTGCTGGCGTCGCCGTGTCGGAGGTCCCATGAAATCGATCGACATGCTGCGCGAACTGCGCGATCAGGGCGGCAAGGCCCGCACCCACGGGCTGGATGACGCCACCATCGAGCGCTTCGCGGGGCAGGATGCCGATCTTGCCGGCGCGATCGCGGACGCCCACGCGGCGCTCGCCGGGTTGAAAGCCCGGCATCCCGGCGTGCTGGGACTGGACGAAGACGCGCAACTGCACGCGTTGCAGTCCGGCTTCGTCAATTTCTATCCCGACGATGCGGTGTGTCCGTTCGTGCCGCTGGCCGCGCGCGGTGCATGGATCGTCACCCTGAAAGGCGCGGTGCTGTACGACTGCGGCGGCTACGGCATGCTGGGTTTCGGCCACAACCCGCCGGCGGTGATGAAGGCGCTTGCAAAACCGCAGGTGATGGCCAACGTGATGACCCCATCGCTCTCGCAACACGCATTCGCCGATGCGCTGCGCCGCGAAGTCGGCCACCGCTCGGGCAAGCATCCGTTCGTGAAGTTCATGTGTCTCAACTCGGGTTCGGAATCGGTGACGCTGGCCGCGCGCATCGCCGACGTCAACGCCAAGTTGATGACCGATCCGGGCGCGAAGTATGCCGGCCGCGCGATCAAGCGACTCGTCGTGAAAGGCGCGTTCCACGGTCGCACCGAGCGCCCGGCGCTGTATTCGGATTCCTCGCGCAAGGCGTACCTGTCGAACCTCGCCAGCTTCCGCGACGAGCATTCGGTAATCGTGATCCAGCCGTATGACGTGGCCGCGCTGCGGCGCGCGTTCGACGAGGCCGAACAGAACGGCTGGTTCTTCGAGGCCATGTTCCTCGAACCCGTGATGGGCGAAGGCGACCCGGGCCGCGCGGTGACACCGGAGTTCTACGCCGCCGCGCGCGAGTTGACGGCCGCGCACGGCTCGCTGCTGCTGGTCGATTCCATCCAGGCCGGGTTGCGCGCCCACGGCGTATTGTCGATCGTCGATTACCCCGGCTTCGAAAACCTGCCGGCGCCCGACATGGAAACCTATTCCAAGGCACTCAACGGCGGCCAGTTCCCGTTGTCGGTGCTGGCGGTGAACGAGCGCGCCGCGGGCCTGTACAAGAAGGGCATCTATGGCAACACCATGACCGGCAACCCGCGCGCACTGGACATCGCCTGCACGGTGCTGGCCGAGGTCACGCCGGCGCTGCGCGCCAACATCCGTGAGCGCGGCATGCAGGCAGTGCAGAAATTGAATGCGCTCAAGGACGAACTCGGCGGCCTGATCACCAAGGTGCAGGGCACCGGCCTGCTGTTCTCATGCGAGTTGGCCCCGCAGTTCAAGTGCTTCGGCGCCGATTCCATCGAGGAATACATGCGCGAGCGCGGCATCAACGTGATCCACGGCGGCGCCAACTCCCTGCGCTTCACGCCGCACTTCTCGATGACCGAGGCCGAAGTGGACCTGCTGGTATCGCACGTTCGCGACGCGCTGCAAAAGGGCCCACGCCAGCAGGTGGAAGCCAAGCGCGCGGCCGCCTAGACTTTGCAATCGTCCCTGATCGCTGCAGCACGAATGTTCCCGTGAACCCACGCCACCTCGGACAGCGAGTACCACAACAGCCATCCACGGCCTGACTTTCCGGGGAAACCACATCTTTCCGGAATACTTACTTAGGCCTCAGGCTGCTTCCGCCTGACGCTGTTCCAGCGCCCGGATCAACGTATGGGTGAACGCCGGAATGTCGTCGGGTTTGCGGCTGGTGATCAGGTTGCCGCTCTCGACCACCTCGCTGTCTTCCCAACGCGCGCCGGCGTTTTCCAGGTCGACGCGCAGCGATGGCCACGATGTCAGGTGCTTGTCCCGCACCAGGCCCGCGTTGATGAGCGTCCACGGTCCGTGGCAGATCGCGGCCACGGGGCGCCCGGTCCGGCCGAATTCTCGGATGAAGTCGATCGCCTTTTCGTGCAGGCGCAGCTTGTCGGGATTGATCACGCCGCCGGGCAAGAGCAGCGCGTCGTAATCGGAAGCCCGCGCTTTGCCAAGCAGCACGTCGACTTCCACCTGCTCGCCCCATTCGCCATGGTTCCAGCCCTTGATGTGTTGTTCGTCGCCGGGCGCGATCACGGCCGTCGTGGCGCCTGCGTCCTCCAGCAGTTGCCTGGGCTTCATCAGCTCCGATTGTTCGAAGCCATTGGTCGCCAGAATCGCGACCTTGCAGCCCTTCAGCGTGTCCTTGCTCATGGTGTTGCTCCTTGCGGAAATCGAACACGCAGCATGCCAAATTCCGCGTGACCGCCACGTATCGGCCGCGTTCACCGCGCGTTACCCGGGGGCGTCAGTGCTTGGGTTGCAGGATCGTGCCCGTGCATCGCTTTGACCCGCAGCGGCACGCCCACAGTTTTTTCATCTTCGGCGTGTGCGGCACGTCCAGCACGATGCCGTAGTTGTAGGTGAGTTCCTCGCCGGCCCTGATCGCGCGCTTGGTCTCGATGATCACCTTGTCCTTGCGCGCGCCATCGACTTCCTCGATGTACGCGTGGCAGTTCGGTCTGCACGAATGATTGATCCAGCGCGCGCTGTTGCCGTCGACATTTGCATCGACGATGTACTTGTCGTTGAGCGTGAACAGGAAGGTATGGCCGGTGTCGGCGCCGTCGTCGTACAGACGGTCGGCCTGGGCGTGGGTGATCAGGCGACCCTTGTACTGGATCAGCACGGTGTGCGCGGGAATATCGACGGCGGCATACACGCCATTGCCGTGGATGGGCGAACGGCGAACGATCAGGCGACGTGGCATTGTGAACTCTTCAGGACAAACGCGTATGATGCCTTGACGCGCAGCCATCACACAACGGAGGTTGCCATGGCGTTCAAGATCAAACGCGTGACGGAGCCGCTCACCGAGGCC
Organism: Rhodanobacteraceae bacterium; assembly: GCA_036568625.1. Lineage (GTDB taxonomy): Bacteria > Pseudomonadota > Gammaproteobacteria > Xanthomonadales > Rhodanobacteraceae > 66-474. The sequence continues at coordinate 23,160 of DATCSF010000052.1, read as the reverse complement.
GACGACGCACGCATCCTCATCGACCGCTTGTGGCCGCGCGGCCAATCCAAGGCGAAACTGCAACTCACCGCATGGGTGCGCGACATCGCGCCCAGCACCGGGTTGCGCCAGTGGTTCGGGCACGATCCCGCGAAGTGGGAAGAATTCCGCAAGCGCTATCGCGCCGAGCTGGAGGCGAACCCGGAAGCCGTTGCGGAATTGCAGGACCTGTTGAAGGAACACCCCGACGCGACGCTGCTGTTCGCCGCCCACGACGAAAAGCACTGCAATGCAGTAGTGCTGGCCGAATACTTGCGCGAGCACACGCCCCGCGCGCGCAAGCGCACCGCTGCATGACGACGCCATGCAACGCGTATTGCTCTGGCTGTGCCTGTCGCTTGTCCCCCTCGCCGCGTTGACAGCACAGGGTTTCGCGCTTGATGGTCCGACGCTGAAGGCGAACGGGCGCATGCCGCTCGACAACGTTTACACCGAGTGCGGTGGCGGCAATGTATCGCCGCCGCTGCGCTGGCACGATCCGCCGGCGGGGACGCAAAGCTTTGCCGTCACGATGTACGACCCCGACGCGCCGGGCGGCTTCTGGCACTGGATCGCGTTCAACATCCCGGTCGGCGCGCAGGGGCTGAACGCCGACGCGGGCAAACCGCGCGGCGGCGATGCGCCGGGGGACAGCGTGCAATCGCGCAACGATTTCGGCAACGCCGGCTACTCCGGCCCATGTCCGCCGCCCGGCAAGCCGCACCATTACGTGATCACGGTGTACGCGCTCGACGCACCGACACTGGGCCTCGCCGCGCATTTCAGCCGCGCGGATGCGCTCGCCGCAATCAACAAACATACGTTGGCAAAAGCCGCGTTGACGGTCATCTGGGGCCGCTGATTCCTTGCACCAGCCTGGTGGCGGCGCGTGCACGGCTAGAATCGACGCGACCACGCCTCGGCCAAAAACGATGCGACGAATCCAGCGAACGGCCGCGTGCCTGATGGCCACGATCTACACGCTTGCCTCCGTCGCCGCGACCGCCGCGCCGCCGACGATCTTCGCGGCGGCCAGCCTGGAACCCGCGCTTGACCAGATGGCACGCGACGGCGCGCTCGGTTCATCCGCACCACGCCTTGTCTATGCTTCGTCATCGGCGTTGGCGCTGCAGATCGAAAATGGCGCACCCGCCGACCTTTTCATTTCCGCCGACGAACGCTGGATGGATGCTGCCACGAAACACGGCGCGATCGTGCCGGCCACGCGCACGGATCTGCTGGGCAACGCGCTGGTGCTGGTCGCGCCGGCCGATTCGCAGGCGACGGTCGATCTTGAGCACGGCGCTGCGCCGTTGCTGAAAGCGTTGGGCAGGGATGCCCGCCTCGCAGTCGCCCTGCCCGATTCGGTACCCGCTGGCATCTATGCCAGACAGGCCCTGACGAACCTCGGGATGTGGAACGCGCTGCAACCACGCATGGCCATGACGCGCGACGCGCGCGCGGCGCTGAACCTCGTGGTGCTGCGACAGTGCCCGCTCGGCATCGTGTACCGTTCCGATGCCGTTTCCGAACCGCGCGTGAAAGTGCTGGCGACGTTCCCGACGACCAGTCACCCGCCGATCGTGTACCCGGTCGCGATCACGAAGGGACACGACAATGCCGCAACGCGTGCGCTGCTTGCGGCATTGCAATCGGCACGCGCGCACGAGGTGTTTCGGCGTTGGGGCTTCGACGTCTTGGCGCACTGACGATGCTGCTCACCCACGCCGAAATCGTCGCGCTGGCCTTGAGCTTCAAGGTTTCGCTGGTCGGCGTTGCGTGTTCACTGCCGGTGGCGGTCGGCTGCGCGTGGCTGCTGGCGCGCACGCGTTTCTTCGGAAAACCCGTCTTCGAAGGCCTGCTGCTGTTGCCGCTGATCCTGCCGCCGGTGGTCACGGGTTACGTTCTTCTGATCGTGTTCGGCCACCATGGCCCGATCGGGCGCTTGCTCGACGCGGCGGGGCTCTCCATCGCGTTCCGCTGGACCGGCGCCGCGCTGGCCGCGGCGGTGATGGCGTTTCCGTTGCTGGTGGTGGCGCTGCGCAATGCGTTCGAGTCGGTGGACCGCAAGCTGGAGCACGCAGCCGCCACGCTGGGGGCAGGACCGTGGCGGATTTTTTTCGGCATCACTCTGCCGCTTTCGTTGCGCGGACTGGTCGCGGGTCTGGCGCTGGCTTTCGCGCGCGCGTTCGGCGAATTCGGCGCCACCATCACGTTCGTGTCGTCCATTCCCGGGCAGACGCGCACCTTGCCGATCGCGCTGTACGAACTGGTCTCGACACCCGGCGGCGAAAGCGGCGCACTGCGCCTGACGCTGGTCGCGGTGATCGTCGCGCTGGCCGCCTCGCTGGTTGCCGCGCTGATGTTGCTGCGCGGCGGCACGCGGTCCGGCGAGGCCGAAGCATGATCGCGCTCGATCTCGCACTGCAGCGCGGCGAGTTTTCGCTGGAGCTCGCATTGCAATCGACCGCGCGCGCACTGGCACTCTTCGGCCCGTCCGGCTGCGGCAAGACCTCCACCCTGCTGGCGATCGCGGGCCTGCTGCATCCCAGCCGAGGGCGCATCGCCATCGACGATCGCGTGCTGTTCGATCGCCACACGCACATCGATGTGTCGCCGGCGCAACGCGACCTCGGCGTGGTGTTCCAGGATGCGCGATTGTTTCCGCACTTGAATGTACGCGAGAACCTGCGCTTTGGAATGGCCCGTGGCGCGGCTTCGCGGATATTTGACGACGTCGTGCAATTGCTGGAGTTGCCGGCGTTGCTCAAGCGCAGACCGGGCCAGCTTTCGGGCGGACAGATCCGGCGAGTCGCGATCGGCCGCGCATTGCTGCGCCAGCCCCGCGCGCTGCTGCTGGACGAGCCGCTGGCCAACCTGCATCGTGAAGGGCGCGCGGAGGTGCTGGAGCACCTGCGCGGACTCAAGCGCGAGTTCGCGCTCACCACGATCCTGGTGAGCCATCAACCCGACGAGGTAGGCGCGCTGGCCGACAGCGTCGCGCGGCTCGAGGACGGCAAATTGACCGCCCTGGAAGACATCGCGACATTCCGGGCACGAAGCCATTCAGCCGCTGCCATGGGCATGGCCGAACATGCGCGCGGCGGGCTAAAGTATCGGTGAGTGGCCTGTCCCGAGGAATCGCCCGATGATCTTTCGCTCGTCGCCCCCCCTTTTCCGCGCACCGCTTGTCCTGTTCCTCGCGGGCGCCGCGTCGATCCTGTCGGGTTGCACAGGCGTCGGCACCAAGCTGCAACCGCCGACCGCAAGCATCCAGCAACTCACTGTCAACTCCGACGGCACCTGGGCGGCGGTGGTGCGCTTCCAGAACTACAGCTACGACACCGGCATGCACGTGTACTCGATCGACGCCGACCTCAGGCTCGACGGCAAGCCGGCCGGCCAGGTCGCGATGTCGCCCGCGCTTGACATTCCCGCGATGGATGCCGATATCGCGACCGCGACGTTCAAGCCCGATGCGGCCGGCGCCGCCGCGCTGACCGCCGCCAAGCGCAACGCCGTCCACTACGAACTCAAGGGCACGCTCTCGGTCGGCAAGGGCAGCAAAGGCAAGACGCAACCATTCGATCTGGACGACAAGGGTTACCTGTCACCGGTACCGGGGGTGTCGAATATCTGGCGATGACGGACGCCGTTTCCTGCCGATTTGCGCAATAGCTGAATATCTTTGTCGTCATCGCGGGGCCATCGCCGGCCCCACGGCCACGGAACCGGAACCGACATCTCTTCGAGTCAACAGCCAAGGCACTGGGTTCCGGATCCTGCCCGCAAATGCGGGGTGGCCCCGGAGTGACGATCAACGTGGCACCTGCGTTTCACGGGATGAGCCCCACCATGAAAAAGCCGGGAAAAATTCGATGACCACCCACTACACCGCCCCGCTCGCCGACGTTCGCTTCTGCCTGTACGACCTGCTGGAAGTCGAAAAGCTGTTCGCCAAACTCCCCGGTTGCGAAGGGCTCAACCGCGAATTGATCGATGCGGTGCTGGACGAGGCCGCGAAGTTCTCGCAAGCGGTCCTCGCCCCGTTGAACGAAGTCGGCGACCGCCAGGGCTGTTCGTTCGACAAGGCGAGTGGCGCGGTGAAAACGCCGGACGGCTTCAGGCGTGCCTACGAACAATACGTCGAGGGCGGCTGGGCCGGCCTGACCGCGCCGGAGGCGTACGGCGGGCAGGGACTTCCGGAAACGGTCGGCGCGCCGGTCAAGGAAATGATCGACTCGGCCAACCTCGCATGGGGCACGTATCCGCTGCTTTCGCACGGCGCGACCGAAGCGCTGCGCATGCACGGCGAAGGCTGGCAAAAGGATGCCTTCCTGAAGCACATTGTGTCGGGCGAATGGACCGGCACGATGTGCCTGACCGAAGCGCATTGCGGTTCCGACCTCGGCTTGCTGAAAACCCGTGCCGAACCGAATGCCGACGGCAGTTGCGCGATCAGCGGCACCAAGATCTTCATCACCGCGGGCGAGCATGATTTCACCGACAACATCGTGCACCTGGTGCTGGCGCGGTTGCCGGACGCGCCGAAAGGCGTGAAAGGCATTTCGCTTTTCATCGTCCCGAAATTCAAGATCGGCAAGGACGGCGCAATGGGCGACCGCAACGGCGTTCGCTGCGGTTCCATCGAGCACAAGATGGGGCTGAAAGGCTCCGCGACCTGCGTGTTGAATTTCGACGCCGCGCAGGGCTGGCTGATCGGCGAACCCCACAAGGGTTTGAACGCGATGTTCACCATGATGAACACCGCGCGGCTTGCGGTCGGATTGCAGGGCCTCGCGCTTTCCGAACGCGCGTACCAAAACGCCTTGAGCTACGCGCGCGAACGCGTGCAGATGCGCGCACTGTCGGGCGCGAAGTTTCCGGACAAGCCCGCCGATCCCTTGATCGTGCACGGCGATATCCGCCGGATGCTGCTGACGCAAAAATCGCTGATCGAAGGCGGCCGCGCACTGGGGCTTTATGCCGCGACGCTGGTGGACATCCAGCATCGTTCGACTGACGCGGCCGAAGTGAAACGCGCGGAAGCGCTGGTGTCGTTCCTGACGCCCATCGTCAAGGCGCTGCTCACCGAGAATGCCAACGAGTGCACCGGCCTCGCATTGCAGATCTACGGCGGCCACGGCTACATCGCCGAACAGGGCATGGAGCAGTACGCACGCGACGCGCGCATCACCACGATCTACGAGGGCACCACGCAAATCCAGGCACTGGATTTGCTCGGTCGCAAGATCATGCAACAGCGTGGCGAAGGCCTGCAATTGTTCCTGGAACAACTTGACGCCTTCTGCGCGCAGCACGCGAACGACGGGGCATTGAAGGATTTCGTTCCCAGACTGTCGGCGCTGGCGAAGGAATGGGCCGAAGTGACGCAGGCGCTGGGCAAGCGCGCGCTGGCGAATCCGGATGACGTCGGTGCTGCGGCGGTCGACTACCTGCTGTATTCCGGCTACTCCGCCCTGGCTTACGCGTGGGCGCGCAGCGTGGCCGCGGCGGACGCGTCGTCGCAATCTGAAAACTTCAAGCAAGCCAAGCGCCTGACCGCGCGTTTCTATTTCGACCGTATCCTGCCGCGCACGCACACCCACTTCGCCGCGATGCAGGCCAGCGCGGACAGCATCTTTGCGATGCCGGATGCGCTGTTTGGACCCCCTGCCCAGTCCGGATAAACCACATGTCATTCCGGGCTCTGCCCGCGGTTCCATCGCGGGCAGAGCCCGGAATGCAGGGATTTTGCAGCAAAGGCAAGGCGCTGGATAAACTCGCCACATCCTGTGGCTCGCCCTTGTGGACCACCGGATGCGCCGATGTTCGCTCCGGCATCCTGCCTCCGCAGTCCGGTTCCCTCGCCGATGAAGCCGACGATGGCCCCGGAATGACGACATGGGGAAACACGTCGTGCCCACACCGCCCAGGCATCACCTCGCCATCCGCCCCGCAACGCCGGACGACACCGGATTCATCCTGTCGCTGGCACCGCGCTTCGTGGGATTCGCACTGCCGAAGGGCCGCCGCAAGCGCGAGACGCTGGCCGGTATCCGCGCCGACATCGAGCGCGCATTGCGCGATGCCCCGCCCAGCGACCATTTCTTCGTGGCGGAAGAGGGCGGTAAACGCGTCGGCTTCCTGCACCTGCAGGTGCAAGGCGATTTCTTTTCCGGCGCGCGCGCCTGCCACATCTCCGATCTTGCGGTGGCGACCGGTCAGGATGGCCGCGGCATCGGCCGCGCGCTGCTCGCGCACGCGGAAACATGGGCTAGCGCGAACCACTGCAAGCTTCTGACGCTCGGCGTGTTTCCCGGCAACACCCGCGCCCGCGGGCTGTACGAGCGCGCCGGTTTCACGACCGAATTGTTGCGCATGGCCAAGCCGGTAGGCCGCAAGCGACAGCCAAGAGAAACGTGACACAGTTCACATTTGGTGCTAGTTTCCGACCGGCGACCCGCTGCGGAGGGGGTCGCGGCGACCCGCCAGCGCCCGGCGCCCGACGATCGCGTCCTGCCAAGGAAGGTTTGGCGTTTTCGCCGGAGGTGTCGCCATGCCCGATCCGTCGGTTGGCCGCTTCTCCTATCGTGCGTTCATCAGCTACAGCCACCGCGACAAGGCGTGGGCGGACTGGCTGCACAAGGCGCTGGAAACCTATCGGGTGCCGTCGCGGCTGGTTGGAACGCAGACCGCACACGGGGAAATCCCGCGCCGCCTGAATCCGATCTTCCGCGACCGCGAGGAACTGTCCAGTTCGCCCGAACTTGGCGCCAAGATCAACCAGGCCCTCGCGCAATCGGAAGACCTCATCGTGCTGTGCTCACCCGGCTCGGCGACATCGCGCTGGGTCAACGAGGAAGTGCTCGCGTACAGGCGGATGGGCCGCAGCGGGCGCATCTTCTGCGTGATCGTGGACGGCGAACCCGACGCCACGGACCTGCCCGGCCGGGAAGCGGAGGAATGTTTCTGTCCCGCCTTGAGATTCCAACTCGACGCGAATGGTCAGCCCACGCCCGAACGGACCGAACCGATCGCCGCCGACGCGCGCCCCGGCAAGGACGGCAAGCAAAACGCCAAGTTGAAACTGATCGCCGGGATGCTGGACGTCGGCTTCGACGCGCTGAAGCAGCGCGAACAGCAGCGACGCATCCGCCGCATGACCGCGATCACCGCGCTTGCCGTGTGCGTGATGGCGGTGACCATCGTGCTGGCGATCTTCGCGCTGGTCTCCCGTCACCGCGCGGTGATTGCGCAACACGAAGCCGTGGTCGCGCAACAGGCAGCGCAGCGCAGGCAGAAACAGGCCGAAGGCCTCGTCAATTTCATGCTGGGCGATCTCAACGACAAGCTTGCGCAGGTGCAGCGGCTGGACATCATGCAGGCGGTGGACGACAAGGCCACAGCGTACTTTCAGTCGCTGCCATCCACCGACGTCAATGATACGGCGCTCGCCCAACGCGCCAAGGCATTGGAAAAAATCGGCAGCGTGCGGCTGAACATGGGAAACCTGTCCGGTGCGTTGGAGGCGTATCACGCATCCGCAAGACTTTCATCCGGGCTGGCTGCCAAGGCGCCCGCCGATGTCAAACGCCAGATTGCCTATTCCCGCACCCTCGCATGGATCGGCATGGTCCATTGGAACCTAGGCAAGCTGGAAGCGGCACAGCAGGATTTTGAATCCGCACAGAAGGCCTTGCGAACTTCACTAATTCGCGCACCTAATGACACATCATTGCTGCTTCAACTGACATACCTCAGCACCGATATCGGACACGTGCTGGAAGCGCAAGGTCAAACCGATGCCGCGGAAGCCGAATATCGCAAAATGTTGGCGCTAACACGTCATCTAGTCGCGCTCAAACCGGACAGCATCGACTACACCCAACAACTGGGATCCGCGCACAACAACCTCGGCAAGATGGCCTTGCTACGCGGAGACTTGGCCACCTCTCTGTCCGAATATCGTGCGGACGAAGCGATCGAAAGCCGCCTTTCCGCACGCAACCCGAAGGACAACTACCAACGCGAAAATGTGCTTCGAGCGCGTGCCACGTTGGGACGGACATTGAGTCTGGCGGGCGACTGTCGAACCGGGATACCCGATCTGCGCCAGGCCGTGGCAATGGCAGCGGCGCAAAGCAAGGCTGATCCCCACAACGCCAGCTCTCAAGAATTCATGGCGCTGTACTCATCGCAACTTGCGCGCTTGGAACGTGCGACCGGCGATCTGCCGACAGCCCGCATGTTAACCGTGAAGGCAATCGCGATCTTCACCGCCTTGACCAAAAAAGATCCAAGTAACGACGACTGGAAGATGGAGTATGCCGAAGCCCTGACCGAGCAGGCTGCGGAAACGCAAGCTGGGGAAAACAAAAATGACGCGCGCCGATTGGCACGGACTGCGCTGGATATACTGGAACCGATGCTGGCCAAACACGCGAAAGAGCGAGACACCTTGCTGGCCACGTTGAAGGCAAATCTTCTACTGGCGTCGCTGGAGCGTGATCCCGCCAGTGCGCAGGCCCTGCGCGAACAAGCATGGCTATCCACGCAAGCCGTGAAAGCAGACCGCGGAGATCCGCGCTTGCTCGCACTGAAAATCGAGGCCCTGTTGGCGCTTGGCAGGAAAAATGAGGCGCAGAGCGGCATGACCAGGTTACGGGCAAGTGGTTATCGCGATCCGGAATTCATCAGCGCTCTGCGTCGCGCGCACATCGATTACCCGTCCGACGTTGTTGCCTCGCACGGTCCGCACACGGCGGCTTTGAAAGCCGCTGACGAGAGCACCTCTCAACATTGAATACCGGGGATTCACCAACCGCAGAAGGAGAAAGCTCCATGAGCAATTTGACCATCACCACCGAAGTAACGGCTGATACCAATGCCGGTACGCTCGACGTGAAGGACCATGGCCATGCCATCGACGTGCCCCAGGAGCAGGACCAGACAACTCTTGTCTGGACGCTGACCGGAGCAGGATCAAACGCCGCATTCAATGCAATCGATCTGAGCGACCCGGAAAACTCGGGCTTTTCCTGGGTCGATGGCACCGTTCCGCCCGGTTTCCAGACACCCAACCTCGCGGCCAACGGCAATCAGATCACGATGGGTGACAACAACGAAGGAAACGGAACTGCAGGTGGCCCATACAAGTACACACTTCGCGCGGTGGTCAATGGCACACGTTGTTCGACAACGTCGTCGGTATCGCCGAGGGCAACAGTTAACAACCCTGCAATTATTAACAAATAGTCGAGCACATCACGACATTCAACCCGTGCCACCATTTGTTATGTCGTTGCATCACCGCGGCAATCCCGCCGCAAACACAGGAGAGCATCATGAAACGCAGATCCCCCCCGCGACTCTACTGATTGCGCTTGTGCTCGCATGTAGTGCGGGTGCGGCGTCGGCCGCCACGACCAGCACATCGGGTTCATGGTTAGGCGGCATGGAGACTTGGGTGGAATGCCTGGCTGGAAATCCGGTCGCCTGCATGGCGGCAGATGGCGGATCGGGTTCGGTCAGCCCGGATACCGCCACCAATCCAGAGATCAAGAACAACTAGGGAGCCTCTGCTTTTGCTCGTCATCCCGGACGCGGCGAAGCCGCAATCCGGGACCCAGCGCCTTTGGAGATGACACGTTACGCCAAAGGCGCTGGGTTCCGGGTTCCATCGCCGATGAAACCGGCGATGGCCCCCGGAATGACGAAAAAGGGGCGCAACCCGGGAAATGTGATGCACTTCACATTCCACGGTGAATCTGGCAGAGTCGCCTCACCGGACGAAAGCGATTCCCGAGCGCTTCGCGAGGGTCGCATCCGTCAAGGATGACCCGAGGGCGGAGGCGGCCATGGCCGAGTCGCCGGTTTCGCGTTTCAGCTATCGCGCGTTCATCAGTTACAGCCACCGCGACAAGGCGTGGGCGGACTGGTTGCACAAGGCGCTGGAAACGTATCGGGTGCCGTCGCGGCTGGTTGGAACGAAGACCGCGAATGGGGAAATTCCGCGCCGACTGAACCCGATCTTCCGCGACCGCGAGGAACTTGCCAGCGCCACCGACCTCGGCCACGAGGTCAACGAGGCGCTCGCGCAATCGGAAAACCTGATCGTGTTGTGTTCGCCTGCGTCGGCCGCGTCGCGCTGGGTCAACGAGGAAGTGCTGGCGTACAAACGCATGGCTCGCGCCGGACGGATCTTCTGCCTGATCGTGGACGGCGAACCCAATGCCACCGACATGCCCGGCCGGGAAGCGGAAGAATGTTTCTGTCCCGCACTGCGTTTCAAGCTCGATGCGAATGGACAACCGACGATCGAGCGAACCGAACCGATCGCCGCCGACGTGCGCCCCGGCCAGGACGGTAGGCACGGCGCCAAACTTAAACTCATTGCAGGCATGCTGGACGTCGGTTTCGATGCGCTGGTCCACCGCGAAGCGCAGCGTCGCCGCCATCGGTTGCTGACCATCACCGCGGCGTCTTTGCTCGGCATGGCCGTCGCCGCGGGCCTGGCCATCACCGCGTACATCGCACGCAATGAAGCCCGGGAGCGCCAGGCCCAAACCGAGCAGGCGTTGAATTACATGCTCGGCGACCTGCACGACAAGCTCAAAGGTGTGGGGCGGCTCGACCTGATGGCTTCCGTCACCGACAAGGCGCTGGCGCTGTTCGCCGCCAGCAAGCCCGGTTCGCTGACCGACGATGAGCTCACCCAGCAATCGCGCGCGCTGGTGCAGATCGGCCAGATCCGCCTGGACGAGGGCCGCTACGAACCCGCGATGGATGCCTTCCGGAGCGCCTACCAGCGCAGCGTCGAACTGACCGCGCGGTATCCCGACAACGGCCGCTTCCTGTTCGATCGCGCGCAGGCGGAATACTGGATCGGCTACGTGTATTGGCAACAACGCGACTTGGATCAGGCAAACGAATGGCTGATCCGCTATCGCGATTCCACGCTGGCACTGGTGAAGATCGATCAGCACAACCAAGACTGGCAACTGGAGTCTATGTGGGGTGAACACAACGTGGCCGTGCTGGCGCTGGATCGCGGCAACTTGGATACCGCGCAGAGCGGTTTCGAGGCTGAGTTGAAGGTCAAGGAAGAGATTGCCCACGCCCGGCCCCACGATGCCGATTTGGCCTCCCAAGTTGCCGATACCGTCTCATGGCTCGGCAATGTGGCGGAGCAGCGCGGCGATCTCGCCAACGCCCAGCGATTGTTCGGCGAACAAGTCCGCCGTTTGGCTGAGCTGCGCAGCCGGCACCCCGAGGACTTTCGTTGGTTGGCCAAATGGGCCAACGCGCAGGAAGTGCTGGCCGCGTCATTGGACACGACAGGCAGGCACGATGAGAGCCTGCGCGCGCTGGCCGCGGCGGATGACGGGTTGAAGACCTTGACGAAACACGACCCGGGCAATGTTCCGTGGCGGGTCACCCTGGCCAGCGTGCAGATTCGTCGTGCGTCGCACGCATTCGCTGCGGGTCAGCTTGCGCCAGCCGAACAATTATTGTCCATCGCAATGGACAATCTGCACACTCTCGAGCCGTCCACGGCAATCAAGGGCAATCGAGAAATCGATCGGGCGCTCAGCCGGGGATGGCTGCTGCGCGCGCGCCTTGCATGGCGCCGCGACAATTTGCGTGCCGCAACAGCCGCTGCCAACGAGTCCTTCGCCGAAGCTCGCAAGGGGATGGCGGGGCACACTGTCGACAACGGCAACCTGGCAGACCAGGCCGATGCGCTGCTGGTATTGGGAAGCATCCAACAAGCTCAATCACCCGGCACACCACCGCCCGCGTGGGCGGAAGCCCGCACGCTGCTCGCGGGGCGCGCCCGCGTCTCATATTACTGGCGCGTGCTTGATCCTTGGGTCCGGCTGTGCCGGCTGACCGGCGACACCGTATGCGCGCAGGCTGCGTTCGATCGCCTGAACGCGAGCGGTTATGTGCCGCCGCAACCTTGGCCGGCTACCCGTCAGCCATCCCCAGTCACCGAAGGAGATCAACATGTCCACTGACCATGCAGCTTGTTCCACGGCGAGAATTTCCATCATCGTGACGGATTTCCACGAGATCGGCCGCGGCTCCAGCCGCGCAGACATGGAATTGATCGATACCGGCCACGGCACGGTCAGCCAAGGCAGGATCAACGATCCGATCGTCGTCAGGGCCGAGGTGTACCTCGAGTTTTCCGTATCCGCCCGCGACGGTGACCGATACACCTACAGCCCGGTCGGAATCAGTTTCAAGGAGACGTCGGGTGCGGCCTCCACCGAGACGTCTGAACAGCGCTGCGGTGGTCGCGACCCACTGGGGCACGCGGCATTTCCGATGCGCGGGTTCGTTTCCCGCGGCAGCACCCTGCAATTGTCGCTGTTCGATGCCAACCCTGAGCCAGCCAAATTCAAATTCGATCTGATGATCCAGCGATCCGACGGAGCGCTCGGCGTCGTCGACCCGGGAATAGAGAACAGGGGAGTCATGAAATAGCACGGCTGTCATAAGAGGGTATCTGTCGTGCAGTTCCTGCCGGCCATATGGAAACGGCGAGGCAGGAATCGCCGCAGGATGTCTGAAATGGAGAGCGGTTTCTGCCGCAGCGAAGCCGGATGACACATGGCGTAGTGGTGCACGAGCGCGGACGAGGCGTCGCAATGGACATGGTCGATTCAGGGCAAACAAACGCTGCGGCACTGAACGCCGCGCTCGCGCCGCTGGTGATCGGCGTCACCAGCCACCGCAATATCGTCGAGAGAGAGATTGAAGCGATACGGGAGCGCGTCCGGCATCTTTTCGATCAATTGCAGCACGAGTTCCCGCACGCGCCGCTGACTGTCCTGTCGCCACTGGCCGAGGGCGGCGATCAACTGGTGGCCGAGGAAGGTCTGAAGCTCGGCGCGCAACTCGTCGCGCCGCTGCCGTTCGCGCGCGACTTGTACGTGCAGGACTTCACCGACACCGCGGCACGCACGCGCTTCGAATCGTTGTGCGCACAAGCGCAGGTGATCGAGTTGCCGCTGCTGACCGGCCATACGCACGCCGCGGTCTCCTCGCCGGGTGACGAGCGTAACCACCAGTACGCGCACGCCGGGATGTTCGTGGCGCGGCATTGCCATTTGCTGCTGGCGATCTGGGATGGCAAACCGTCGCACCGCCTGGGCGGCACCGCGCAGATCGTGGAATATTTCCTGACCGGCACACCGCCGGGCGACTTCGAACGCAGGCGCGACAGGCGACCGCGCCTGTACGGTGGCGGCGACGAGCGGCTGTTGTGCCACCTGGTGTGTTCGCGCGACGTGCCGGACGGCGCGCCCAGCGCACCGCTGCGTCCGGGCCAGGTGGTCTGGCGCAACCTCGACGACGCTTCGGAATCCGATGCACCGATGCCGCAGGCATTCCGCACGGTGTTCGCGCATACCGACGCGTTCAACGTCGATGCCGCGAAGTACCGTGAGGAAATCGAGGCGCGCGGCGCGGGCATCGAAGACGCGTCTTCCACCGCGGGCGAAAGCACGCCGATGCAATCATCACCCGCCGCGCTGTTCCGCACGGCCGATTGGCTGGCGATCCATTTCCAGCAACGCGTGCTGTTGGCGATGCGGGTGATCTATCTGGTTGCATTCGTGATGGGCGTGGCCTTCACGATGTACGACAACCTTCCCGATCAGGACAACATGCTGTTCGTGTTCCTGTTCCTGTTCGCGACGGGCGTGGTGGTGAGCGCCATTGCGAAACGGCGTGGCTGGCACCGCAAATACTTGGATTACCGCGCGCTGGCCGAGGGGCTACGCGTGCAGTGCTACTGGCGACGCGCCGGCATTTCGCTGACCGGCGATCCCGAATTCGCCCACGACAACCTCTTGCAGAAGCAGGACATCGAGCTGGGCTGGGTGCGCAACGTGATGCGCAGCGCGGGACTTTTCGGCCAAGCCCGGCCGGCGCTGCGGGACGAAGCGGTGTTGCGCGGCGTGATCGACGAATGGGTCGGCGACGCCACCCACGGCGAACTCGGTTACTACCGGGTCCGCACCGAACAGCGCGAGCGCAGCCATCGAGTCAACGAGGCGATCGGCGCGATGTGCCTGCTGGCGGGCATCTTCATCAGCGTGGCGCTGGCGGTGCTGGTGCACCGGCTGTCGGTGGACGCCAAGAACAACCTGATCGTGGTGATGGCGTTTTTCTCGATCTTCGCGGCGGTGCGCGAAGCGTATTCGTTCCGCAAGGCCGACCGCGAATTGATCCGTCAATATCGTTTCATGGAACGTGTATTCGGCAATGCGCGCACCGCGCTCGACAGGACCGACGATGCCGACGAGCAACGCGAAATCCTGCGCGCGCTGGGCGAAGCTTCGCTGGCCGAGCACGTCGAATGGGCAGTGATGCACCGCCAGCGGCCGCTGGAGGCCGGGAAGATGTGAGGCGGTACCACTTGGCAGGGTCCTCGGATCAAGACCGATCGGTGGGATGAGAACGGTTTCAAGCAGTCGTTGCAGGGCGCCCAAGGTGAGGTGCCGCTGGATTGGGGCTACGCCGGGATGAGAACGGTTTCAAGCAGTCGTTGCAGGGCGGGCACTGCCCGCCGAAACGGACCAGCCCTTGGCCTCGATCACGGCGACCAGCGGCGCGACGCGTGCCTCGTCGGCGCGGGCGCAGGAAACGAAAACGTCAGCCATGCCGGTCATCCCCACTCTCGGGTCGGGCGCCGCGAACTTTACGTTTCCAAGCATAACGCGATGTCGGAAGACCGGTTAATCGAACGGCACCGGCACGGCAACGCGACGCTAACGCCCGTTTGGTGATTTGTTCTATGCTGCGCGGGCCATGGACTCTCACACGGCCGGCTCCATCGAATACTTGGGGTGCACCCTTGCGGACCTGCACACCACGCGCGTGCTGTCGCTCGACGCGGGCGGGCGCATCCTCGACTGGATCAGTTGGCAGGACGCGGCCTGCCTGTATGTCCGCGAAGCCGTGGCCTGGACGCTGGGCGACCCCTGCCTCACGCTACACGGCGGCTATCGCCGCGACAGCGGCGACCAGAGCATCCTTCGCCTGCACCCGATCGTGGCAAGCCGCGGCCACTGCCACAGCAGCGCCGTCGACCCTTGTCCTGCGCTCAGCAACGTCGCGTTGTTCGCGCGCGACCGTTATCTCTGCCTGTACTGCGGGCGCCGCTGCACGCGCGGCGAGTTGACCCGCGACCATGTGATGCCGCTGTCGCGCGGCGGCCAGGATATCTGGGAAAACGTGGTCTCCGCATGCCTTGCCTGCAACCTGAAAAAAGGTGGCCGCTCGCCGCAGCAGGCCGGCATGCCGTTGCTGGCGATTCCCTACAAGCCGAGTTGGGTGGAACACCTGATCCTGTCCAACCGCAATATCCTCGCCGACCAGATGGAATTTCTGGTGCACCATCTGCCGCGGAATCGCCGGCCGGCGGCATGACAGCAACGCGGGGGCGACGCGGCTGATCGGCGGCCGGGCCTCAGCTTCGCGAGCATGCATCGATGCGACGATTTCCCGCCCGCGCCTCCCGGTATGGGCGCTCGCCAACGCGAGAAACGATTTAGGCATCTCGCAAAGTTCCCGCTTGCCCTTGGCCTGAAACGGCGTGCGCGTTATGCTGCGCCGCAGCAGTTTTGCTTCCGTGCCCACCATGACCCCACAAGACCCGAGCTCCGCAACGCCGGATCGTGATCCGGTGCGCGCGGAAAACCACTCGCCCGCCGACCGCGAAAGCGTGCGCACCACGGGCAGCACCGAGGCATTGCCGGTTGCGCCGGCACTCGGCGCCTCGCTGGAACAGGCGCGGATGCCGCTCAAGTCGACACTGGTCGACCGGCGCATTCTGCTGATCGGCGGCATGGCGGTGGTACTGGGCGCGGCCGCCGCCGGCGTCGCGCAATTGCTGATGCTGATGATCAACCTGATCACCGACATCTGTTTCTACGGGCGCATTTCCGACGTGATCGGTCCGCATGCGATGCCGGGTTCCGGCGTGCTGTCGCCGGCCGGCAACCATCTCGGCGCGTGGGTGATCGTGATGCCGGTGATCGGCGGGCTGCTGGCCGGCATCATGGCGCGCTGGGGTTCGCGCGCGATCCAGGGCCACGGCATCCCCGAGGCGATGGAACGCATCCTGGAGCATGAATCCAACATCGCGCCGCGCGTCACCTGGTTGAAGCCGGTGTCGTCGGCGTTCGCGATCGGCACCGGCGGCCCGTTCGGCGCCGAGGGCCCGATCATCTCCACCGGCGGCGCGATGGGTTCGCTGATCGGGCAACTGATGAGCGTCACCGCGCAGGAACGCAAGGTGCTGCTGGCGGCGGGCGCGGCGGCCGGCATGGCGGCGGTGTTCGGCGCGCCGGTCGCATCGGTGGTGATGGCGATCGAGTTGTTGCTGTTCGAACTGCGGCCGCGTTCGTTGATTCCGGTGGCGCTGGCCACCGTCACCGCGACCGGCGTGCGCTATGCCAGCTTCGGTTCGGCGGCGGTGTTCGCGATGCCCGATATCGCCGAACCGGGCGGCTGGGCGCTCGGCGCCTTCATCGTGCTGGGATTGATCGTCGGCTATGTCAGTGTGTGGGTGACACGCGCGGTGTACGGCGTGGAAGACACGTTTGCGAAGCTGCCGATCCACTGGATGTGGTGGCCGGCGTTGGGCGCGGTCGTGGCCGGCGTGATTGGCTGGATTTCGCCACACACGCTGGGCGTCGGCTATGACAATATCGACGCGCTGGTGCAGGGCCATTTCGGCGTCACGATGCTGATCAGTTTCGGCCTGCTGAAATTCCTGTCGTGGGTGATCTCGCTGGGCAGCGGCACCTCCGGCGGCACGCTGGCACCCTTGTTCATGATCGGCGGTTCGATGGGCGCGCTGATCGGCATCGGGTTGAACCACCTGTGGCCCGCGGTGGGCATTGATCCGCGCATCGCGGCCCTGGTCGGCATGGGCGCGATCTTCGCGGGCTCCTCGCGCGCGCTGCTGACGGCGGTGATCTTCTGTTTCGAAACCACCCGCCAGCCGGCCGCATTCTTGCCGTTGCTCGGCGGTTGCGCTGCCGCGTACCTGATCTCGGCGCTGACCATGCGCAGCACCATCATGACCGAGAAGATCGAACGCCGCGGCGTGAAGGTGCCCAGCGAGTACGCCGCCGATCCGCTGGAACAAGTGCTGGTCGGCAAGGCCTGCACCCGCGAAGTGCGGTCATTGAAGACTTCGGACGAACTGGGCGAAGTGCGGCGCTGGATGAGTTCGGGCCGGGTGCGCGCGCAGCACCAGGGATACCCCGTGCTCGACGACGCCGGCCGCGTACGCGGCGTGATCACCCGCCGCGACCTGCTGGATCCGGACAGGCCGGGGCTCGCCCGCATCGGCGACATGCTGAAGCGCGGGCCAATCGTGGTGTTCGAGGATCACAACCTGCGCGACGCATCCGACCTCATGGTGGCCGAGAACGTCGGACGCCTGATCGTGGTATCGCGCGACAATCCGACCCACATGGTCGGCGTGCTGACCCGCAGCGACGTGCTGGCCGCGAACGCCAAACGCATCCACGAGATGCGCGACACTTCGCGCCAGATCCGTATCCGCCAGACGCTGGCACGGCGCTTCGGCGGGCGTGCGCGGGCAACGGACGAAGCCAAGGCATCGTAAAGTCGCAAGCGCGGCAGCCCGCGCTGCGCGACAATGGGCGGATGATCGACCGCACCCGCTATTCCCTGCTCGCCGGCATCGATTCGCCGGATGACCTGAAACGCGTTCCGGAAGCGGAACTGCCCCGCGTCGCCGACGAATTGCGCGCATACCTCATCGAATCGGTCGCGAGCGTCGGCGGCCATTTCGGCGCCGGACTCGGCGTGGTCGAATTGACGATCGCGCTGCATTATCTCTACGACACGCCGCACGACCGCCTCGTGTGGGACGTCGGCCACCAGGGTTATCCGCACAAGATCCTCACCGGCCGCCGCGATTCGATCACCACCATCAAGGAAAAGGGCGGACTCGCGCCGTTCCTGCGCCGCGCCGAAAGCAGGTTCGACAGCTTCGGCGTAGGCCATGCTTCGACATCGATATCCGCCGCGCTGGGCATGGCGATCGCGCTGCAGCGTCGCGGCGATCACCGCAAGGTCGTCGCGGTGATCGGCGACGGCGCGATCACCGGCGGCATGGCCTACGAGGCGTTGAACCACGCGGGCGGCACCGCGCCCGACATGCTGGTGGTGCTGAACGACAATGGCATGTCGATCAGCGAGAACGTGGGTGGATTGGATCGCACGCTCGCGCGTTTGCGCGCGGGCGAAGCCGGCGAATCGGGGCCGCGCCCGGAAGCGCTGTTCGAGGAATTGGGTTTCGCGTATTCGGGCCCGGTGAACGGCCACGACTTGCCGCAACTGCTGTCGGCTTTGCGGGCGGTGAAAGACAAGCGCGGCCCGCAACTGCTGCACGTCGTCACCACCAAGGGCAAGGGCTACGCGCCGGCCGAACTCGCGCAGATCGAGTACCACGCGGTCGGCAAGTTCGACCCTGCACACGGCGTCGCGCAAGCTTCGGCAAAAGCCGCGACCTATAGCGAAGTGTTCGGCGACTGGCTGTGCGACATGGCTGCGGCGGATCAGCGACTCGTGGCGATCACGCCTGCGATGCGCGAGGGCTCGGGAATGGTGCGCTTCTCCCAGGAATATCCCGACCGCTATTTCGACGTCGCGATCGCCGAGCAGCACGCGGTGACGCTGGCGGCTGGGCTCGCCTGCGAAGGCATGAAACCCGTCGTCGCGATCTATTCGACCTTCCTGCAACGCGCCTACGACCAGCTGATCCACGACGTCGCGTTGCAGAACCTCGACGTCACCTTCGCGATCGACCGCGCCGGCGTGGTCGGTCCCGATGGCCCGACCCACGCGGGCAGTTTCGATCTCGCGTACCTGCGCTGCATCCCCAATATGATCGTGATGGCGCCGGCCGACGAAAACGAATGCCGGCAACTGCTGACAACGGGTTTCCGCCATGGCGGACCCGCCGCGATCCGCTATCCACGCGGCGGCGGACCGGGCACAACCATCGATTCCGTGCTGGCGACGCTGCCGCTCGGCAAGGCCGAAGTCCGGCGTCGCGGACGCGGCGTCGCCCTGCTCGCATTCGGCTGCACCGTCGCACCTGCAGAAACTGTCGGCGCCGAACTCGACGCCACCGTCGTCAACATGCGCTTCGTCAAACCGCTGGACGAAACACTGGTGCTGGAATTGGCGCGCACGCACGACGCGTTCGTCACGCTGGAAGACAACGTCATCGCCGGGGGCGCAGGTTCGGCCGTGGCCGAACTTTTGGCGGCCAATGGCATCGAGATTCCGCTGCTGCAACTCGGCCTGCCTGACGCGTTCCTTGAACACGCTACCCGCGAACAGTTGCTCGCCCAAGCGGGGCTGGACGCCGCCGGCATCCGGCGCGCGATGGTCACGCGGTTTCCGCAACTTGCCTCGCCGCTACGCAACGCGGTTTGAACGCAGCGGCAGGGCGGGAGTAGCGCAGCGACAAATTTCGTCTGGAGCGAATTTGGACCGCCACAGGCGGGCCCCGAGCGCAAGTGAGGGGTGAGCATCATGGATGATGCGAACGATCGCGCCAATCCGCCCGAAGGCGGGTTGTCACCCGCGCGCCGTGGAGACGCGCGGAACCCGTACCCGGATGCCGGTTCAATGCAGCGCCACGTGCCGGGCTCGGCGCGGCGCGCGCACTGCAAGCGCAGCCGCGTATCAGTGGGCGTTGCGCGCCTTGGTCGCAGCTGCACCAGACTGCGCGGATGCCGGCGCATCCGGCCCTGTCCAGCGCTTCAGCCAATCGATCACTGTCTCGTGCCACATGACGCTGTTCTGCGGCTTCAGCACAAGATGGTTCTCGTCCGGGAAATTCAGGAACTCGCTGGGGATGCCGCGCCGTTGCAGCGCGGTGAACGCGCCCAGGCCCTGTGAAACCGGAATGCGGTAATCGCGGCTGTCGTGGACCACCAGCATCGGCACGCGCCAGTCCTTGACGTGGTTCAGCGGGTTGAATTTCTCGTAGTTTTCGGGGTGCTCGAACTGCGTGCCGCCGTTCTCATGTTCCTCGAACCAGAGTTCGTCGGTGGCGTAGTACATCATGCGCGCATCGAACACGCCGTCGTGGTCGACCATGCATTTCCATGGCTGGTTCCATACGCCGGCCATCCAGTAGACCATGTAGCCGCCGTAGCTCGCGCCCAGTGCGCAGGCATCGTTGCCATCGAGATACGGGAATTGTTTCAGCGCCGCTGCCCAGCCTTTCTGCAAATCTTCCAGCGGGCGATCACCCCAATGTTGAGAAATCGCGTCGGTGAACGCCTGCCCGTAGCCCACCGAACCGTGGAAGTTGATCGCGACCACCGCAAAGCCGGCGCCCGCATAGGTCTGCGGATTCCAGCGATAGTGGAATTCGTCCGGCCACGCGCCCTGCGGGCCGCCGTGGACCAGGAACGCGACCGGATATTTCTGCCCCGGCTTGGCGCCCACCGGCGGCATCACGTAGCCATGCACGGTATCGCCGTTCCAGCCTTTAAACGAAAACCAGCGCGCCTTGGAAAACTCGATGTCGGCAAGGCGCGCAGCGTTGAAATGGGTGACTTGGGTGAGAGCACCGCCGCGCCGCGTCAGCGTGTACAAATCGGTCGGATGCGTGAAATCCTGGCGCGCGGCGATGATCCGGTCGCCGGCCACGTCGAAGCCCAGCACGCTGCCGTCCGACAACAATTTCGTCGGTTTGCCGGTGCCGACATCGATCGCATACAACGCCACATTGCCCTCGTCCGCAACCGTGGTGTAAAGCGTCTTGCCATCGGCCGACAGTTCAAGCGGACCTGCCGATCGATCCCATTCTGGATCGATCTCGCGGGTTGCGCCGGTCGCGAGATCCAGCGCCATGATGCCGAAGCGGTCGGCCTCGAAACCCGGCACCTTCATCGCGAGGTAGTACAGCGACTTGCCATCGTGCGACGGCAGCGGGAACGCATCCCAGGCCTTGTTCGCCGCGGTGAGGTTCTTCGGCGCCGCGGAACCATCGGCCGGTACCGCATACACGTCGAAGTTGGTCGACCAGGGTTCGGTCTTGCCGGCGATGCGCACGTCAAAGTACACGGTCTTGCCGTCGGACGAGAACGCGTATTCTGCATTGCTGCCATCCGGCTTCGACGGCACGTCGCCGTCGATGCCCCTGGTCAGCATGACCGGCCTGGAAGAACCATCCAGCGGCATCACGAACAACTGGCCGCGGCGATGGTCGGACCACTCGTCCCAATGCCGCACGAACAGGCGGTGGTACAGGCGACCTGTGGCTTTGACCTTCTTCTGCGCGTCCAGCTTCTCGCGCGTGCATTCGAGCGTCGTGCAGTCGTCGAACATCTGTGACGAGAACAGCAGCGACTTGCCATCGGGCGACAGCTTGAAGTTGTCGACGTCGAGCGGCAGGTGCGTCACCTGCACGGGCGCACCGCCCGCGACGGGCGCCGACCACAACTGGGTCGAATCCTTCTCGGTCGCGAGGAAATACACGGTCTTGCCGTCCGGCGAAAATGCCGGACTGTTGGCATTCAATTTCAGATCCGTGATCCGCCGCGGCTTTGCACCCTTGTGCGAGAGGGCCAGCAGCCAGACGCTGTTGACGCCCTTGTTGGCATCCCAGTCGGTGCTGCGCACCGCGAAAGCGACCACCTTGCCATTGGGCGAAAGATGCGGATCCGACACCCGATCCATCATCGCGAGATCGTTCGCATTGAACGAATGTTGCGCAGCCATGGCGGCTCCCGACGCAACGGTCAGCGCGAACGCACAAGCGGCAAGGCGAATGTTCATCGTGACTCCCCGGCAGGCATGGAGAACGCAAACGTTAGCGCGGGCGCACGCGGCTCTCAAGCGCACGTGCAAACACCCGACAGCCCGGCAACCGGCGCCCTTTCAGCACACGAATTGGGCAAATCGATCAATACGCGGTCTGCGAGTACGGCTGATCGGCAGGTCGAGTGGCCCAGGTCTTGTTCGGCCGCGCCTGCATGGTGAAGTGCAACGTGCCGCCGTGCGTGATTTCCGCATAGGTCAGGTAATCGCGCGTGAGCGGCTTGCCGTTCAACTCGACCGAACCGACGTAAGGATGATCCTCGGCCAGTCCATCGACCGTAATCGTGAACGTCTTGCCGTTCGGCAGATGCATCGTCGCACGGCGCACGAACGGGCGGCCGATCACGTATTGGTTGCTGGCCGGTGCGACCGGATAGAAACCGAGCGCGGTGAAGATGTACCACGCCGACATCTGGCCGAGATCGTCGTTGCCCGCCAGCCCGGTCGGCGTCGGCGCGTATTGCGTGTGCATGATTTCGGCGAGCCGCTCCTGCGTCTTCCACGGCTGGCCCGCGTAGTCGTACAGATACGCGATGTGATGGCTGGGTTCGTTGCCATGCGCGTACCAGCCGATCAGGCCGGTCACATCTTCGATGCCCGCGAACGCTTGGGGATCGATCTTCGCATCGAACACCTCGTCCAGCTTTTTTACCAGACCGGCATCGCCGCCCAGTTCGTGGATCAGGCCGCCGATGTCCTGCGGTTCGTACCACGAATACTGCCATGAATTGCCCTCGGTGAAACCGCTGCCCTGCCCCGCCTTGGCCGGATCGAACGGCTCGAGGAAATCGCCATTCGCGAGGCGCGGTTGTGCAAAGCCCGTCTTGGGGTTGAACACGTTGCGCCAGTTCTGCGCGCGCTTGAAGAACCTCTCGGCGGTGTCCTTGCGGCCCATCGCTTCGGCCATCCGCGCGATCGTCCAGTCATCGAAGGCATATTCCAGCGTCTTGGAAACCGATTCGGGTTCGTGATCGCTCGGCACGTAACCCAGCTTCATGTAATCGGCGAGGTCGCCATACGCTGCGTACGACGCGCTCGCGACCATCGCCTTCAGGGCGGCGTCGGCGTCAAAGCCGCGGAAACCCTGCATGTAAGCGTTGGCGATCACCGGCACCGCGTGGTACCCGATCATGCACCAGGTTTCGAGGCCCTGGTACGACCACACCGGCAGGATGCCGAATGGACTCGCCTGCTGCGCGGCGATCAGCGAATTCACGAAATCGTTGATGCGCTGCGGCG
>DATCSF010000051.1:0-14222 GCA_036568625.1 Rhodanobacteraceae bacterium | reverse complement strand
CAGCACGCGCGCCAGCTTGCGTTGCAGGCGCTCGATGCGCTCGTCGGCGGATTCCTCGCGCAGGTCCTGCAGCGAAATCGGCGGCGAGAAACGCACGATGGTGTCGCGCCCGTTCAACAGCATCGCCAGCAGCCGGCGGAAATGCCCGACCACGGCCCAGTTTTCCGAAAACAGCACGCTGAACCAGCCCGATTGCCGGTTGGGCGCGCGGCCCACGTAGATCGCCACCGGCATCAGTTGCACGTTGCGCTCGGGCGCCGCTTCCAGCGCGCGCAGCAACTGCCGGATGTTGTCCTGGGCCGCGTGGTCGCGGCTGCGGCGCTGGAACCAGCCGCCGATGCCGCGCAGCGCGAACATCGCGCGCCGGCGCTTGCCGAGGCTGGGCGCCAGCGCGAGCGGGCTCGGCAGGCCGGCTTCGCGGCAGGCACGCTCCAGGATCAGGCTGTCGGAGAAGCCATTGCGCTCGATCACGTAGATCACCGGCGTATCCGGCGCCAGCAGCGTCACCGGTTCAGCCGGGTCGCGCTTGATCTTGATCCATGGCCTGAGCAGCGCACCCCACAGCGCGCGCCACCAGCCGGCGTGCACCAGCGCGTCGCGGGACAGGGTTTCGGTCATGACGCGGGCCATGCTGCGGGTCGGAAATGGCGACTGGATGAGGACAGACGAAGCGGAATTGTCCCACAGCCCCCGGCTATGGCTCATCTGGCCGGGCTCCGGCCGGAGCGGTCCGGCAGTACGGCCCGACGATTGGCCGCGTGCGGTCACGAAAAAGTCAGGAATTCATCGCGACGAGGGTATCGCCGGTGCGGTTCGTGCGGCCGTTGGCCGTGCGGCGCTCGCGGGCGCGGGCGCGGTGGCGTTGGAGGCGGGTGCGATGCTGGTTGCAGAGGCCGGATGCGCCTTGTGCCATGCCGTGAGCAGCGCCGCGTCATACCAGTGGCCGGCCTGTTTCTGCATCGGCCACTCGCCGCTGATCGGCTTGCCGGCAAGGGTCATGTCCAGCTTCACCGTCGCGTGGGCGTCGTCGTTCGCCGCGGTGCTGATGCCGGCGTCGGTCAGGCTTTTCGCAAGGTCAAGGCCGTAAAGGTTCAGCAGGCTTTCGAGGCCATTCCAGAGGATGCCGTAATTGCGCATGGTTTCGGTGTAATCCAGTGCGCGCCACTGCTCGAGGGTTTGCACGTGCAATTGCCGCGCGGTGGCGCAGACCAGGTCAATCGCCTTCTGCGCCTTCTTCTTGTCGCTGAAATCAGTGGCCTGCGCCCACGCGATCAGCGCCGACAGCGCCTGGGTCGCCACCGCCTTCTGCGCCGGGCCGAGCTGCGGTGAATCGTCGATCATCTGCGCGCCCGCCGCTTGCATGATGCTGGCGAAGATCGGCGCGGGGGCCTTCTGGTCGCCGTGCAGCTTCGCCAGCTCCGGTTGCAGGCGCTTCGCGAGCTTGGCTTCGGCGCCGGGCTCGGTCAGCATCTGCATGATTTCCGCGAACTGTTTGCGTTGCGCCACCGAAGCCGGCGCCAGTTGCGCGTGCGACTGCTCCCATTCCTCGCGCCAGCGCGCATAGTCGGCTGCGGGCAGGCGGTTTCTCATCAGTCCGTCGAAATCGCCCATCGCGGTCAGGCGCAGGTTGGTCGCGACGGCTTTTTCGGGCGTGGCGTTGCTGGGCGGCGGCGGTGCGTGATGGCAAGCGGCAAGCGCGAACGCGCCCGCACCCGCAATGACCAGCGTGAACACGCGAGCACGGACACGGCGGCGATAGGTTTCGATTGGCATGCGCCGGAGTGTGGCGAGGCCGCGGCGGGGGTGCAAGTCAGCCGAGTGCTTGTGTGATCTGCCGCACGA
The DNA here is from genome assembly GCA_036568625.1 of Rhodanobacteraceae bacterium. Lineage (GTDB taxonomy): Bacteria > Pseudomonadota > Gammaproteobacteria > Xanthomonadales > Rhodanobacteraceae > 66-474. Next base: position 12,380 of record DATCSF010000051.1, on the reverse strand, counting down.
TGTCGTCGGCCGCCGCGCGCGGATCCGGGGCATTGCGGAGCGGCCGGCCCACCACGATGTAATCCGCGCCCCGCGCGAACGCGGTCGGCACGTCCACCGTGCGCTTCTGGTCGTCGCCGGCAGGCCCGAGCGGCCGGATGCCCGGGCAGACGGCCAGCAAATCGCGCCCCAGTGCATCGCGCAGGCGCGGCAGGTCGGCGCCCGAACAGACCACGCCGTCGATGCCGGCAATCTGCGCCAGGCGCGCGCGCGCGATCACCACGTCCGCGGGGTCGCCCGCCACGCCCAGCGCAGCGAGGTCGTTGGCGTCGTTGCTGGTGAGTACCGTCACCGCCAGCAGTTGCAGCGAACCCTTGGCCGCGGCGGCCGCCTCCAGCATCGCGCGGCTGTCGCAGTGGAGGGTGGCGAACGTGATCGGCCGCTGCGCAAGTCCGCGTACCGCGCCCGCGACCGTGGCCGGCACGTCGTGGAATTTCAGGTCGGCGAAGATCTTCTTGCCGCGCTTCGCGAGTTCGTCCAGCACCGGGAAATAATCGCCGCCGCTCAGCAATTCCAGGCCGATCTTGTAGAACGACACGGCGTTGCCCAGGCGGTCCATCCAGGCGATGGCGGCGGCACGGTCGGGCACGTCCAGCGCGAAGATCAGACGGTCGCGGGCGGGGATGGCGCTTGGCGGCATGGTGCTTCCTCGGGCGGCGGTGGGAACCACACGATTCTAGCGACCGCCAGGAGCACGGCAGACCCCGGTACTGGACGCTGGCGCGCCGGCGCTGCAGACTCGGCGCGCATGAACGAAATCGTCCGTCCGCCGTCCCGCACCGCCCGCCACACCGCGATCGCCAGTTACATCGCGGCCGCCGTCGCGTTGTTGGCGGTGCTGTTCCTGCACCTGCTGCCGGCGTTGATCGCGGGCCTGCTGGTCTACGCGGTAGTCGATGCGCTGGCGCCGCTGCTGGAGCGCCGCTGGCCGGGTGGCTGGGCGCGGCAGCTGGTGGTGGGCGTGCTGGCGGTGCTGGTGGCCGGCCTGCTTGCGCTCCTGATCTTCGGCGTGATCGCGTTCTTCCGCGCGGAATTGGGCGATCCCAATACGCTGTTCGATCGCTTGATGCCCGTCATCGAACGCGCGCGCACGCAACTGCCGGCCGCGGTCGTGGCGTACCTGCCCGTCAGCGCCGAGGATTTCCGCTTCACCGTCACGCAGCTCGCGCGCACGCACTCGGCGCAATTGCAGGTGGCCGGCAAGGAAACCGCGCATGTGTTCGGGCGCATCCTGGTCGGCCTCGCGCTGGGCGCGCTGCTTGCGCTGACCCACAGCCGCCCGACCCGCCGGGACGGACCGCTGCAGCGCGACCTGACGCGCCGCTGCATGCGCCTGACGCGTTCCTTTCACGACATCGTGTTCGCGCAGGCGCGCATCTCGGCGCTGAACACCATCTTCACCGCGATCTTCCTGCTGATCGCGCTACCGCTGGCCGGTGTGCACCTGCCCTTCACCAAGACCCTGATCGTGATCACCTTCATCGTCGGCCTGCTGCCGGTGATCGGCAACCTGATTTCGAACACCCTCATCGTAATCGTGGCGTTGTCGGTGTCGCTGTGGGTGGCGCTGGGCGCGTTGATCTTCCTGATCCTGATCCATAAGCTGGAATACTTCTTGAACGCGAACATCGTCGGCAACCGCATCCATGCGCGCGCCTGGGAAATCCTGCTGGCGATGCTGGTGATGGAAGCTGCGTTCGGACTGCCGGGCATCGTCGCCGCGCCGATCTATTACGCGTATCTCAAGAGCGAGTTGACCTCGGCGAAGTTGATTTGAGCCGTGATGTGGAAAAGCCGTTCTGTGGGTTGGGCCGAGCTTGCGAAGCCCAACGGCAAGGTCGGCCAGTTGGGCTTCACTCCGTTCAGCGCCAACCTACAGAAGCAAGCGCCATGTCGTCCACGTTGGCCAGCGGTGTAGGCTGGGCTGAGCTTGCGAAGCCCAACGGCAAGTGGTCATAGCGCGGTGAGATTGGCGTACGCTGCGACCAGCCATTTCGGCCCGGCGTCGGCGAAGTTCACCTGGATGCGGGTGTGCGCGCCGGAACCTTCGGCGCTGATCACCACGCCTTCGCCGAAGCTGGCGTGGCGCACGCGTTGGCCGAGCTTGACGGGCAGGGTGTCGTCGAGGTCGACGTGGCCGCGCGCTGCGCGCGTGGTGTACACCGGCCGCGAAATCTTCGCGCGCGGACGCACTTCGGTGAGCAGGTGCGCGGGCAGTTCATCGAGGAAGCGCGAGGGACGCGACAGCGTTTCGCTGCCGTACTGCCGGCGTGATTCGGCATAGCACAGCACCAGCCGTTCGCGCGCGCGGGTGATGCCGACATAGGCAAGCCGACGTTCCTCTTCGAGGCGCGCTGGATCTTCGACCGAGCGTTGCGTCGGGAACAAGCCGTCTTCCAGGCCGACCAGGAATACGATCGGAAATTCCAGGCCTTTCGCCGAGTGCAACGTCATCAGTTGCACGCAGTCGCTGCCCGCCTCGCCTTGGCCCTCGCCGGCTTCCAGCGCGGCATGCGCAAGGAACGCCGCGAGTTCGGACAGGTTCGCTTCGATGTCTTCGGGCGTGCGCTCGAAACGGCTGGCGACGTTCACCAGTTCGTCGAGGTTCTCCACCCGCGCCTCGGCGTTGCCGCGGCTGTCGCGTTCGTAATAATCGCGCAGGCCCGACTGCGTGATGGCGCGGTCGACCTGTTCGGCCAGGGTAATGTCGTCGGAGTGCTTGGCGAGCCCATCGACCAGCGCCATGAATCCGCGCAACGCGTTCTTCGCGCGCGAGGTCAATGCATTGCCCGTGAGTTCGGCGGACGAAGCCTCCCATAACGAGCTGTCATCCGCGCGCGCACGTCGGCGCAGCAATTCCACGCTGCGTTCGCCCACCCCGTGCGGCGGCGTCGCCAGCGCGCGCTCGAACGAGGCATCGTCGCCGCGATTGGCGGCGAGCCGCAGGTACGCGAGCGCATCTTTCACTTCGGCACGCTCGAAGTAACGCTGGCCGCCGTATACGCGGTAGGCAATGTCGTGCTGGTGCAGTTGTTCCTCGAAGTTGCGCGATTGCGCGTTGGAGCGATACAGCACCGCGACGTCGGATGCGTTGCCGCCGCCGTCGAGGTATTCGCGGATGCGTTCGATCACGAAGCGGGCTTCGTCCTGCTCGTTGTAGGCCGCATACAGCGCGATCGCCTCGCCCTTGTCGCCCGCTGTCCACAGCTTCTTGCCGAGCCGCGACGGATTCTGCGCGATCACCGCGTTGGCGGCTTCCAGAATGGTCGCGGTGGAGCGGTAATTCTGTTCCAGCCGCAACGTCTTCGCGTCGGCGAAGTCGCGCAGGAACGCGCGCATGTTTTCGACCTTGGCACCGCGCCAACCGTAGATGGACTGATCGTCGTCGCCGACCGCAAACACTTTCCCGGTGCGGCCCGCAAGCAGGCGAATCCACGCGTACTGCAGCGCGTTGGTATCCTGGAATTCGTCGATCAGCAGGTGCCGCCAGCGCTCCTGGTAATGCGCGCGCAACGCGTCGTTGTCGCGGACGAGTTCGTGCGCGCGCAGCAGCAGTTCGGCAAAATCGACCAGCCCCGCGCGCCGGCAGGCTTGCTCGTAGGCTTCGTAGATTTGCAGATACGTGCGCGCAACCGGATGGTCGCCAGGCTCGATGCCTTCGGGGCGCTTGCCGTCGTCCTTCCACGCGTTGATCTGCCAGCAGGCCTGGCGCGGCGGATAACGGGCTTCGTCGACGCCCAGGCCCGCGGCCACCCGCTTGACCAGCCGTTGCTGGTCGTCGGCGTCGAGGATCTGGAAGGATTCCGGCAACTGCGCTTCGCGCCAGTGCTGGCGCAGCAGGCGGTGCGCGATGCCGTGGAAGGTGCCCACGGTGAGTCCGCGCATACCGTGCGGCAGCAGGTTGGCGAGGCGCCCGCGCATCTCGCCGGCAGCCTTGTTGGTGAAGGTGACCGCCAGGATCGACCACGGCGGCGCGCCTTCGGCTTCGATCAGCCAGCCGATGCGGTGGGTGAGGACGCGGGTCTTGCCCGAGCCCGCGCCCGCCAGCACCAGATAGTGGCCCGGCGGGGCGGCGACGGCTTCACGTTGCGCGGCGTTGAGCGAATCCAGCAGGTACGAAACATCCATCCGCGCCATTGTAACCGTCGCCCGCCTCGCAGGCCGATGGTTTCACGGGCCAAGCGATGCCCGCGCGGTCATTTCTTCTTCAGCGCGCCGGCCAGGATCAGCACGCCGCCGATCACGATGCCCGCGTAGCCGATCGGCGCCGGAACGGGTTTTTGCGAGGTGGCCTCGATCTTGACCGGGCCGAATTGCGCCTTGGTGCTGTTGTCGTTGTAGTGGGCGTCGCCCAGCGCGACCCATACGCCCAGTCCCAGCAAAATGATTCCAACCACGATGATCGCGATCCGCATGTGTGCTCTCTCCGTGCCGGTGTGGGTGAAGGCTACGCGAACGCGGGAGGCGGCGCCAGTCGCGCATGCACCTGCGCCGCTCCTCGGTGCGAGGGGCGGCGCATGGCGTGTGCGCGTCAGTGGCCGCTGCCGGCGCTGGCAGGCGCCGACGCAGCGGTGGACGACGGTGTGGCCGCAACCGAAACGGGCTTGGTGAAGGCCTGCTTCGGCAGCACGTCGTGGGCGAGCTTGGGTTGCTCATCCAGCAGCGCGACCTCGTCGGCCATGATGTGCGCGGTTTCCTCGAGTTCGATGTCCTTGGCCTGCTTCGCAGCCTTTTCGCGCGCCACTGATTTCCTGACGTTGCGTTCGCCGGGGGTCAAGCCATCGTCGGGTTCAAGGTTGACCGAGGACACGTCGCCCAATGCCTCGCGGCGCTTCTTGAACGAGGTGTCCTGCGCATCCTGCTGCTTGCGTTCGGTTTCGCGCACCTTGTAGTTCAGCGACACGGTTTTCTGATCGTGCAGCTTGCGCGCGGCGGCCAGTTCGTCCAGCAGCAACTGCCACGCGGGATCGGCCTTTGCCCGCGCGGCGTGCTCGCCGGTCAGCGGCGCGATCAACGGCTGCTGGTCGGCCACCGGCGTGTACTCGGCCGGGGTGATGTGGGTCCACTTCAGCGCGTTGTCGTAACTCGACTCGCCGTAGTCCTTGTAGCCGATCGAGTGCGGGAACAGGATGTCGGGCGTGACGCCGTGCAGTTGCGTCGAATCGCCATCCACGCGGAAGAATTCCGCGATGGTCATCTTGAGTTCGCCGAAGGTCGGCTTGGTGTTCATCGCCAACTGGTCGAGGCTGGTGAGGTTCTGTACCGTGCCCTTGCCGAAGGTCTGCTCGCCGATGATCAGGCCGCGGCCGTAATCCTGGATGGCGGCGGTGAAGATTTCGCTGGCCGAGGCCGAACCGCGGTTCACCAGCACTGCCATCGGGCCAGTCCACAGCATCTTCTCGGCCGAATCCTGTTCCTCGACCTGGCTGCGGTTGTCGCGCACCTGCACCACCGGGCCCTTGCCGGTGAACAGTCCGGTGAGGTTCACCGCTTCGCTGAGCGAGCCGCCGCCGTTGTCGCGCAGGTCCACGACCACCGCCGAGACCTTGGCCTGCTTCAGCTCTTCCAGCAGTTTCGCGACGTCGCGCGATGCGCTCTTGTAGTCGGAGTCGCCGCGGCGGCGCGCGTCGAAATCTTCGTAGAAACTCGGCAGGTCGATGATGCCGATCTTGACGGTGCGGCCGTTTTCCTTGACGTCGATGATCTTCTTCTTGGCCGCCTGTTCGGCGATGGTGACCTTCTTGCGCACCAGCGTGACGATCACGGGCTTCGCGTCCGGGCCGCCCTCGGCGGGCAGGATTTCGACGCGCACCGTGGTGCCTTTGTGGCCGCGGATCTTGGCGACCACGTCGTCGATGCGCCAGCCGACGGTGTCGACGATCGCGCCGCAATCACCCTGGCCCACGCCCACGATCTTGTCGCCGACTTCGAGCTTGCCCGACTTCGCCGCCGGACCGCCGGGGACGATTTCCCGGATCACGGTGTATTCGTCGTGTTCCTGCAGCACCGCGCCGATGCCTTCCAGCGACAGCTTCATGGCGATGTCGAAGTTCTGGCTGGCGCGCGGGCCGAAGTAATTGGTGTGCGGGTCGATCGCCGTCGCGTACGCGTTCATGAAGGTCTGGAACACGTCCTCGCTGTCGAGCTGGTGCACGCGGTCGAGGTAGTTCTCGTAACGGCGCGCCAGCGTCTTGCGGATTTCGGCATCGCCCTTGCCGGCGAGCTTCAGGCGGATCCAGTCGTTTTCCACGCGATCTTTCCACAGCGTGTCGAGCGCTGCGGTGTCGGCCGCCCACGGCACCTTGTCGCGGTCGAAGGTGTAGGTGCCGTCGGTGTCCAGGTTGAAGCCCTTCTTCAACAGCGCCAGCGCATAGGCGGTGCGCTCGCCCGCGCGCTTCTCGTAAAGGTTGAAGATTGCGAACGGCACCGACATGTCGCCGTTCCAGATCGCGTCGTCGAACTTGCTGCGGTCGGGCGCGAACTGGTCGACGTCGGCCTGGGTGAAGAACAACCGGCTGCCGTCCAGCGCCTTGAAGTAGGCGTCGAAGATCTTGCCCGACATCGCATCGTCGAGCGGCAGCGCCTCGTACTGGAAGCGCGTCAGCAGGCGTGCGGCCAGAATCGCAGCCTGGCCCTGCGCCGCGGTCGGCTTCAGCGCCGGTGCCGGCGTCGCCTTGTATTTGGTGATCGGTACCGTCGCCGCGCTGGACGACGAAGAAGCCGGGCAATGCGCGGAGGGCGCGGGATTCTGCGCGCGCGCGCCGAGCGAAACGACGAGGGCGATCAGGACTGCAAAAACACGCTGCAACATGGACATTCCTTGGACGGCCGGAGCGGGTGGCCGTGTGCGCTCATCGCGCGAGCAAAGGGGGAAACGGATGCCGGCCGTTCGGGTGCGTGGTGCGGGCGGTGAGGCTCGCCGTGGCGCGGCCCGAGGCTACGGTATCGGAAAATACCGGCGCCGGATACGGCCGCAAGTCATGCGGTGGCGCGGGGCAGGGCGGGGTCCGCTTCCTGCGGCGACAATCCGAATTGTCGGCCCAGCTCAACAATCAGCACATCCTCGACATCGGCAAGCCGCGACGGGCCGCCCAAGTCTAGCAGTTGTGTCACCTGAAGGTTCGCGTAACCGCACGGGTTGATGCGGTGGAAAGGCTCCAGATCCATTGCGATGTTGAAAGCCAGGCCGTGGAAGGTGCAGCCGCGGCGTACGCGCAGGCCCAGCGCCGCGATCTTGGCGGCGCCCACGTACACGCCGGGCGCGCCTTCGCGGCGTACGGCAGCGACGTTCCATTCGGCCAGCGTATCGATGATCGATTGCTCGATCCGGCGCACCAGCTCGCGCACGCCGAGCTTCAATCGACGCAAGTCCAGCAGCGGATAGGCCACGATCTGGCCGGGTCCGTGGTAGGTGACCTGGCCGCCACGGTCGACGTTGATCACCGGAATGTCGCCCGGTGCCAGCACGTGTTCCGGCTTGCCGGCCTGGCCCAGCGTGAACACCGGGTCGTGCTGGACCAGCCACAGCTCGTCCGGGGTCTCCGGTCCGCGCGCGTCGGTGAACGCCTGCATCGCGCGCCAGACGGGCTCATAGGGCTGGCGGCCGAGATGGCGGACGAGCAGCGGTCGCGCGTTCACAGCGTGTAGCGGATATCCGGGTGCGCGCGCAGCGCGGCGTGCGCTTCCTCGTACTTCTCGCGCGAGGGGCAGTTGAACACCACGCTCACCGACACATAGTTGCCCTGGCTGGACGAGCGCTCGCGCACGCTGGCGTCCAGCACCGACAGGCCGATCTCGCGCAGGATTTCCGACACGCGCTCACGCAGGTTGGCGTTGGCATTGCCCATCGCGGTGATTTCGAAGCTGCCGGGAAACTGGAAGCCCTGGCCCTCGTTTTTCTCGATGTCGCCGAGTTCGCGCATGATGTTTCTCGATGCGTTTCGCACAATATCCATGTTCGTCATTCCGGCGAAAGCCGGAACCCAGTGACTTTTGCAGAATGGATTGAAGTGCAAAGACGCTGGGTATACTCGCGCCATCCTTGGCGCTCGTCCTTCGGGCCGCTTTCAGTGTTCGCGTTTGCACTCCTGCAAACGCAGTCCGGATATCGCTTTGCGATTCCGGGATGGCGAGTGAAATCAATGCGTCGCCGGCGCCGCGGCGCTGGACGCCGACGACACCGACACCGAAGGCGCCGGCGTGGTGGTGGTGCCGTTGCCGTGATGGAACCACAAGAGGATCGCATCCCACAGGCGTTTGAAGAATCCGCCCTGCGGCGCGTCCTTCAACACCACCAGCGGTTCGGTCACCAGCGGCTTGCCGTCGAACGTCACTTTCAGCGTGCCGACCTGCTGGCCCTTGGTGAACGGCGCGATCAGGCGCTGCGGGATCTCCAGCGTGGCCTTGAGCTTGTCGTATTGGTTGCGCGGGATCGTCACCGATGCGTCTTCGGCGATGCCGAGTTCCAGCGTGCCGGCCTCGCCCTTCCACAGGCGTGGCGTGGCCAGCACCTGTCCCGCGGCGTACAGCCTGTGGGTGCGATAGAAGTTGAAGCCCCAGTTCAGCAGCGCCTCGTCGCCGGTGGTGGCGGCGTTCATGTCGGGCCCGCCCATCGTCACCGCGATCAGGCGCATGCCGTCGCGAAGCGCGGAGGCGGCCAGGCAGAAGCCGGCTTCCTTGGTCGAGCCGGTCTTGATGCCGTCGACCGTCGGGTCGGTCCACAGCAGCGTGTTGCGGTTGTGCTGGGTGATGCCATTCCACTCGAACGCCTTGATCGCCGAGATCTTGTATTCCTCGGGGAAGTTCCTGATCAGCGCCCGCGACAGGATCGCGATGTCGTGCGCGGTGCTGTAGTGGTCGGGTGCGGGATAGCCGGAGGCGTTGATGAAATGCGTGCCGGTCATGCCGAGCCGCTGCGCGTACGCGTTCATCATCTGCGCGAAGGATTGCTCGGAGCCGGCGACGTGCTCGGCCAGCGCGATCGCGGCGTCGTTGCCGGACTGGATGATCATGCCGTACAGCAGGTCCTTCAGCGGCACGTCGGAATTCAGCTTCAGGAAGCTGGTCGAGCCGTCGGTGCCGGCACCGCCGGCGCGCCAGGCGTGCTCGCTGATGTGCACCTTGTCGTCCATGTGGATCTTGCCGGCCGCAAGCTCGGCGTTGACCACGTACTCGGTCATGATCTTGGTCAGCGAGGCCGGTGCGCGGCGCGCGTCCATGTCGTGTTCGGCGAGGATCTGGCCGTTGGCGTAATCCATCAGCACCCACGCGGCGGCGTTCGGCTGCGGCGCCGGCGGGATCGGCGTCTGCGGAATCGTCGGCACCGGCTTGGGCGGCGCCTGCGGTTTCGGCGGCAGCGGCGAAGTCTGCGCGAACAGCGCGCCGGTGAATGCGACGAGGGAAACCAACACCAGGGAACGCAGAATATTCATCAGGCTCTCTTTATCTTTGCGCTCGATCCCTGATCGCCGCGCGGTTGAACTGACCGGCCGGTGGAAACGCCCCGAGCCGGTGAAGGCCAGAACCACCATCCCTGGCCTGACTCTCCGAGAAAGCGTGCGATCGTCCTTGATCGCGGCGTGGCGAAGCCGCGTATCGTACGCGACCCGTTCGCGTACATGAAGATCAGAACGGCCATCCCTGGCCTGACTTCCCACAAATATCGCGATCGTCCCTGATCGCTGCGGGTTTGAACTGACCTTCCGATCGAACGGCTCGGTGCCGTTGGAGACCAGAACGGCCGTCCTTGGCCTGACTTTTCACAAAAGCCGCTCCGCACAAACGATGGGTTTACTGTATCGCGACACTTGCATGCGGCAAACCCAGCGCATCCAGTCGCGCGGTGGTCGCATCAACGATGTCGACATTCGGCAGCGGCCCGATCTGCACGCGTTGCAGCGTGCGTCCATTCACGCTGGCGGCGACCACCCGCACCGGCCCCAGCTTCAATCCGCGCAGGCGCGCCGCCAGGCGTTCGGCATTCGCCGCGTCCGCGAACGCGCCGACCTGCACGTACAAGAGCGGCTGCCGGCCCGTCCGCGGTGTGACCGCGGTGATGGGCTGAGGTTCCGCGTTCGGGTGCGCGGGGTCGATGCCCTGCACTTCCACCAGGCCGGTGCCGCGCGGCCAGATGCCGATCCGCACCGCCGCGGCCAGCGACAGGTCGATGATGCGGTTGGGCACGAACGGTCCGCGGTCGTTGACGCGCACGAGCACGCTCTTGCCGTTCTCGAGGTTGGTGACGCGCGCGAAGCTCGGCAGCGGCAGCACCTTGCTGGCCGCCGAGAACTTGTACATGTCGTAGGTTTCGAAGTTCGACGTCTTGTAGCCGTTGAACTTGCTGCCATAGTACGAGGCGATGCCGCGCTCGTCATAACCTGCGGCGCTCGGCAACACGCGATAGGTTTGTCCGTTCACCGTGTACGGCGATTTGTTGCCGTAGCGGGACGGTGGTTCGGCCGCCAGCAGCGGCTCGGGGATCTTGCTGAAATCGACGCCGGCGATGTCAGGCGTGGAATCGTTGCGCTGGTGATAGCGCGCCGATTGCGACAGGCTGGTGTCGTCGCGCCACGGCGCGTTCGACGCGCGGCTGCCGTGCGATTCGCGGTGTGCGGGATTCGACGAACACGCCGTCAACGTCAGGGCCGCCAGCGCCAGCAGCGCAAGCGGCAGCAGGATGCGCAGCCCGCGATTCATTGTGCGGCGGGTGTTTCGGCCATGCCGTGCGCGACTGCGTCGGCCAGTTGCATCACCGCCAGCGCGTACATCGGGCTCCTGTTGTAGCGGGTGATCACGTAAAAGTTCTGGAAGGTCAGCCAGTATTCGGGGCCGTCGGTGCCGTCCAGCGTCAGCAGGTTCGCGGGCAAGGCGGGATCCTCGTGCGCGGTCGGCGCATAACCATCGGCGGTGAATTGTTCGAGCGGCGTTTGCGGCGGCGCGTTTTCGTAGGCGGGCGGTGGCGCGGCGGTGGCGCTGGGATCGGCCTGCACCGCCACGGGTTGCCCGGTCTGCCAGCCGTGCGCCCGGAAATAATTGGCGATGCTGGCGAACGCGTCCGGCAGCGAAGCATTGAGATTGATGTGGCCGTCGCCGTCGGCGTCCACCGCGAAGTCGCGGATGCTGGACGGCATGAATTGCGCGAGCCCTTCGGCACCCGCATAGGAGCCGTAGATGTCGGGGATCGGCCCGGGCAGCTTGTTCGCGGGCAGTTCCAGCAGCGTCTTCAACTCGCCGCGGAAGTAGTTCGCGCGCGGCGGGTAATGGAAAGCCAGCGTCACCAGCGCGTCCAGCACGCGGTAGCTGCCGGTGATCGCGCCGTAATGGGTTTCCACCCCGATGATCGCGACGATGTATTGCGGCGGCACACCGTACTGCCGGCCGATCTGGTCGAGCAGCGCGCGGTGCTGGCGGTAGAACACCACGCCTTCGTCGATCCGCTCGGGATTCATGAAGATCGGGCGATACGCGCTCCACGGCTTGCTTTCGGCCGGCCGGTTCATCGCCTCGATGATGCTTTGCTTCACCACCGCGCCGTCCAGCAGCGCGTTCAGCGCGGCCGGATCCTTGCCGGTCGCGGCCGCGACCGCGCGCACCAGTTCGGCCCGGTCGGGATTGGTTGAACCGGCGTCGGTGCTGCCTTGCGGCGGCACGGCAGTCTGCGCGCCGGCCAGCAGGGGCATTAGCCCGGAGAACGCGAGCAACAGGGTCTTGCAAAGGGATCGATGCATGGCAAAACACGAACGCGAACTTGCGGTGCAGCCTAGCATGCGTGGCAAGCCGACCGCTGTCGTGCGCGCAGACGCGCGGTGAATTCAAGCCCCGACTGATACACTCGTGGCGTCGCACGGGAATGGCGCCGGCATTGCATCAACAGGCCTGATCATGACGCTGCCCCTTCGTTCCGCGGGCCGCACCGACATTGGCAAGGCGCGCCGCCGCAACGAGGACGCGATCCTCGTGCACGACGAGGCCGGCCTGTGGGCGGTGGCCGACGGTCTGGGCGGGCATGCGGACGGCGATTACGCCAGCCAGCTTGTCGTCGAACGGCTGGCATCCCTGTCGCGCACAGGCGACCTGCTCGATTTCGTGGGAGCCATCGAGGGCGCGCTCGCCGACGTCAACGTCGAACTGCGGCGCGTCGCCCGGGCACGCGGCGTGAACCTCATCGGCTCGACGGTGGTGGTGCTGGTTCATGACGAGGTTTTCGCGCTGTGCGGCTGGGCGGGCGACAGCCGCGGCTATTGCTGCGACCCCCACGGCCGGCTGGTCCAGCTCACGCGCGATCACCTGTATGGCATGGACGACGCGGACCGCTGGAGCGGCGGCCCGACGCAGGCGCAGCC
>DATCSF010000050.1:0-4231 GCA_036568625.1 Rhodanobacteraceae bacterium | reverse complement strand
TCCGGTGAGTCCGCCGCCACCGCCACCGCCGCCATACGATCCGGCGTATAACCATCTGATCCCGACCGGCGCGTTGACTGCGCAGGGCGAAGGTTTTACGGGGCAGGGCGTCAATGTCGGCATCCTCGATTCCGGTGTCGATCCGACGACACCACCCATGAACGGGCGTGTTGCGTGGTTCAAGAGCTATTTGTCCGGCGGTTCGCAATCGCCCAATGACCCTTCCGGACACGGCACCGTGGTCGCGGACATCCTTGGAGGCCTTCCGGCTGGCACGTTGCCTGCCGATGACAACAAAGCTTTTCCGGGTGGCGTTGCGCCGGACGCGGGCCTCTATTTCGAGCAGGCCTGCACGAGTGCCGGTTCCGGGAGCTGCTCGATCAGCAGCACGAACTTCAGCGATTTCGTCGCCCACAACGTCAGGATCATCAACGGCTCTTTCGGTTCCGGGGATGCAACAACCACGTTCACGGGTAGCAGTGATCCCGACATCGCCGCGATCCAAGCGATTTATCAGCCTGCCGTGGATGCCGGGATCCTGCTGGTGTGGGCCGCCGGCAGCAGCGGCGCAGCCCAGCCGTGGGCCCAAGCCGGCTTACCGCACTGGATTCCAAGCTTCCAGCCGAACTGGCTGGTGGCGGTCGACATGACCATCGACAGCAACGGCAAGCCTGCGGGGCTCTACAAGGGTTCGGACGCCCCTTCCAATGCCTGCGGCGTCGCCGCGGAGTGGTGCATAAGTGCGCCCGGGAACGTGGAGTTTCCGGCGGTGGGCAGGTTCACGGGTGGGTTCGCCAATGGCACCTCGGCTTCCGCCGCGGTGGTGAGTGGCGTGGCCGCGCAGGTGTGGCAAGCGTTTCCGTGGATGACCGCAGCCAACATCAGCGACACCATCCTCACTACTGCGACGCCGTACGATGACGGCAGCGGCGAGACCCCGAACCCGACTTACGGGTGGGGCATGATCAATGCCGCCAAGGCGGTGAACGGTCCGGCGCAGTTCGCCTTCCCGCAATTCGGCCCGTTCACGGCCGACATCCCGGCAGGCGTGACCTCGACCTTCAGCAATGATATTTCCGGTCCCGGTGGTTTGGAATTGACGGGTCTCGGCACGCTTGTACTGGCCGGCAACGACACTTATAGCGGCGGCACCGTTATCAACGCTGGCATCTTGCAGGCGGCGCACGCGTTGCCCGGCAATGCCACGGTCGCCAGCGGCGGCACACTGGACGGTGTCCCGCGCGTGGCGGGTGATCTTTCCAACGCGGGCAGGGTGGCCGTGCACGGTGGCGACACCGCCGTCGGCGGCGACTACACGCAAGCCAGCACCGGCACCTTGGCCGTGAGCCTCGGCAGCGAGCTGGTCGTGACCGGCAAGGCAACGCTGTCCGGCAAGCTGGAAGTGACCGGAGAGGACAGCGGGTACACCGCTGGCGGCAATACTAATGTACTTGCAGCTACGGGTGGCATCGTCGGCTCATTCGACCCAACGCTTGTCGAAGACGCCGGCGTGGTATTTGTGGACAAGACCATCCATTACGACTTGAGCCACGGTGTGGTGTATCTGGACACCACCGGGCTCAACATCACGGTGGCCGCCGCGTCAATGGGTATCGTCGAGCCCGCTGCGGCATCGGCGGCTGAGCGCGTGCAGGTCGGGTTCGAGGCAATCAACGCCACCATGGCATCGGGAGGCACACCTTCGTCGGATGTATTGCAAGGCGCCGGTGCCATCCAGCACAGTGCGACGCCGGCCGCGGCACAGGCTACGCTCACGAGTCTTTCGGGCCAGTTGCACGCGGCCAGCGCTGCGATGCTGTTCGACGGCATTGACGCCCGCGGCAATGCGTTGTCCGAACACTTCGATGATCTCGTGAGTGGCCGGGCGAAGTCGGGCGTCTGGTACAGCAGTCTCGGCTGGCAGGGCAACCTGCAGCGCAGCGGTTACGCGGGCGCGACCTTCCGCAGCGGCGGCGGCATGGCGGGCGCCGACACGCGCCTGGGCCCGCACGCGCTGCTGGGCCTTGCAGCAGGGCAGAGCCTTGGCTTCGGCCAACTCGACGCGTCCTGGGATCACGCGCGCACGTGGATGAACAACGTCGCCCTGTATGGCGGCCTGGTGCACGGGCCGTGGTACGCGGGCATTCAGATTGCAAGCGGCTGGTATCGCGAGGACATGCAGCGCCTGCTGCAACTGGGCGCGCTCGGATCACCGGTGGGCACCGCGTCCACGGGCCGCTACGTCGCGGGTGCATTGGAGGGCGGTCATCTATTCCAGATCGGCGCGACGCGTGTCGTGCCCTTTGCAGACGTTCGTTACCAGCGCCTCGACCTAGGTGGCTTCAGCGAGCAGGGCGGTTTGGGGTACGGCCTGATGGCGGAGGCGCGCACCGCCGGGCGACTCCAGGCGGGGTTGGGTTTGCGCGCGGAGTGCGGATGGCAACTGGCCAACGGCATGCAGATGGCGTTCGACGGCAGTGCCGGCTGGCAGCACACGCTGCACCAGTACGGCAGCGTGTTCGACGCGAGCTTCACGGGTTTCAACGATTGGCTGCCCGTGGAGGGCATAGGCTTGTCACGCAACACGGCGATCCTGCGGGCCGGTCTTTCGTTGTGGCCCACGTCCAACTTGGGATTGCGGATCGGCTACATGCGTGAACAGGGTCAACGCGAGCGTGCCGGCAACGCCATGCTTCAGGGCACCGTGACGTTCTGAGTCGACAATCGTTGGCAGTGTGCGAACGCAACCTTGCCGCTGCTAGGTTGTGCCCACCGACTTGCGCGACCGTTGAATACGCCTTGAGTCATATTGCAACGCCCTAAATCCGGGAATACCATCGGGCGCGCGTGGTGTTTGAGGGAAAGGGCGGGCATCATTCGCGCGTGGAGTGCTGGTCGTCACCTTAGGACAGGGGATAGCGATTATGTCGAACGGTATGTTTGCGGGGCTGATGTTCATCAGCGCGGCAATTTTCCGTGGTCGGTCGCGCGCCAGTCCGGGTTGATCGTTAAATGGTCCGAAAGCTACGTCGTAACTACGGGGTTTTGGACCATTCGGTTTGAAGAGCCGCGATTCCTCGCGTGCGCAAACCATCCTTTCTGAACGACAGCCGGGGAATCCTGCCATGAACCGTTGCCGCAAACGTGCGCTGACATTGGCTGTTGCTGTCGCGCTCGCGTTGTGGGCAGCAGAGGTTTTGGCCGCTGCACCACCGCACGCCATACCGGACTCGCATCTCGATAATGCATTAGTGCCTCCATGGGGCCGATTGAATAGTCGGGCGCCGGTTGCGGCCGCCCCGATTGGCGGCCAAGGTGCACGGTTTGCCACTTCACGGACTTGGGCCAAGGGTGTCACGTTGTGCACCCTCACGGCCGTCGCCGCAACACCGCCGCCCGCTACAACGGAATTGTGCCTCGACAACGGGTGGGCGCCACCACGTGACCTGTTGAATGCCTCGCCGCTGGTTTGGGCCAGCGCTCCTGTCGGCGACAGTACGTGGTCCGCCATTTCGCCGATCTGGACCAGCGCCGTCGTATTGTCCGCACCCGCGGCTTCCGCTGAAGCGCTTTCGCCAGCCGAACCCGACTTGCGTCCCGACAATCCGCCGGTTCCGCCACCTGTCTTGCTGAATATCTGGGCACCCGTTTCGGCCAGCGCACCCGGTGGCAGCGGCACGTGGTCGACGACTTCACTAACCTGGACCGACGCCGAGGGCGATGGTCCGGTGGCGATGTGGCCGCAACCGAGCTTTGCGCACTTTCAAGGCAACCCGGGCACGGTGACAGTGGACGACAGCGTCGGTGATGTCGGTGTCACCGGAATGGAATTTGCGGTCGATGGCTACACGCTGACCGGCGCTGCATTGAAGCTGATGCCGGACTCAGACAATGTGGCTACCATCTACGTGGATTACGATGCTTCCAGTGGCGCCGTTTACAAGGCCATCATCAACAGCACTTTGGCGGGCACCGCAAATGTATCCCTTATGGGCCCAGGCACGTTGGTGCTGACCGGAAACAATACGTACAGCGGTTGGACCTCGATCGCTTACGGTACGTTGCAACTGGGCAATGGAGGGACCAGCGGTTCGATCGTCGGCAACGTCATGGATAGCACCTCGCTCGTGTTCGATCGCAGCGACGCGGTGACCTATGGCGGCGTGATTTCTCGCTCTGGCAATGTGACGCAGGCAGGCGCCGGCACGCTGACGTTGACGGGCGTGAATAC
>DATCSF010000049.1:0-8708 GCA_036568625.1 Rhodanobacteraceae bacterium | reverse complement strand
CGTAGGCGATCGCTACTTCCACGGTTTCGGCACCCTCGGTCACGACTACGGCCTGCTGCCCTTTCATCAATACTGGATCAAGGCCCACCGACGCGGCATCGCGGCCGAACTCGGCGCCTATTCACTGCACACCAAGGCGGGCCCGCTTGGCAAGTTCATGGTTTCCGCCAGCGACGCGCCACCGAAATCGCCGTTGGCGGACATCGCCTACGCCTACCATTTCGATGCCGGGTTGTACGCGAAATACCTGCGGCGTTACGCCGAACAGCGCGGGGTCCGGCGTACCGAGGGCAAGGTGGTGGACGTTCGATTGCGCGGTGAGGATGGATTCGTCGAGGCGGTGGTGCTCGAAAGCGGCGAGCGCATCGACGGCGACCTGTTCCTCGATTGCTCCGGCTTCCGCGGCCTCTTGATCGAACAGACCCTGCACGCGGGCTACGAGGATTGGTCACAGTGGCTGCCCTGCGACCGCGCCGTCGCGGTCGCCAGCGAAGTCGTCGGCCCGCCGACGCCGTTCGTGCGCTGTACCGCGCGCGAAGCGGGCTGGATCTGGCGGATACCCTTGCAACACCGGGTCGGCAACGGCTACGTGTATTCGAGCGGATACATTTCCGACGATGCGGCCGCGGCGGCATTGCTGAAGCAGCTCGATGCTCCGGCGCTGGGCGAGCCGCGCGTGTTGCGTTTCACCGCCGGGCAGCGCAGGAAGGCGTGGGACCGGAATGTGGTCGCGCTCGGACTCGCGGCCGGTTTCCTGGAACCGCTGGAGTCGACCGCGATCTACATGATCCAGTCCGGTCTCGCACGACTGGTCAACCTGTTCCCGGACCTGGGCTTCAACCAGACGGTGATCGACCGCTACAACGCGCAGACGGCGTTCGAGATCGAACGCATCCGCGACTTCATCGTCCTGCACTTCTGCGCCACCGAACGCGACGACACGCCGTTCTGGAATTACTGCCGCACCATGGACATCCCCGAACCGCTGGCCGACAACATCCGGTTGTTCCGCGACAGCGGACGCTTCTATCGCAACGCCGAGGAATTGTTCGCGCTTACGAGTTGGGTGGAAGTGATGATCGGCCAGCGTATCCTGCCGCGCACCTGGCACCCCGCGGTCGACCAGCTTTCCGATGCGGATCTCAAGAAACTGATGGAAAGCGTCCAGCGCGTGATCGCCACCTGCGTCGATGCCATGCCCATGCACCAGCAATTCATCGCGCGCCACTGCGCCGCCGTCTGACAGGTTTCCAAGCGCTCGATACCTTGCGGGGCACTGGGAAACGCCCCGCCCCTTACATGCCTAGGGACGGCCCCCATCCACGAGGACCACGGCGTGTTCGTGCCAGTACCCATTGAAACTTCGCCCCAAAGACCGGATGGACCTACGCTGACGGCGCGCATGCAACATGCGTCGCGCGTGGCGCTCGCCGCCATGCGCAGAAGCGGCGCCAGCGTGGTGTTCATGTTGCTGGTGTTGCTGACGGCCGCACCGGCGCACGCGCAGCGCGGGACGCCAGCGCCCGCCGTCCAGGCCGTCACGCCGTCGCTCGACGATATCGAGCACCGGACCTTCCAATTCTTCTGGCAGACGGCCAATCCAAAAAATGGACTGGTGCCCGACCATTGGCCGCCCCACCCCGAAAGGGATTACTTCTCCAGCATCGCCGCCGTGGGATTCGCCCTGACGGCCTACCCGATCGGGGTCGAGCGCGGCTGGATCACGCGCGAGCAGGCGCGCCTGCGGGTATTGGCCACCCTGAGGTTCTTCGCCAACGCACCGCAGGGCGACAGCGAGGACGGCGACGCCGGCTACCACGGCTTCTACTACCACTTCCTCGACATGCAAACGGGGCTGCGTTACGGGCGCTGGGTGGAAGTGTCCACCATCGATACCACGCTGCTGATGGCGGGCGTGTTGTTCGACCAGACCTATTTCGACCAGGACAATCCCGAGGAACGCGAAATCCGCGAGCTTGCCGAAAAGCTGTACCGCGACGTGGATTGGAAGTGGGCCCAGGCGCGTCCGCCGCTGGTCAGCATGGGCTGGACGCCGGGCGGCAAATTCATCCCGCACGACTGGGAAGGCTACGACGAGGCGAAGATCCTGTACATCCTTGCGCTCGGCTCGCCGACGCACGCGGTCGAGCCCGATGCATGGAAGGCGTGGACGTCCACCTACGATCGCACGTGGGGCAGCTTCATGGGCGGCGAGCCGCACATCGGCTTCGCGCCGCTGTTCGGCCACCAGTACAGCGAATCGTGGATCGATTTCCGGGGCATCCGCGACGCCTTCATGCGCAAGCACGGCATGGACTATTTCGAGAACAGCCGTCGCGCGGTGATTGGCCAACACGCCTACGCGCTCGCCACCGTCGGGCACTTCGCAGGCTACGATGGAAACATCTGGGGTTTGACGGCCTGCGACGGGCCGGGCAATACGACATGGGAACGCCCGGACGGAACGAACATGGTGTTTCACGGCTACCTCGCGCGCGGCGCCGACGTCGGCGACATCATCGACGATGGCACCATTGCGCCCACCGCGGCGGTCGCCTCGATCGCGTTTGCGCCGGAGCTGGTGTTGCCGGCGATCAATGCGATGTACAGCCGCTACGGCAAATGGCTGTACTCGAAATACGGATTTTTCGACGCCTTCAACCCGACATTCCAGCTGAACGTGCCTTTGCGCAGCGGGCACGTGGTGCCGGGCAAGGGCTGGTTCGACGACCAATATCTCGGCATCGACCAGGGGCCCATCCTGCTGATGATCGAGAATTACCGCTCGGGTTTCGTATGGGACGTGATGCGTCGCAATCCCCACATCCGGCGCGGCCTTGAACGCGCGGGCTTCACGGGCGGCTGGCTGGACGGGTCGCGCACCATCGAGGAAAAAGAGGCATCATCAGCCGCAACGGAGGCGTCCCCGGCAAACTTGATGCAATGAATCATCGGCCACGCGTTGACTTGTTCGCCATCACGGTGCTGCTCGCGACGTTGCTGCTCGCGGGCTGTACCGCATCGACGCAAAGCACCACGCTGGAGTTCTGGACCATCGGCCGCGAAGGCGAGGCGATCACGCAACTGTTGCCGGCATTCGAGCAGGCCAACCCCGGCATCCACGTGCGCGTACAGCAGATTCCGCTGACCGCGGCGCACGAAAAACTGCTGACCGCCTACGCCGGCGATTCGCTCCCCGATGTCACCCAGATCGGCAACACCTGGATCGCCGAGTTCGCGGCGCTGCACGCGCTGGCGCCCCTGCAGCCGCGCGTCGCGCAGTCGAAGGTGATCAGCGCCGACGACTATTTCGCGAGCGCGTGGACCACCAACGTGATCGACGGCACGCTCTACGGGGTTCCGTGGTACATCGATACGCGTTTGTTGTTTTATCGCGCCGATTTGCTGCGCGACGCGGGTTTCGATGCGCCGCCGCGCAACTGGGCCGAGTGGCAGACGCAGATGGATGCGATCCGGCGGAAAAGCCGCGATCGACGCTGGGGCGCACTGCTGCCGACCAACGAATACGACCAGTTGCTGGCGCTGGCCTTGCAGCAGCACGTGCCGCTGCTGCGCGACGGTGGACGCTACGGCAATTTCGAAAGCGCCGGTTTCAAACGCGCCCTGGCATTCTACGTCGGGCTGTTCCGGCGCGATGACGTGCCGCCGTTCACCAACGTGCAGGTGAGCAATCCGTGGCAGGCGTTCGGGCGTGGCGAATTCGTGTTCTATTTGTCCGGTCCCTGGAACATCGGCGAATTCCGCAAGCGCCTTCCTGCATCGCAACAGCGCGCATGGTCCACTGCGCAACTGCCCGGACCGAACGGGCCCGGCGACTCGGTCACCTACGGTTCCAGCCTGGTCATCCTGCGCCATTCGAAGCACCAGGATGCTGCGTGGAAACTGATCGAATACCTGTCGCAGCCCGATGTGCAGGCGCGGTTCTATGACCTCCTGGGCGACCTGCCGGCGCGGCGTTCGGCGTGGGAAAATCCATCGCTCAAGCGCGACCCCAAGCTGCGCGCGTTTCGCGCCCAACTCGAGCACATGAGTCCGGCGCCGCAGGTTCCGGAGTGGGAGCAGATCGTCAACATGATGCAGCAGGTCGCCGCGCGCGCGGTCGCGGGGCAACTGACCGTCGATCAGGCCACGGCGCAAATGGACGCGCAGGCGGACGCGATCCTCGCCAAGCGGCGCTGGGTGTTGGCGCGGCAACACAAGGCGGCGCCGTGAACCGCGCCGCCGCCGCATGGTTGTTCCTCACGCCCGCATTGCTGGTGCTGGGGGTGTTTTTCCTGCTGCCGGTGCTGGCCGGCCTGGGCTTGAGCCTGACCGACTACGACCTGTACGCGCTGGCCGACATCCGCAACCTGCGTTTCGTGGGCCTCGCCAACTACTGGGAGTTGCTGCACCGCCCGCTGTTCTGGGCCGCGCTGGGGCACACGCTGTATTTCGTGGCGGTCGGCGTGCCGTTGTCGATGCTGGCGTCGCTCGGCACCGCGCTGCTGCTCAACTCGTCCGCCGCGCGATTCAAACCGCTGTTCCGCACCGCGCTGTTCGCGCCGGTGGTCACCACGGTGGTGGCGGTGGCGGTGATCTGGCGTTACCTCTTCAACACGCAATTCGGCGTGGTCAATTTCGTGCTGGCGCACCTCGGCATCGCGCCGATCGACTGGCTGGGCGATCCGGACTGGGCGATGCCGATGATCATCCTGTTCGCGGTGTGGAAGAACTTGGGCTACAACATGATCATCCTGCTGGCCGGGCTGCAGGCGATCCCCGCCGACCTCTACGAAGCCGCGCGCATCGATGGCGCCTCCGCCTGGCGGCAATTCCGGCACATCACCCTGCCCGCGCTCAGCCCCATCCTGCTGATGGTCGGCATCCTCACCGTGTCGGGTTATTTCCAGTTGTTTGCCGAACCCTACGTGATCACCGAGGGCGGTCCGCTGCAAAGCACGGTGAGCGTGCTGTACCTGATGTACAACGAAGGTTTCAAGTGGTGGAACATGGGCACCGCCTCGGCGGTGGCGTTCCTGTTGTTCCTGGTGATGTTCGCCGCGACCGCGTTGATGTGGCGCTTCGGCGAAGGCCGGGAGAACGCGGCATGAGTCCGCGCCCACACACCTGGCTAATCAATGGCGCGCTGGCCGCGTGCACGGCGCTGGTGCTGTTTCCGCTGTTCTGGATGCTGTCGGTGTCGTTCATGCAGCCGGGCGAAGCCAACAGCCTGCCGCCGCCGATGCTGCCGTTGCACCCGACCCTCGCCAACTACCGCGAACTGTTCGCGCACGCGGGCATGGGCCGCTATTTCACGAACAGCCTGATCATTTCGACGTCGATCACGCTGCTGTCGCTGGCATGCAACACGCTGGCCGGTTATGCGTTCGCGAAGCTGCACTTCGCGGGGCGCGAAAAAATGTTCGGCGTGCTGATCGGCGCACTGGTGATCCCCGCGCAGGTCGCGATGCTGCCGTTGTTCCTGCTGCTGAAATACGCGGGGCTGATCAATAGCTATTGGGCGGTGATCCTGCCCGCAATGGCCAGCGTGTTCGGCATCTTCCTGGTGCGCCAGTACGCGCGCGGGATCCCTGGCGAACTGCTGGAAGCCGCGCGGGTGGACGGCGCGGGCGAGTTGCGCATCTTCCTGCAAGTGGTGCTGCCGCTGCTGAAACCGATCCTGGTGACGCTGGCGGTGTTCACCTTCCTCACCGCATGGAACGACTTCATGTGGCCCCTGATCGCGCTGACCGGGCAGCAGCACTACACGCTGCCGGTGGGTTTGGCCTCGCTGACGCGCGTGTACGTGCAGGACAGCGGACTGATGATGGCCGGCGCGGTGATCACCGTGGTGCCCGTGCTGGTGCTGTTCCTTGCCCTGCAGCGCTATTACCTGCGCGGGTTGTTGCTGGGGAGCGTCAAAGGTTGAAAGCGTAGGTTGGGCTGACGCCGGCTTCATCGGCGGAAGCCCAACATGGTCGACATTGGGCTCCTCTCGGCAGAGCCGGGATCGACCCAACCTACGCGGCGGCGCCCAACGCCGCGCCGTGGGTGGCGATCACCTGGGCGTAGAAGCGCGCACTATCTTTCGGGGTGCGCTGCTGGGTGGCGTAATCCACATGCACGATGCCGAAGCGCTTCGCGTAACCATGCGCCCATTCGAAATTGTCCAGCAGCGACCACACGAAGTAGCCACGCAGGTCCACGCCCTGGTGCGCCGCCGCCTGCACGGCACGCAGGTGCGACCGCAGATAGGCGACCCGCAGCGGATCCTCCACGCGCCCAGCTTCGGCAACGGGCGGATCATAGAACGCGGCACCGTTCTCGGTGATGTAGATCGGCGGACGTCCATAGCGCGTACTCACCCATTTCAGCACGTCGGTGAGGCCTTGCGGATAGACCTCCCAGCCCGTCTCGGTGTGCGTTGCATGCTTCTGCGGCGCGCCGCTGACGCGTTGCGGCCACCGGCGTGGGTCGTGCCGCACCACGCTCCGCGTGTAGTAGTTCACGCCCACGAAATCGATGGCCTGGCGGATCTGCACCATGTCCTCGTCCGGCCACTCGGGCCAAGCATCACCAAACACCTCCCGCATTTCCTCGGGGTAGTGGCCCAGGAACACCGGATCGAGGAACTGGCGATTCATGTAGGCGTCGGCGCGCCGGGTGGCGGCGAGGTCGTCGGTTCCCTGGGTGGCGGGGTACTTGGGTTCGAGATTGACCACGATGCCGATGTTGTTGCGCCCTTCCGCGCGATACGCCTGAACCGCCGCACCGTGCGCGCGCAACAAATGATGCGCGGCGATCGGCGGCTCGTACTGGCTGCGATGGCCCGGCGCGAGCACCCCGTGGAGATAACCGCCGTCGCTCACCACCCAGGGTTCGTTGATCGTGGTCCACAGGCCGACGCGGTCGTCCAGCTTGCGGAACATCACCTGCGCGTATTCGGCGAACCACCCGACGATGTCGGGATTCAGCCAGCCGCCACGATCGTCCAGCGCGGCGGGCAAATCCCAGTGGTGCAGCGTGATCATCGGCTGGATGCCGTTTTCCAGCAACGCATCGACCAGGCGATCGTAGAACGCGAGGCCTTCCGGATTGACACGCCCGCGGCCCTCCGGCAACACCCGGTTCCACGCGATGCTGAAGCGATAGGCGCGCATGCCCAGCGTGCGCATCAGCGCCACGTCCTCGCGCCAGCGCCGATAGTGGTCGCAGGCCACGTCGCCGGTATCGCCATCGCGCACGCCACCCGGCGTGTGCACGAACCGATGCCAATTGCTGACGCCGGCGCCGTCGGCCAGCGGCGAACCCTCGATCTGATAGGCCGAAGTGGCACAACCCCACAGGAATCCTGCCGGGAAGATCGAGGGGGATCGTTCCGAGGTGTCGGCCATCGAACTGCTCCAGGGATGTAAACGATTACATCGGCATGATAACGTGCCGCGCGCGGCTGCGGGGTCCGGACCACGGAGGAAGCTGGGCCTTGCGCGAACCGGCCCCTGAATCCGCGCAGCGTTGCCGCACGCAGTGGTGGGGCTGTGGAAGCACGCGTCCATTGGCACAATGCAACAACAATGGGTCGCTGGAGGATTCCCAATGGCCACGGTTCGCCTCGACCGCGTCCGCAAGGTGTACGACAACGGCAAGACCGCGGTGGCCGGCGCCAGCTTCGCCGTCGCGGACGGAGAGCTGCTGGTGCTGGTGGGGCCGTCCGGTTGCGGCAAGACCACCTTGCTGCGGGCGATCGCCGGACTGGAAACCATCACCTCGGGCACCATCGAGATCGATGGCCGCGTGGTCAACGAGCTTGCGCCGCGCGAACGCGATATCGCGATGGTGTTCCAGAACTACGCGCTGTATCCGCATATGACCGTCGCGGAGAACCTCGCCTTCGGTTTGAAACTGCGTGGTCGCCCGCGCGCGGAGATCAAACGGTGCGTCGCCGATGCAGCGCGAATGCTGGAACTGGAAGCATTGCTCGACGCGCTTCCGCGGCGCCTTTCCGGCGGCCAGCGGCAACGCGTGGCGCTGGGCCGCGCGCTGGTGCGCGAACCGAAGGTGTTCCTGCTCGACGAACCGCTGTCCAACCTCGACGCGAAATTGCGGGTAGCGATGCGGGTGGAAATCGCGCGGCTGCACCAGCGCCTCGGCGCGACGATGATCTACGTCACCCACGACCAGATCGAAGCCATGACGCTGGGCCAGCGCATCGTGGTGTTGAACGACGGCGAGATCCAGCAGATCGACACGCCGATGCGGCTGTACGAGCAGCCGGCCAACCTGTTCGTGGCGGGATTCCTCGGCAGTCCCGCGATGAATTTTTTCCGCGGTCGCCTGCGCAGCGATGGGCGTGCGCTGGAAATGGAGCACGCCAGCTTTCCGCTCGACGGCCTGCCGGCTTTGCGCTTGCCGCCGGATGCGATGCGGGGGCGTGAGATCGTGCTGGGCCTGCGCCCGGAACACCTGCAATACGCAGGCACGCCGGCGTCCGAATCACCGGTGCGGTTCGACGCCACGCTCGAAGTGATCGAACCCGTCGGCAACGAGGTGTTTCTCAACCTGCGCTTCGCTGGCGTCGCACTCGTCGCGCGCGTGCCTCCGCAGACCCTGCCCGGCCCCGGTGAAACACTGAGCATGGCTTTCGATCCATCGCGTCTGCATGTGTTCGACGCCGCCGACGGGCGTCGCATTGCGTGATCGCGCAAGAC
>DATCSF010000048.1:0-13516 GCA_036568625.1 Rhodanobacteraceae bacterium | reverse complement strand
CGTTCCAGCACGCCGATCGCGGGCAGCGTCAGCACGAACAGCAGCAGCGCGCGCTCGGACACGAAACTGTGGCCGATCAGCGCCAGGATCTCACCGATGGACTTGCCGGCGGCGAGCCCGCTGACGATGCCTGCGACCACTACCACCGGGACCGGGTTGAAGCGCAGCGCAAAACCAATGACGACGGCCAGCACGCCGAGCAGCGGCAGCCAGTGCAGAAGGGCGGTCATGGCGACGGCAGCCGGCCTGTCATGCCGGGCGTTTCGCCGCAGAAATTTTCACGCCTGCGTTTTCGAGCGCCTGGCGCAGGTGTTTGGCGAACGCGGCCGCATTCGCACGGTCGCCATGCACGCACAGCGTGTCCGCCTCGATGCGCACCTTCGCGCCGTCGTCCGCGACGACTTCACCGCGCGTTGCAATCGCCACGGCCTGCGCGACGGCCACCTCGATGTCCTCAAGCACCGCGCCGGGTTCGGTGCGCGGCGTCAGCGAACCGTCCGCGCGATAACGGCGATCGCAAAAGCCTTCCCGCTGGACCGGCAATCCCGCGTCGCGGCCTGCCTCCACCAGCGCGCCACCGGCGAGGCCGACCAGGATCAGGCGATGATCGAAATCGCGCACCGCAGTGGCGATCGCGCCGGCCAGTGCGTGGTCGCGCACGGCCATGATGTACAGCGCGCCGTGCGGCTTGACGTGGTGGACCTGCGTACCGGCCGCACGGGTGATGGCGTGCAGGGCGCCAAGCTGGTACAGCGTCTGCGCGTAGGCCTCATTCGGCGTGACCTTCATTTCGCGCCGGCCGAAGCCTTGCAGATCCGGCAGCGAAGTATGCGCGCCGATCGCGACGCCATGTTGCATGCACAACGCCGCCGTCGCATGCATGATCCCGGGGTCGCCCGCGTGAAAACCACAGGCGATGTTGGCCGACGTGATCCATGGCATCACGCCGGCGTCATCGCCCATGCGCCAGGCGCCAAAGGATTCGCCGAGGTCCGCGTTGAGGTCGATGGTGGGCATGGGGAATCAGTCTCGTTCGTGCATGCGGTGCTTCAAGCAGGGCATCATGCTCGAGGCGCGTGTTGCTGCAGGCGCTTGAGGATCGCAGCTTCCAGCTTCTGCAGCGCGTGTTCACGCTTGCAAAGCGCGGCCACGGCGTGCCCGAGCGGCCACGGCGTGAAGCGTAACGCATCGCCGGGTCTGAGTTGCGCGAGTCGCGGGATGTCCACCGCGGCGATCTGGCCGATGCGCGGGTAGCCGCCGCTGACCGGGCACTCGGGGCCGAACGCGATGGGTTGCCCGGAAGGCGGCAGTTGCAGCAAGCCGGGCAGGCAGCCCTCGCTGACCAACTCGATGGGCGATGTCCATTCGAGGCCGGGGCCGGTCAGGCGCACGCCCGTGCGATTGGAGTCGACATGCACGACGAAAGGTTCTGAAAACAGCGCATTGCGCGACGTTGGTGTCAACCGCTCGAAGTGCCTTCCCGGCAGCAGGCGCAGCGATTTGTCGGGTTCACCGCAATGCCAAGGCCGCGGATCGAGCCGCCATTTCGGTGTCGAACGCGGCATGTCGGGTGACGCCGTAGTGAACTTCCCAGGAGTCAGTCCGTCGCCTGCGCGCAATGGCCGTCCGCCGTTCGGACCAAGCGCGGCGTTGACGTCCGTGCTGCGGCTGCCGAGCACCGCTGCCGCGCCGAACCCGCCCCGCACGGCCAGGTAGCTGCGGCAGCCGGATCGCATCGCGCCAAGCTCGAGCGTTGCGCCGGCAGTCATCGGCACGGGCGCCCACATCGGCTGCTCGACGCCGTCGACGCGGAAAGCGATCGGCGCGCCGGTCACCGCGATCCATGCGCCGGCGTTGAAGCGCAGGGTCGGTCCGAGCAGGGTGATCTCCAGCCCGCAGGCATCGCGTGGGTTGCCGCACAAGGCGTTCGCGATCCGCAACGCCGGCGCATCGAACGCACCCGCGCGGCCGACGCCGAGATGCGCCAGCCCCGGCCTGCCCAGGTCCTGCCATGTCGTCAGCAGGCCGGGTTTGATCACTTCGATGTTCAACCGCCGCGCTCCGCGAGTTGCATGAATTCATCGGAAGCAATCGCGCGAAACCGCACCCGATCGCCGGGCGCAAGCAGGCAGGGCGGGTCGCGTCCGGGATCGAACAACGCGAGCGGCGTACGTCCGATCAGATGCCAACCGCCGGGCAGTTCGCGTGGATAGATGCCGGTCTGCGCGCCACCGATTGCGACCGAACCGGCCGGTACGCGGGTACGTGGGTGGGCGCGGCGCGGCACGTGCAATGCGGGATCGAGGCCCAGCAGGTACGGAAAGCCCGGAGCGAAGCCGAGCATCGCGACGGTGTATTCGGCGATGGCATGACGGGCGATGGTTTCGTCTGGCGCCAGGTGCGCGTGTTCCGCGACCGTGTCGAGGTCTGGACCACATTCGCCTCCATAACACACCGGAATTTCGATGACGCGAACCCCCCGGCTCGACCGGGGGCCGGTTCTTTGCTCGTCATCCCCGGGGGGGAGCCGCTGACGCGACGAGTCGTCCGGTGCTTCCGAATCGGCAGGCAGAAGGCTCGTGTGCAGGGCTGTCGCAAGTCGATCGAACGACCCCGCGACGTCGTCGCTCCACGCGAACGGCTCGAATCGCAACAACAAGGTCGCATATGCCGGCGCGATGTCGACGATGCCCGGAAGCGTTGCGGCGCGCAGTGCTCGCGTGGCGGCGTGCACGCGTGCGTTGACGTCGAGGTCGATGCCTTCACCGAAACGCAGCAGCAAGGCTTCTTCGGCAAGCGGCTCGATCGAGAAATCCATGATCACGGAGCCGATCGCAAGCGCGCAAGCAATGCATCACGCGCTTCCGGCGCGTAATGCTGCGCCGTCCCATGACCCCACACCGGCCCCGGCCACGCGGCGTCGTCTGCGCGTCGCGCAACCACGTGCACGTGCAGCTGGCGCACGATGTTGCCGAGTGCACCGACGTTGAGCTTGTCGCACGCCGCGGCGGTGCGCAGCACTTTCAGCGCGCGCTGGATTTCATGCATCAGCCGCGTGCGGTCACCCTCGTCGAGGTCGTCGAGTTCCGTCAGTCCTGCGCGTCGCGGTACCAGCACCAGCCACGGAAAGCGCACATCGTCCGTCAGCAGCACGCGGCAGAGTGGCCAGTCTGCGACGAACACCGTGTCCCTGCCGAGGCGTGGATCGAGTTGGAAACCCGCTTCGGCACCGTCGCTCATGCCTTGCCCGCGAGATGCTGGTCGAAGAACGCGAGCGTGCGCTGCCAGGCCAGCCTGGCGGCGGATTCGTCGTAGTGGGTGGGGTCGACATCGCGATTGAAGGCGTGGCCTGTGCCTTCGTACACGTACACCGGCGCGTCGGGCCAGGCTTTGCGGTGCTTTTCGATCGCCTCGGCGGTGATTGAACGATCGGTTGCGCCGAAATGGAAAATGACGGGCGCCTTCAATGGCTCGCTGAAATAAGCGGTATTGCGCGCACCGTAATAGCTGACCGCCGGCAAACCGAGACGTTGCGCCGAAAGCAGCGCGACCGTGCCGCCCCAGCAGTAGCCGACGACGCCGATGTTTCCGGAAGATTTGATCGAATCGGCCGCGCTTGCCACCGCCTCGACGGCGCGATCGAGCCCGACTTCCATCGCGAGGCCCTTGCCGCGTTCCGTGCCGGCATGGTCATAGCCGAGTTCGACGTCGTTCTCGACGTAATCGAAGAATGCCGGCGCAATCGCGACATAACCCGCTTCGGCAAAGCGGTCGGCAACGTCGCGGATGTGCGGTGTGACGCCGAAGATTTCCTGCACCACCACGACGCCGCCCTTGGTGGCGCCGGCAGGTTTTGCGAGATACGCGCCGATGCAATGGGTGCCGGCGGTGTTGAGGTTGATGCGTTCGCCCATGCTGGTCCTCCAAGGCCTCGATCTCCACAGCGTACTACCTTGCGGACCCGATCGAGGTGCCGGCGCACGGCTGCGCCCGATAAAATGGCGAGTCTGCAACCATCCCGAGTGCCATGCCTGCTTCCAACCCCAAAGTCGGTTTCGTCAGCCTCGGCTGCCCCAAGGCGCTGGTCGATTCCGAACGCATCCTCACCCAGTTGAAAGCCGAGGGTTACGAGATCGTGCCGCGTTACGACAAGGCCAACGCGGTGATCGTCAACACCTGCGGCTTCATCGACGCGGCGGTGCAGGAGTCATTGGACGCGATTGGCGAGGCCCTGCACGAGAACGGCAAGGTGATCGTCACCGGCTGCCTTGGCAAGCGCGACGCGCTGATCCGCGAGGCGTATCCCGACGTGCTGGCGATCACCGGCCCGCAGGATTACTCGAGCGTGATGGGCGCGGTGCACGCAGCGCTGCCCAAGCCGCACGATCCGTTCGTGGACCTGGTGCCGGACACCGGCATCAAGCTGACGCCGAAGCACTACGCGTACTTGAAGATTTCGGAAGGTTGCAACCATCGCTGCACCTTCTGCATCATTCCGTCGATGCGCGGCAATCTGGTTTCGCGGCCCGTCGACCAGGTGCTCATCGAGGCCGAAAAGCTGGTGCGTTCCGGCGTCAAGGAACTGCTGGTGATCTCGCAGGACACCAGCGCCTACGGCGTGGATTTAAAATACGCCGGGCGCGAGTGGCGCGGCGGCGCGTACCAGACGCGGATGCTCGATCTGTGTCGGGGCTTGTCCGAACTGGGTGCGTGGGTGCGACTGCACTACGTCTATCCGTATCCGCACGTGGACGAAGTGATCCCGCTGATGGCGGAAGGCAAGATCCTTCCATACCTGGATATTCCATTCCAGCATGCCTCGCCGCGAATCCTGAAATTGATGAAGCGGCCGGCGCATGCCGAGAAAACGCTCGAGCGCATTCGTGCGTGGCGGAAAGTGTGTCCGGATCTGACGATTCGCAGCACCTTCATCGTCGGCTTTCCCGGCGAAACCGACGCCGAGTTCGGGGAACTGCTGGCGTTCTTGCGCGAGGCGCAACTCGACCGCGTCGGCGCGTTTGCCTATTCGCCTGTGGAGGGGGCGAAGGCCAACGACTTGCCCGATCCGGTACCCGAGGAATTGAAGGAAGACCGGCTGGAGCGTTTCATGGAAGTGCAGGCGGGGATTTCCGCCGCGAAGCTGCAGAAGAAGATCGGCCGCACGCTGACCGTTCTGGTGGACGAAGTGAACGCCAACGGCGCCGTCGCGCGCTCATTCGCCGACGCGCCGGAAATCGACGGCGTGGTACGGATCGCAGATGGCGAATCGTTGAAGTCCGGCCAGTTGGTCGACGTGCGCATTACCGGCGCGGATGCGCATGACCTGGAAGCGGTGCTGGGCGACCGCTCGCCCTGAGCGTGGCGGCCGAAAAGGTCGCGGACTCGAAGGGCAAGTGTTTCGACTTCACCTGCTTGCACTCGTTACGTTCAGCACCGACGGAATCGGAAACTATTCGTAGCTCACCGCGAGTACAGCGAATCGTGCCTTGCCGCTTGGCAGCTCCACCTCGAACTGCTCGTCCACGCGTTTCTTCAACGCCCCGCGTGCCATTGGTGAATCGATGCTGATCCAGCCCTTCTTCGCATCGGTTTCGTCGGGACCCACGATGCGATAGACACGGGCTTCGCCGCTGCCAATATTTTCGATTTCAAACGTGGCGCCGAAGAATATCGCCGCGGTGTCGGCGGGCGTCCCTTCGGCGATTTTCAGGGATGGAATGCGCCGGGACAGGTAACGCACACGCCGATCGATTTCGCCCAGTTGCTTCTTGCGGTAGGTGTATTCCGCGTTTTCGGAGCGATCGCCTTCCGCGGCGGCGGTGGCCAGAGCCTTGACGACTTCCGGACGCAGCTCGCGCCACAGGTGGTCGAGCTCGGCCTTCAGCGCGTCGAAGCCCGTGCGCGTGATGATCGCGGTGGAGCGGGGCGGGGGCGGGCGCCAGCGTGACATGCGTTATGACGTGGAGAACGGAATGAAACCGCAAGGGGTTTCATTTTCCTCTCATCGTCGCCCGCCGAAAATGCCGCCCAGCACGCCGCGCAGGATTTGTCTCCCGAGTTGGCTGCCCATCGTGCGCGCGGTCTGCTTGGCCATGGTTTCGAGCATCCCCTGGCGGCGCCTGGTGCCGAAGATCGCATCGTGGATCATGCCGCCCCACGCGGAACCTTGCGGCGCTGTGGCGGCTTCCTGCTGCGCGAAATGGGGATCGAGTTCGACCGCGCTGGCATCGTTCCTGCCGACCAGGATATCGTTCACGCGGCCTCCCATGTGCCGACATGTGACGGATTTGGGATTGTACGTGGGGATTTTGCCTTGAGTCGCGCCACGCAACGCGTTAGGGTGCGGTCGTTGTCGGGTGATCGGATATTTGCATGATGTGGCGTTGTTTGGCTTGGGGCGCGTGCGCATGCGCGTGGGGATTGTTGGCGGGATGTGCGCAAGCGCCGTCGAAGGGGAACGGTTCCCCATCGGATCTGAACGGGCTTTATGCGCAGCTCGATCGCGCCAGCGCCGGATACGATCAGGCATTGCGGCAGGCGCGCCGCGGCGACGATGCGCAATCGCAGAAGACGCTGGAAGCCGCGCTGGATGCGATGCGCACCGCGTCGGATGCCTGCGTCAACACACAGGGCTGCGATACCCAGCGGTTTCTCTCTGCGTACGACCGCGCGCTGCGGCTGAAGGACGGCAGCTTCCTCGGCACCGAAGGTGACCAGCAGGCGCTCGACAACGATGATCAGACCACCGCCGGCGCCGATTCCGGCGTGCTGACCACGTTGCCCGAAGCGCAACGCACCGTTGAACTGCTGCATGATCACAAATTGTCCGATCTGGTCGCGACCAATGGCACCGTGCAGGCGGCGCTGCAGGTATGGCTGACGCGGCTGCGGCCCAACCTCATACGCGCTTACATCGATTACCAGTATCTGCGCTTCCAGATGTGGCCCGCGTTCCATCAGGCGGGCTTGCCCGAAGCAATCCTGTTCGGATTGATCGCCAAGGAATCCGGCGGCAACGTGCATGCGGTGTCGCGCTCGGGCGCGGCGGGTCCGCTCCAGTTCATGCCGGCCACCGGTTCGCGTTTCGGCCTGAACACCATCAATGGCTTCGATCAGCGCTTCGATCCGACCATGGCCGCGCAGGCCACCGCGGCGTACTTCAATGAGCAATTGGGCCAACTCAACGACAACCTCGCGCTGGTGCTGGCGGCGTACAACGGTGGCGAGGGGCGGATGGGGCGGCTGGTATCGGGAATGTCGGATGCGAGTTTCTGGGACCCCAAGGTCTATTTCTCGCTGTCGGCGGAAACTCGCGAATACGTGCCGATGGTGCTCGCGGCAGCGTGGCTGTTCCTGCACCCGCAGCGCTACAACCTGCATTTTCCCAAGATAGACGGCGCCCCGGGTTACGTGACTCTGGTCAATCCGGCATCGCTGAACGAGCTGACGGTGTGCCTGGGCGACGGCGACGGCGCGCACTATGGTTGGTATCGCACGTTGCGCAACCT
Organism: Rhodanobacteraceae bacterium; assembly: GCA_036568625.1. Taxonomy (GTDB): domain Bacteria; phylum Pseudomonadota; class Gammaproteobacteria; order Xanthomonadales; family Rhodanobacteraceae; genus 66-474. Next base: position 6,008 of record DATCSF010000048.1, on the reverse strand, counting down.
CAATCCGCAGATGGAGCCCTCGCAACTGCAGCCGCCCGGCACGCGGGTGAATCTGCCCCAATTCCTGCAGAACGCCTACAAGCATTCCTGCACCAGTGGCAAATGGGTCGCATTGGCCGATCAGTTGCAGAACGCGCAGCTCCCCGTGCGCGTGGCCGCCGATCCGCCGCCGAAGCGAACCCGGCACTACACCGTGCGCAAGGGCGACACGTTGTACGCGATCGCACGCCGCTTCGATTGCGACAACGTACGCGAGCTGGTGCGCGGCAATCGGCTGCATTCGGCATCCGATTTGCAAATCGGCAAACAGTTGCGGTTGGTGGGGTGCGAGCGCTGACGGTTTGGTCGTCTCTCCAGATTGAAGCTACGACGAAGGGGCGAAACGGCTCCCCTTGCGTCATTGGCGGAGAGGGTGGGATTCGAACCCACGTTACGGCATAACCGTAAACCGGATTTCGAATCCGGCGCATTCGACCACTCTGCCACCTCTCCAAAACTGTAGCGCCTGGTTTCGTGGCAGTTGCTGCCGGCGCATTGTTCGCATCGTCCCTGACGCTCACCCCTCGCGATGCTCGGGGCCAGCCCTACGGCTGTCCGGATTCGCTCCCGGCGAATCCGTGTTCGCATCGTCCCTGACGCTCACCCCTCGCGATACTCGGGGGCCGCTGGAGCGAGCCGGTCATGATAATTGCGTGCCCATGCGGGTGACAACCATGAGGATAACGCGAAAGCCCGGTGTGGCTGCGGCGCCCGGAACGCTTGAGCCCGAACCCGCGATGTCTTAGGTTGCGTGGCAGGCAAACGGAGGGAATCACCATGCGCAAGCCGTCGCGGGTCGTCGTCCTGATGTTGGGGATCGCCTTTTCGATGGGTGCCTGGGCGCGGGATGTCGGCCAGCCACCGCCCGCGGCCGACGCTTCATCCATCAGTTATGTGGGCATCCCGGAGCTGCAGCAGGCGATGGCGGGGGGCAAGCTGGATTCGCAACAGCTTGTCCGTGATTTCATCCAGCGTATCGATACGCTCGATCATGCCGGGCCGCGGGTCAATGCGGTGCTGCAGTTGAATCCCGACGCAATGAAGATTGCCGCCCAGCGCGACCAGCAGCGCGAGGTGCGCAGCCATGGTCCGTTGTGGGGCATTCCGGTGTTGCTGAAGGCGAATATCGATACCGGCGACGACATGCCGACCACCGCCGGTTCGCTGGCCTTGCTGGGCGCCCCCGCGCCACGGGATGCGACGGTGGCGGCGAAACTCCGCAAGGCCGGCGCGGTGATCCTGGGCAAGACCAACCTGAGTGAATGGGCGAATTTCCGCTCCACGCACGCCTCCAGCGGCTGGAGCGGGCGCGGCGGACTCACCCGCAATCCGTACGTGCTGGATCGCAGCGCCTGCGGCTCCAGCTCCGGCTCGGGCGCGGCGGTGGCGGCGGGGTTCGCGACCGTGGCGATCGGCACCGAAACCAACGGGTCGATCATCTGTCCGGCCGCGGCCAACGGCATCGTGGGCATCAAACCGACGGTGGGGCTGGTCAGCCGCGCGGGCATCATCCCGATCAGTTCGACCCAGGACACCGCCGGACCGATGGCGCGCGATGTGCGCGATGCGGCAACGGTACTGACCGCGATTGCCGGCAGCGACCCGCGTGATCCGGCTACCGCCGATGCGGACCAGCACGCGACGGACTACACCAGGTTCCTGGATGAGGATGCGCTGAAGGGCAAGCGCATCGGCGTGGTGCGCGCGCTTGCCGATGACGGCCCGGGCGTCGCGAAGTTGCTGGACGGGGCTATCGCGGTATTGCGTGCGCATGGCGCGACGGTGGTCGATCCGGTGAAGATTCCGCACGTCGACGCGTACGGCAAGGCCGAAACGACGGTATTGCTGTACGAATTCAAGCACGGCATCGATGCCTACCTCGCCACGCGCAAGGGCCTGCCGGTGCACTCGCTGGCCGGTTTGATTGCGTGGAACAAGTCGCACGCCGCGGAGGAAATGCCGTGGTTCGGGCAGGAATTGTTCATCGAAGCCGAGGCCAAGGGACCGCTGACGGACAAGGCTTATCGGGAGGCGCTGGGGCAATTGCGGAAGCTGGCGGGGCCGGAGGGAATCGACGCTGCAATGAATGCGCATCACCTCGATGCGTTGCTTGCACCGGCGCAGGCGTCGGCCTGGACCATCGATTTGGTGAACGGTGACGCGAACCTGCCGTCCGCGTACGGGCCGGCAGCGGTGGCGGGTTACCCCTCGATCACGGTGCCCGCGGGTTTCGTGCACGGACTGCCGGTCGGCATGCTGTTTTTTGGCCGCAAATGGAGCGAACCGGCATTGATCGGGATGGCGTACGCGTTCGAACAAGCCACGCACGCGCGGCGCAATCCACAATTCCTGAGCACGCTGCCCGCGCCTGCCGGGATCGACCCGTACACGCAAAAATCGGACGCTTCGGCACAACCCGTCAAACCTTGGCCGCCGGAGTCGTGACCGACGGCGCACGCACGCAGCTTGCGCGGGATTACCGCTGCAACTGTTGCAGCACTGCCTTGGCCACCCCGGCGGACGAGGCCGGGTTTTGCCCGGTGATCAGGTTGCCGTAAGTGACCACGTGTGCCTGCCAGTTGGCGGCCTTGGAATACCTGCCACCCGCTTCCTTCAGCGCGTCTTCGACGAGAAACGGCACCACTTCGGCGAGGCCTGCCGCGCGTTCCTCGGAGTTGGAAAATCCGGTGACATCCTTGCCGCGCACCAGTGGCAATCCGAACGGCCCGCGTGCGTTGCGCAGCGCGGCCGCGCCGTGGCAGACGGCGGCCACCGGTTTGCCCTGGGCGTACAGGGTTTCGATCAGGTGCCGCGAATCATCGTTGTCCACCAGGTCCCACAACGGCCCATGGCCCCCCACATAGAACACCGCGTCGAACGCTCCGGGGTCGATGTCGGCCAGCTTGCGGGTTTGCGCGAGCGCCTGCATGGCATCGGGATCGGCACGGAAGCCGCGGGTCGCCTCGGTCTGCCTGTCGGGCTGTTCGCTGTTCGGATCGATGGGTGCCCGGCCGCCGGCGGGCGAAGCCAGCGTGACCTCGGCGCCGGCCTGCTTGAACAGGCGATATGGGACGGCCAGCTCTTCCAGCCACAGGCCGGTGTGGGTGCCGGATTCGCCAAGCTGGCCATGCGAGGTCAGCACCATCAAAATGTTCATTACTGCGCTCCACGGAACCACGTGCGTATGGTGGCACAAGATCACACTTGGGGAGCGGCGCGCGGCATGCAAGCCAGAGATGTGTGAAGCTAGCGTTATTGTTACGCTTGGCGTAATTTTTCTGAGCAATTTTTCTGAGCGGCAAGCACATGAGCCTGATCTCCGCACCCGTTTCCTTCGGCGAACTGATCGACAAGGTCACGATTCTGGAAATCAAGTCCGAGCGCATCGCTGACGCGACCAAGCTGGCCAACGTGCGCGACGAATTGCAGTTGTTGAATGAATTGTGGGTGCGCGATCCCGCGTCGCGCACCGACATTTCCACCGAACGTGCCGAGCTGAAACGCATCAACGAGGCGCTGTGGGAGATCGAGGATGAAATCCGTGTGAAGGAGCGCGATCAGGCGTTCGATGCGCGTTTCATCGAGTTGGCGCGCGCCGTGTACCACACCAACGACAAGCGCGCGGCGGTGAAGCGCGCGATCAACCTTAGGCTGGGTTCGCGGCTGGTGGAGGAAAAGTCCTACCAGCCCTACGGCGCAACCTGAAGCGCGGTTTCGAGTTTCCCGATGACATCTTCCACGGTCACCAGATCCATCACGCCCGGGTATTCGATCTTGGTGCCCCATGGAATGGCTGCTGCCGGTTTGTGCAGGAACTTGCGCGCGGCGGCGTCGTAGCGATCCACGCACCAGCGAAGATCCGAATAGGGGCCGGAACGCACGGGGTTGCTGGCGGCGTGCAAGCCCAGCACGCGCGCACCGACCGCATTGGCCATGTGCATGGGACCGGCATCGGGCGTCAGTACGATCGCGGCGCGCTGGTACAGCGCCAGTGCGCGTTTCAGCGTGTCACGACCGATCAGGTCCAGCGGCTGGGTTTTCATCCGCGCGGTGATCGCATTACCCAGCGCGCGTTCGGGGCCGGACGGTCCGCCGGTCAGCACGACCCGCATGCGCAGCGCTTGCGCGGCGTGGTCGGCGACCGCGGCGTAGCGCTCCGCACGCCAGTTGCGCAGCGCATGGCTGGACGCGGCGCTGACGACGAGCGCGGGTTGCCCGTCGTCGGGCCATTGTTCCGCGGCCCACGCATGCGCTTCCTCCGGAATCGGGATATCCCAGCGCACCCGCGTCTGTTTAAGCCCCAGCGGTTCGACGAAGCTGCCGATCGCATCCAGCACGTGTTCGCCGCTGCGGGTGGGAATGCGTTCGTGCACGAACAGGCCGTGCAGATCCCTGGCGCGCGCGCGGTCGTAGCCGATCCGGCGGTCGGCGTGGACGGCAAGGCTCAGAAGATTCGCGCGCAGCGCCACCTGCATGTGCAGCAGCGCGTCGAAACGTTGCCCCGCGAGCACGTGGCGCACGTCGCGGTAGCCCGCGATACCGGCGGCCTTGTCGAAGGTCACGAATTCGATGCCGGAGATGTCGCCGACCAGCTTGTGTTCCAGCCTGCCGACGATCCAGGTCAGCCGTGTCGCAGGCCATGCGGCCTGCAGCGTGCGCACCAGTGGCACCACGTGGGTGACGTCGCCCAGGGCAGAGGTGCGCAGCAGACACAGCGATTCGGGGGCGTCAGACATCGGGCTTGCTAGACTTGGGGTGTGGAAAAATCGACGCAGTCAGACGCTGAACGCCGCGCGGTCGACCCGCGCATTGTCGCATCCGGCGATGGCGCGATGGTGGTCGATGCGAATCTCCCGGAAACCCCGACGCAGGCATGGTTCGACGCCGCATGGTGGCAGGCCCAGGGTCGCGTCCAGAGCGTCGGCGGCGGGCGCGGTGGCGTCGCGTTTCTGGATACGCCGGTCGGGGCGTGCGTGCTGCGCCACTATCACCGCGGCGGGTGGATGTCGCCGCTGTTTGGCGATCGCTACGTGTGGAACGGGCGCACCCGCAGCCGGGGTCTCGCCGAGTTCGGACTGCTGGTCGAATTGGGGAGGCGGGGCCTGCCGGTGCCCGCGCCCGTGGCGGCGCGTTATCGACGGCACGGCCTGCACTACACCGCCGACCTGATCACGCGGGCGATCGAGGGAGCTTCGACCCTGGCGCACGCCGTGCGCGAGCGGCGGCTCGATTCTGCATTGGCCGAGCGGGTGGGTGTGCTGGTTGCGCGCTTCCATGCCGCGGGCGTGGATCACGCCGATTTGAACGCGCACAATATCCTGATAAGCGGCGATCAGTTGTGGTTGATCGATTTCGATCGCGGTGAAATTCGTGCGACGGGCACGGCATGGAAGCTGGCGAATCTCGCCCGGCTCAAGCGTTCGTTGCTGAAGGTCGGCGCGTGCGATCATGACGAAGCGGCGCTGGACCGCGAGGTCTGGACGCCTTTGATGCGCGGATACGAACGGGTTCTGGGAAGTGCCGGATGAGCAAGAGGGCGGTCCAGGCAGGCGCGGCAGCTTGCGATCGAGGCCACGACGCCGTGTGGTCGCTGCATGTGCTGGGCGCGGGCGCCGCCAATGCGTTGGATATGGGTTCATCTGCCGCCGTGCTGGAGTGCGACGGCAAGCCGGTGATGCTGATCGATTGCGGCCCGGGCACGCTGGAACATTTCATGCGCTGCTACGGAACGCTGCCGCCGGCGGTTTTCATCACCCACGGCCACATGGATCACGTGGCAGGTCTGGAGCGGCTGTTTTACGAATCGTGGTTCGATCCCGCGCGGCGCGGCCGCGTCAAGATGTTCGCGCACGCGAACCTGTTGCCGGTCCTGCAGCCGCGGGTAGCCGACTATCCGAGCGCCATCGCCGAAGGCGGAGCGAATTTCTGGGAAGGCTTCCGCCTCATTCCGTTTTCGCGCGGCTTCTGGC
>DATCSF010000047.1:0-61900 GCA_036568625.1 Rhodanobacteraceae bacterium | reverse complement strand
AACCTGCAGGCTGGATGCGCGCATTTGCGTAGCAGCCCTGCCTGCGGCCCGGTCAGGATCTCCAGCGCGTCCAGGGCCAATGCGCGGATCAGGGTGTCGCGCTGCGCGCTTGCGGCAGGCAGCGACTTGCGCGGACCCGCTCCAGTCCATTCAAGGCGTGTTTGGGCCGAGGGCGCGGCCAACGCGCGATTGAACCGCCGCACCATGGAATCCGGAGCCAGGACGCGTTCCAGGCGCGCACGCAACAGTGCATCCGTCGCATCGCGCAAGGCGCAAACGGCAACGAGATCCACGGCATCAACGGGCCAGGAGCCGCCACTCTGCTGGGCGAAAAGCAGACGGATGGCGGCTCCGATGCCAACAGGCTCCCGGCGCGGGTTTCGCGGACGGCGCTCTGCAGACATCCGCAACCGGATAAAATGCGCTGGCTACCGCGTCGTTGCGTACCTTGAACACCGCCCGCCTTATGCCTCGGGCGAAACCTTGCGATGCGCTTCAGCACTGTGAGAGGCCATGTCTGCAAAACCCGATCCGAGGAGTGGCACGCGTGACATCGAGCATTGCGTGAACCTGCTCGCGAGCGGCGGAGTCGTGGCGATCCCCACCGAAACCGTTTACGGCCTCGCGGCGGATGCCGCAAACGCGCAGGCTGTGGCGAAAATTTTCGCCATCAAGAAGCGCCCGACGAGCCATCCCCTGATCGTTCACATCGGAGAAGCTGGTTGGCTCGACGATTGGGCCACCGACGTACCCGAATCCGCGCGCGTGTTGGCCCGAACGTTCTGGCCCGGTCCGCTGACGCTCGTGCTGAATCGCCACCCGCGCGTGCTTCCGATCGTCACCGGTGGCCAGGGGAGCGTCGCGATCCGCGTGCCCGCGCATCCGTTGGCACTGCGGCTCATCCGCGCATTCGGGCGGCCGGTGGTTGCACCTTCGGCCAATCGCTTCACGCATCTGAGCCCGACCCGTGCCGAGGACGTGCGCGCGGAGTTCGGCCCGGCGGTCGAATTCATCCTGGATGGCGGGCCGTGTCGCGTCGGCGTCGAATCGACGATTGTCGATATGAGGAACGGCGCCGCGCGACTCCTGCGTCCAGGCGGCATTGCCGCCGAACGTATCGAAGAAGTGCTGCAGCAGCCGCTGCGTACAGGTGACAGTGCAGCGCGCGTTCCTGGCCAGCACCCCCTGCACTACTCGCCCGATGCCCGCGTTTCGCTGATCAAGCCGGAAGATCTGGCCGACAAGGCGCTATCCCTCGCTCGCAACGGTTTGCGGGTCGGCGTGCTGTTGCCTTCAGAACTTGCCGGCCCGGGCTGGTCCGGCGAGGCGCGCATCGTACCGATCGTGGTTCCCGCGTCGCCGGATGACTACGCATCATCCCTGTACCGGTTCCTGCGTTCGTTCGACGAGCAGGGCTGCGACGTGATTCTGGCCAGCCTGCCTGACGCGCGCGGCCTCGGTGCCGCCTTGTGCGACCGGTTGCGACGGGCTGCGGGCCCGAGGGCGTGATGCGATCCGCCATCCAAGTCTACGCGGAACCGTACAGGTTTTGACCTTGCGGGCTGGTGTGCGGCACCTGGTAATGCTGTTCCGGTTCAGTTGATGGCGCGCTTGCTGGGGGAAAGAGTTTCCTGGACCAGGGCATCCGTCCGTGCGCGGATAAGCTGCAGCAGCAGTTCCGCATCATTGAGGGCCGCGACAGGGTCGCACTCGAGGGCCTTGCGGAGGCTGTCCTTCAACCATGGGCTGAAGTTTGGATGTTCGAGTATCCATTGGATGCGGCGATTGGCTTCGCAGAAATCGACGTGTGCGTCGGACATGCTGGTCTCCTTCGCCGCCCATTATGCGCGCGTCGCCATGCGTGGCGCCGCCGGCGGGGCTTGCGGCGAGCCGGTAGCCGCCATGGTCCGGAACGATCCTCCGAAAGTCAGCGCTGCTAGCCATCAAAGACTTTCCCGGTCGTTGCGCGCAACAACAGCTCGTTGAGCGGCCGCACCGGATGCCCGTGTTGCGCGGTGATCGCGTAGAAGTGCTCGGTAAGTTGCGGCGACTGGCCGACGTTTACCAGCACGCCCGAGCGTAGCTCGTCCTGCACCACGACTTCGGGCAGCACCGTAATCCAGCCGCTGTCGCGCGCGACCAGCCGCAGCATGGTCATGTCGTCGATCTCGGCGCGCACGTTGGGTGCGACGCCGGCGGCAAAGCACAACGCATCGAACTGGGTGCGCACGCTGTGCCGCGTGCTGGGCAGGGCGGCGTCGACGCCGTCGAGGTCGTGCGGCACGGCCAGCGTGGTGCCAGACCAGCGATCGGCGCGACCGACCAGCGAGATCACCTGGCTTCCGAGAAAGCGCGAGGACACCGGGCGCGCCGGATCGGACGGCACGGCGTCGTTGGCCAGTACCACGTCCAGCTGATGTCGCAGCAAGCGTGCGATGAGTTCTTCCAGTGATCCCGAATCGACCGACAGCACGACGCTCGGCTCGGCGAACAGCGGACGTAGCCAGTTGACCTGGAAATTGCGCGACATGGTGGAAACGCTGCCGACCCGCACGCGTACGCTGCCTTCGCTGCGTCCGTCCAGCCAACCCAGCATTTGCTGGCCCAGCTCGAACATGCCGTCGGCGTAGGCAAACACACGCCGGCCGGTGGCCGTCAGCTCCAGCCGGCGCCCACGGCGGTCGAACAGCGGCTTGCCGATGCGGGTTTCCAGTTGCCTGATCTGCGTCGACAGCGCCGACTGCGAGGTGTGGATTTGTTCGCTGGTGCGCGTCAGCGAGCCTTCCTTGGCCACGCGCCAGAAGTAGAACAAATGCTTGAAGTTCAATTGGTTGATGTTCATCCTTCTGTTTTCGAGAACGAACCTGCACAACAAATATAATTTACAGAATGCCACAAACCAAGAATGATGCGCTCGGCGTTTCACGAGGCGTGCGATGACCGGGTTGTTCGAGGCGAATTTTGCATTGGGTGTGGTACCCGCGGTGCTGATGGCCGCGGCGGCAATCTGGGCTCGCTGGGGCGGAGCGCCCATTCGACGGACGTGGCGCCGATTCAACGGGCTGGCGTTGGTCGCGCTGGCGTTCGCGCTGGCTGCACTGGCGGTCGAGCTCCTGGCGGCACACGCGGGCCACAGCGTGACCCAAGGCGTCGACGGCTGGCTCGCGGTTAATCAGTTCGGCACGTGGGTCAGCCTGCTGGTGCAGTTGCTGGGCACCGCGATCGGCGTCTATTCGTCCAAGCATCTGGAAGGTGAGCCGCGGCAGAAGGTGTACGTCGCGGCGCTGGCCGCTGTGCTGGCGCTGGTGCACGTTTTGCTGCTGGCCAACCACTGGATCGTCCTGATTGCCGCGTGGGCCGCCATCGAATGGGCGATGCACGACCTGCTGTGTTTTTATCCCGATCGTCCCTTCGCGCTACTGGCGGCGCACAAGAAGATGGTCACCGACCGCGCAGTCGACGCCCTGTTGATCGTTGCGGCGGCGCTGGCGTGGTCGCGGGTCGGCAGCGGCTCGCTGTCGGCGTTATGGGCATACATCGCCGCGGGCCACACGTCGCCGGAGTTGGCCTGGAGCGGGCTGTGCCTTGCGCTGGCGGTGATCGCACGCACGGCGCTGATGCCGGTGCATGGCTGGTTGGTGCAGGTAATGGAAGCGCCGACGCCGGTGTCGGCGTTGCTGCACGCGGGCGTGGTCAACCTGGGTGGCTACGTGCTGGTGCTGTTTGCGCCGTTGCTGGGCGTATCGCTGGCTGCCCGCTGGCTGCTGGTGGTGCTCGGCCTGATGTCGGCGGTGGTCGCGGGACTCGTGCTGATGACGCGCGTCAGTCAGAAGGTACATCTCGCCTGGTCCACGATTGCGCAGATGGGTTTCATGGTGTTGGAGTGCGGCCTAGGCCTGTACCTCTTTGCGGCGCTGCACCTCCTCGGCCACTCGCTGTACAAGGCGCACAACTTCCTTGACGCGTCGAGCGTGGTGAAGGACACCGGCCGCAAGCTCATCACGGGCGAGATCGCCAACTCGTGGGTCAGCATGGTGTGGGCGATACCGGTCGCGCTCGCGATCGTATTGGGTGTGCAGCGGCTTACCGGCAACCACGCGTGGCCGTGGTGGTGGACGGGCGTGCTCGCGCTCGCGTGGGCACCGCTCCTGTGGGTGCCGAAACCATCGCTCGAGCGCAAGGGTATCGTCACGGCACGGCTCTTGACTGCGCTGGGCACGGCGATTTGCCTGACGGTGGCTGCATGCATCGTCGATCGCGCGCCCATCGGCGCCGGCGAGACGCCGCTTGCCGGCGCCGGCATCGTGGCCCTTGTCGGCATGTCGGTGATGTACCTCGAGTTGGCCGCGTTCCAGTTGTGGCCACACGCGCTCGTGACGCTGCGGCGCTGGGTGTACGCGGGCTTCTACATGGATGAGGGTTACACGCATTGGGTGCTGCGCCTCTGGCCTACGCGCTGGGCGGGCGCTGAGACCCGCAATACGACTGCGCCTACCCACGCACCCGTTTGCGCGCACTCGGAGGCGTGATGGCCAGCTCAACGCAAACCGCCATGGCCGAATCACTGACGGCATCCGACAGCGCCCGTGACGTGACGTTACAAACGGCCATCACACGCGCCTGCGCGACCATCATGCCCGTCTGGCCGCTGGACCAGGCGGTGGCGGTCAATCCGCATTGGCGGCGCATCGGCCTGCCTGTCCGCCGCGTGGCCGCGCGGCTTGCGGTGCTGGGCGACTTCCGCGTGTTTCCCGATCGCGCCTACATCCGGCGCGAATGGGAGGCCGGCCGCATCACGCATGCGGACCTGGATGTCGCGCTCAAGATGCATGCGGCGCACGAACCCTGTGGCGTGACGGTGGAGCAGTGCATTGCCGAGTTGGCCAAACCGCTGCGCGTGCAGCGCACGCCGCTGCTGGTCGACCTGCTGGACGATGCCGTGCAGAAGAACGCGCGCTGGCCGTGGCGTGCCGCCATCGTGTTCCAGTTGAGCCAAATGTGCGCTACGTATTTCGATCGGCACCAGGCCGACTGGCGTGCGGCGGGGGCGTCCAGCCTGTACGAGTTCTGGCGTGAAAGCGCACGGCGCGACCACGGCCTTCCATCGATGCTGGGCCTGCCAGGGCTGGCGCGGCACCTCCACGGGTTGCCATGGCACGTCGAGGAAGCCGCGTCATGGGCGATGGATGAACTCAGGCTGCCCGAAGCCGCGTGGGAGGACTACTTCAAGGCACTGTTGCTGTCGATCAATGGCTGGGCCTCGTGGTGCGCATACATCCAGTGGCAGAAGGTGCCGAGTGGCGATACCGACCGGCGGCTGCCGGACCTACTGGTCGCACGGCTCATGTGGGAGGCGATCCTCGCCCGCTGCGCAGCGCCCGACCGGCGGCGTGCAGCTCTTGCGACACTCGCCGCAAACTGGAACGACTGCGCCGCGCGCATCGACGCCGCCGACGCGAAGCTGGTAGTCGATGAGGTATGGCAGCAGGCACTCGAAGTAAGCTACCAGCGCGAGCTCGCGGGCAAACTGCGCACGCTCGTTGCGCCCGTCGTAAAGCAGGTTCCGGACACGCAGGTGGTGTTCTGCATCGACACCCGCAGCGAAGCCATGCGGCGCGCGCTGGAAGCTGTAGCACCCGACGTCGAGACGCGCGCGTTCGCGGGCTTCTTCGGCATCCCGATCCACTACAACCCGTTGGGCACCGACATCCATCGTCCGCAGTTGCCGGGCCTCGCCTATCCCAGCATCGCGGTGCAGGACGTCGTAACCCGGCCCGGCGAACCCACCGCCAACGATGCAGAGGCGGACGCGGTGCGCAAGGTGCGCTGGAAACGGCTCGCGCGGCTCGACCAGTGGCTGGGCACCGTGCGCTGGTCCAGTGCGACGTTCTCGTTCGTGGAAGCGTTCGGCGTCGGCTATCTCGGCAAGATCGCGCGCTGGATTCGTCCAGCCGCATCGCCGCGCGTCAGTGCTGACCGCATCGGCTTGCCGGCCGTGGCGCAGTCGCAGTGCCGGCCCGTGATCACCGGGCTGGACGTGTCGCAGCGGGCGGAACTCGCCGCGGGCGTGCTGCACACGCTGGGGCTGAATGATCGCCTGGCGCCGCTGGTCGTCCTGTGCGGCCATACCGGGCACTGCACCAACAATGCGCATGCATCCACCCTCGATTGCGGCGCGTGCTACGGCCGTCCCGGTGAAGCCAACGCGCGGGCACTGGCCGCGCTGCTGAACGATTCCGCGGTGCGCGCCGGCCTGCGCCAGCATGGTCTCGTCGTTCCGAAGGAAACCGTGTTTGTCGGCGCGCTGCACAACACCACGACCGACGAGGTCACGGGGTTTGATCTCGACCTATTGCCGCCACCAGCACTAGCGCGCTGGGAAATAGCGGAAAAGGCGTTCGCGGCAGCCGGTGAGCGCGTCCGCCGCGAACGCGCGCCCGCCTTGTGGATGGACGCCGATCTGCCGCCGGCCGAACTCTTGACGCAGTTTCGCCGCCGCGCCAACGACGGTGCGCAGACGCGGCCGGAGTGGGGCCTGACGCGCAATGCCGCATTCATCATCGGCCCACGCGAGCGCAGCCGCGGCCGGGTGCTGAGCCGCACCTACCTGCACGACTACGAGGCGCGGTTCGACGCCGACGGCGGCGTGTTGGAAAAGCTGATGATGGGCCCGATGCTGGTGACTCACTGGCTGTCGTGGCAATACCACGCATCCACCTGCGATCCGCTGCACTACGGCGCCGGCAACAAGGTGCTGCACAATGTCGTGGATGGTCACGTTGGCGTGTTCGAGGGCAATGGCGGCGACCTGCGCATCGGCCTGCCCAAACAATCCCTGCACAATGGCGATGGCTGGTACCACCAACCCGTGCGGTTGACCGTCGTCATCGACGCACCGGCCCCATCTATCGAACGCGCGGTTGCGCACAACCCGGTGCTGGGGCAGTTGCTCGACAATGGCTGGATGCTGCTGTGGCGCTACGAGGGCGACGCGCTGCAACGCTACGAGCGCGGCCGCTGGCTTGCGCTGGAGGTCTGAGCGCGGGAGCGAGCGGCGTTCCGCAGCGCGGCGCACGTGGCCTTCACGCAGCGCTTGCGCCAACTCCGAGCCGGCAGCCACGATGGCGGCCGACCCCAGTGTCTAGCTGCCGACGCTGATTGATCCCGCCCCAACGCAAGCTAGCAGCCAACGTCGGCTTACGCGGTTGCACGCAGACCCGGCGGCTTTCGGCCGAACTCGGCCCAATCAATCATCGTTACGCCAAGGTGACGCAGAGCCCAGCTGGGCCCCGCGAATCCCGTGAAATACCGATTTGGTCGCGCGAAACTTACAGCTCGCGCAACGCCGCTGTCACCGGCAAGCGTGCCGCGCGCACCGCCGGGAACAAGCCGCCGACGAAGCCGATCGCCAGCGCCCATTTGAAGCCGGTCCACAACAATCCCGGCGTGACGCGGAACTGGAACACCACCTGGCTGAAGTTGCCGCCCACCGTGGATGCGGTGTAGCCGTTGAAGATCAGCCACACGATCACGGCGCCGACGATGCCGCCGAGCAGCGCCAGCAGCATGGTTTTAAGCAACACCGAAACCACCACTGGCAGGCCGCGGAACCCGATCGCGCGCAGCGTGGCGATTTCTCGCGCGCGTGGCGACTGCCGCGTACATCGTGTTGAGCGCGCCCCGCCGAATACGCCTCGCACACCCTGCACCTCGACAAGGACACGCTGGTCGAGCAGCAGCGCACGGCCTGAGCGGGAGCGACGCCATGAAATACTTTCACCTGGTCTGGGCCGCGCTGTTCCGGCGCAAGACGCGGACCATCTTCACGCTGATCTCCATCCTAAGCCGCGTTCCTGCTGTTCGGTCTCTTGAATGCGGTGCGCGTGGCGTTTACCAGCGGCAGCAACAGCCTCGCCGGCAACGAGCGGCTGGTGAACGACGTGGTGGCACGCGTCACCCCGGCCACCGCGGGCCGCGCGCGCCTACAATCGCGCTTTCTCTCGCGAGAGACAGCCCATGCCGTTCGCGTTCGATCCGCCGCCCGTTCCCAGCCTGCCGGTCCACGACAGCGACGTGCGATTTCCCGTGCACCGGATCTATTGCATAGGCCGCAACTATGCCGACCACGCGAAGGAAATGGGCGCGCAGGCGGTGAGCCGCGCGAACCCGGTGTTCTTCATGAAGCCCGCCGATGCAATCGTCCCCGAAGGCGGCGAGGTGCCGTATCCACCGGTGACGCAAGCGCTGCATCACGAAGTGGAGATGGTGGCGGCCTTGGCCAGCGGTGGACGCGACATCGCCGCGGCGCACGCACTCGATTGCGTGTTCGGTTACGGCGTGGGCCTGGACCTGACCCGCCGCGACCTGCAGGCCGCGATGAAGGCCAAGGGTCTGCCGTGGGACGTCGCGAAAGGCTTCGATGCCTCCGCACCGGTGTCGGCGCTGCGCATGGCAAGCGAGATCGGGCACCCGAGTCGCGCGCGCCTTTCGCTCACCGTCAACGGCGAAACGCGCCAGGACACCGACATCGCAGACATGATCTTCCCGGTCGCGGAAATCATCGCCGAGCTGTCGAAATTGTTCGAGCTGAAATCCGGCGACCTGATCTTCACCGGCACACCCGCAGGCGTGGGACCGTTGCTGCGCGGCGATCGCTTTCGCGCGGAACTTGCAGGCATCGCGGTACTGGAAGGCGGCATTGCCTGAATGCGCGGCGGCTTGCGTGCGGCGCACGGGAGTGCCTAAATGGACGCGCCGCGACGCGGCAGGGGAGGCGTTCGCTCACAGCATTTCAGTCACACTTGACAAGGAGTACGCAATGAGCTTCGCGAAAGATTTCAAGGCGTTCATCATGCGTGGCAACGTGGTCGACCTGGCCGTTGCGGTGGTCATCGGCGGTGCATTCGGCAAGGTCGTCTCGTCGCTGGTCAGCGACATCATCATGCCGCCGCTCGGCGTGATCACCGGCGGCATCGATTTTTCCAGGATGAAGGTGGTCATCCAGGCTGCGTCCGGCACCACGAAAGAAGTGGCGATCACCTACGGCGCATTCGTCAATGCCGTCATCGCGTTCCTCATCATTGCGCTGGCGATCTTCATCGTGATCAAGGCGCTCGAGCGCGTGATGCCGAAGAAGGAGACCGCACCGGCCGCGCCGGCACCCGAGGTGGTGCTGCTGACGGAAATCCGCGATCTGCTGAAGCAGCAACGGCACTGATGTCGGGAGGAGCCCCTCATCCGGCGAGCGTCCAGGCCTGCCGGTGACGCATTGCACCGTGGCACTCGAAATCATCCAGGCCGATATCACCACCCTGCACGTCGATGCCATCGTCAACGCTGCAAACAAAGGTCTTCTGGGCGGCGGCGGGGTCGATGGCGCGATCCACTGCGCGGCGGGCCCGCGCCTGCTCGAAGCCTGCCGCGCGCTGCCCCAGGTACGCCACGGGGTGCGCTGCCCGACCGGCGAAGCGCGCATCACGCCCGGCTTCGACCTGCCGGCACGACACGTGATCCATACCGCCGGGCCAGTGTGGCACGGCGGCGATTCGCGCGAATCTGAATTGCTTGCGGCTTGCCACCGCAACGTACTGGCGCTGGCGCGCGAACACGCCATCGACAGCATCGCGTTTCCCGCGATCAGTTGCGGCGTATACGGCTATCCGCGCGATGCCGCGGCAGCCGTGGCGCTGGCGGTGCTGGCGCAGGAACGACACCGCATGCGCACACCGCATCGTATCGTGTTGTGCGCGTTCGATCGCGGCATGGCCGAGGCCTGGGAGCGCGCGGCGAAGCGTCTGCACATCGAAATCGCGCAGTCGGGCTGAGAACGCCAAGCCAACACGTTGGCGATGCCGGGTCTGGTTTCGCCCGCCCAATCGGCTCCATCTCGTCAGGACGACGGATACAGCGGCGGCAGATCCGATTTTCGATCACGCGCCAATTCGTCGTCGCGCCATGCGAATCCCTGCGCGAATGCGCTCGCCACCATCGCGCACGCGGCGGAAGGATCGCCGCCCTGCCAACGCGCGCGTTGCAACGCCTCCAATGCATCCCGCTGGGCGGCATCGGTAAGGGCATCGCGCAAGAGGCCCGCGTGGGCGACGCCGGGATGCGACATGCGCGCCCATTCCAGCAGCGCATGCTCGCTCGCAACCGGATCGCCCGTGCGCGCTGCATCCAGCGCCCGTCTTTGCAGCGCGCGCGCATCCGGTTTCGGAGGCGGGGCGGCGCCGTCATCGCCCGACATCAATGCGGCCGAACTCCTCGCCGAAGCGGGAGATTCATCACCCGGGGCCGTGATGTCACCCGATACCCGCGCGGAGCGCCTTCGCTGCCACCACCATGCCCCCGCGATCGCCACCGCAAGCGCCCAAAGCGCCAAGCTCGCCAACGCAACGGCGCGCCAGAACACTGGTGCGCTCGCCGCAACCGCCGCACCGGAGGCAGCAGGCGCGGCGACATTCCGGCTCGCCACCGTGGCCGCAGCCGGCGGTGCGGGGGTGCTCGACCCACTGGCGGCAGCACCCGTGACGCGCAGCGTATGCGCCGGCAACGTCGCCTGCTCCGCGCGCGCTCTCTCGACGTTCCACCAATTCAGCGTGAGCGCGGGAATCGTCAGCTTGCCATTGCGCTGCGGCACAATGGCGAAACTGCGGGTCCGGCTACCCCGCAGCCATTGACCACTGTCGTCCGTGGCATCCTGCGTCTGGTCGGGGTATACCCGGACGCCCGCGATCGCCGGCAATTCAGGTTCCGGCAGCGTGTCGGCCGGTTGTCCGCTGACGCTGATGATGAGGGTAAGCGTCAATGGCACCCCGGCGCTCAATTCGCCGCTGGAAGGCAGCCCCGTCAATTTCAACTGCACGTCCCGCGCCGGCAGCCACGGCTTGCCCGCATTCGCGGGCGCTGCACGCGCGTCGATGCGTGCCGCAGGCGCCATGGCACGGACCGGCGTGCCAATGCCTGGTACCTGGCCGTTCAGCAGCGCATTGGGATTGTTGAACCATGCACCCGGATTGCCCATCGACAAGCGCTGCCCCTGAAACTCCGGGCCGTGCACCGTGATGGCGCCACTGCGTTGCGGAATCAGCGCCCAGCTGCGCTCGATGACCTTGTAGGTATAACCGTTGCGATCGGCGATGTAACGATGGTCGCGATCGAGCTTGACCAGGCGCGCACCGTCGGCACTTGGATCGCCGAGCGCACCATCGACATCCGGCAGGTAGAACAGCCGCACGGTGTACACGGTTTGCTCGCCCACGAACGGCGTAATCGAGCGCACGCTCGCTTCCATGAACACGGGATCGCCGACCTTGCCCACGCCGCCCGAAGGCGCGACGCCCACCTGCAGCGTCAACGGCTGCGTTTTCGCGCCGCCGACGTCGAGCGATGGAATCGTGAGTGTGCCGGCGCGCAGCGGCTTCAATGCAATGCCGAGTTGCGACGTCGTGGCGGTCCGGCCGTTGGTGATCTGCACACTGCTGGAGCGCGACGTGCCCAGCACCTGGAAATCCCTTTGCAGCGGCGACAGATCCGGCGTACCGATGGGATCCGGTGACTGAAGGTTCAAGGTGGCGGTGTCGCCCAGGCTGACGTGGGTGCGATCGAGAAACGCATGCACGGTCGTTGCCTGCGCGAGCGGTGCCAGCAACATCAGAAGAACGATCCAGCACCGACGCATCATCGCTGTTCGTCCTGCTGTTGTCCGTTGCGCTGCTCCCACTCCAACCGGAACTTGCGTCGCAACAGCGCACCGGGGTCGTCCGGCACGGCATGCAGCATCGCGCGTTGCCCGGCATCGAAGCGGCCGTCCTGGTCCGGGTCGGTCTGCCCCAACGCGAACGCACGCGTTTCCGCGTGCCCGGGGTGTCCCTTCGCGCGCTCGAGTTCGCGCGACAACCCTTGTGCGGCCTGTCGGGTCTGGCTGCGCTGTTCGGCGTCTTCGCTGGCCGAGGCGCCGTCGTGGTCGGAAGGTGTCGTGCCCGGCTTGCCCCCCTGCTGGCGCGCATTCCCATTCGGTGCAGCGCCGCCCTGGCCGGACTGCTGCGACGCATCCGCAGACGACGATGGAGTTTGCTGCGTGCCGGACCGAGAAGATTGTTGTCCGTCGTTGCGGTTCGATGAGGAACCCGAAGCCGGCGACGACGAAGGCTTCCCGTTCTGGCTGCCGTTCGAATTTTTGCCGCCCTGCCCCTGTTGCGGCGTCGGCTTGGCGTGCCGCTTCAACCAATCCTCGACCGCATCCAGGTTGGCGCGGGCATCGGCGAATTCCGGATCGCGCCGCAAGGCCTGCCTGTAGGCCGTGATCGCTTTCGCGTACGCGCCTTGTTTCGCGAGCGCGTTGCCGAGGTTGTAACGTGAACGCGCATCGTCGTCTTGTGCAAATGCCTTGGCCGCCCGTGCGTAATCGCCCGTGCGGTAATCCACCGCGCCGCGCATGGCGGGGGTCGCAGCCAGCTTCTGCGCCTGCTTCGCGTCGCCGCGTTGCAAGGCCTGCAGGGCGCGCTGATCACGATTGGCAAACCACGATTCCCATGTCGCGGCGTGCGCGGTAGGCATGCCGATCGGCAACGCCAGCACGACCAAAGGCAGCAACCAGCCACGCCGAAAGGCGAGCGCCGCAAGGACCAGCAGGATCGGCAGCAGCCACACCCCGCCGTCGCGCCACAGTTGCGCACGTTCGCCACGGCCGGCATGCCCGGCTTCGGCGATTGGAGGTGCCAGCGCCGCCACGCCGCTGCCGTCGGTCCGCAGCACCGTGTAGCGTCCGCCGCCCGCCTCGGCGACAGCGCGCAACGCGGCATCGTCACGCCGCGCCATCAAGGGTCCGTTCGCGCCGTTGGCGAACCCGCCTCCGTGTCGCGGCACGGGTGCGCCCTCGGCCGTGCCGATGCCCAGCACGTCGACGCGGATGCCCTTCGCATGCGCCGCTTTCGCTTCCGCCGCAGCGGCGGCGGTGGCGGTGTCGGTGACCAGCACGATCTCGCCGCCCTTTGCGTGCGACTGCTCGAGCAACGCAACGCTGCGCCGGATGCCCGCCGCGGCATCGTTGCCCGGCGCCGGCATCACGTCGGGCTGCAACGCGCGCAGCAAGTTCAGGACCGTGTGCTCGTCATCCGTCAACGGCGCCACGGTGAACGCCGCGCCGGCGTACGCCACCAGCGCGGTGCGCGCGTCCCCGGCGTCATTCAGCAGATCGCGCACGGCAAAGCGCGCGCGGGTCATGCGGTCGGGTTTCAAATCCTGGGCAAGCATGTCGTCGGACAGCGACAGTGCCACCACGCGCGCCGCGCCGTTCACGTACAGGGGCTCCGGCACTTTTTGCCATGCCGGTCCGGACAAGGCTGCCACCGCGGTCACCCATGCCAGGGCGAACAACGCCAGGCCCGTGCGCCTACGTGCCTCACCGCCGTGAACCAGGTGCGGCAACAGCGCGGCGTCGGCCAGCCGCGCCAGCGCCGCGCGGCCGCCGCCACGCGCCAGCAACGCGAGCGCCAACGGCAACGGCACGAGCGCAAGCCACCACCACGGGCGCAGGAAATGCAGCGGGAAGTCGGTGACGTTCATGCCACCACCGGTTTGCGCAGCAACAACGCGCGCCAAGGCAACAACGCGCAGCCCAGCAGCAACGCCAGCCCCAACGGCCACGCATACCACTCGCGATTCGGGCGCATCAGCGATTCGCCGCGCGCCAAGGGCTCCAGCGCGTCGACGGTGCGATACACGGCGGCGAGCTGGTCGCCGTCGGCGGCCCGGAAGAAGCGTCCGCCGGTGGCATCTGCGATTTGCGTGAGCGCCTGCACGTCCAGTTCGCTCTGCTGCGCGGGCAACTGCATGCCGAACACATTGAGCGTTTGCGCATCGGAGCCGACCCCGATGGTGTAGATGCGCACGCCCGCCGCCTTCGCGAGTTTCGCTGCATCGAGCGGCGCCACATTGCCGGCGGTGTTGACGCCGTCGGTGAGCAGCACCAGCACCCGTGCGCGCGCCGGCAGGGCATCGAGGTGTTTCACCGCCAGCACGATGGCATCGCCGATCGCAGTTTCGCGTCCGGCAAGCCCGATGGCCGCGCCGGCCATCTGCTCAGCCACCGCATCAACGTCGAAAGTCATCGGTGTCAACAAAAAGGCTTGCGTGCCGAACAGGATCAGCCCCACGTCGTCGCCGGAACGCTTTTCGATGAAGTGTTGCGCGATCGCCTTCACCGCCGCGAACCGGCTGACCGCGACATCGCCGAAGCGCATGTCCTCGATGGCCATGCTGCCGGAACAGTCGACCGCCAACATCATCGCGCGGCCGGTGTGCGCCAGCGCCTCCGGTGGCGCCGGCTGTTGCGGACGCGCGGCGGCGAAAACGAGCAACAGCCAGGCCGACATTCCCACCGCGATGCGCCAGCGTGCAGTACGTGCTCCGGTGCCGGCATGGGCGAGCGCGACGCGCTGCGGCAACCGCAACGCCGTCCCGGGCGCAGCCGGCGGCAGGAATTTCCAGGCGAGCCACGGCAGCGGCAACAGCGCGAACATCCACGGCCAGGCGAACGTCATGGTGGTACCCGCTGCATCGCACTTGTCGATCCGCGCCGGCGCGGCGCGGGGCGGCACAGGGCCGCCCGGCACCACGTCCGCAATGCAGCGAACAATGCCGGGGCATCCAGATTTGGGTCTGCACGAAACCGCGCATCGTCGAGATCATCCAGCGCCCGCCGGGTGGCAGTATCGCGCGCATGACGATGCAGGAATTCGCGCCATGTCGCGCCGGCCCGGGATGCAGCAGCCGGATCGACCCGGCGCGCGACGCGCCGCAGCAGGCGCGAACATGCGTCCGCCAACCGCATGGCATCATGGTTGACTGCGTACGCCGATTCGATGGCGTCCACCTCTCGCAACGCGGCGCGCAATGGGCCTTTGCGCGCACGCCGCCACAGCCACCACGCCACGCCCGCAGCCAGCGCGACCACGAAAAGCGCAAGCAGCCACCAGCCGGGCGCGGGGGGCCACCACGCCGCCGGCGGCAGATGGATGTCGCGCAACACCGGGCCTTCGGCGTTCACGACTGCCGCCCTCGTCCGCGCAAGAACGATGCCAAGGCCACCTCGGGTTCATCGCGCGTCGTCAGCACCGTCCATGCGAGCCCGAGGGCGCCGCAAGTCTCGGCCAGGCCACGCCAGCCCCGGGCAAGATCATCGCGAAACTTCACACGCGTTTGGGCGCTGGCCAGATCGACCGTCCGCCTGTCGGAACCCGCCTCGAACACATAGGAGCCCTTGGGTGCCAACTCGCGTTCGATGGCATCGACCACGAGCACGACCCGCAGGTCGGCATGCTGCGCCATGCGGGCAAGCGCCGCGGCCGCCGCCGAATCAACGCACCAGCCGTCCGACAGCAAGCAAACCCGATTGCCCGATGCGGCCAGCCGCTGTGCGCGCGTGATGGCCGCCGACAGTGGCTCTCCCGCATTGTCGTTTGCGTTGGCCAACGCATCCCAACGCGCCAGCGCGCCCAGCGTATTCAATGCGCCGCGGGTCCCCGCGTGCGGATCGACGGCATTGCGCACGGCGCCGAACGCCAAGGCGCCAACGCGATCCCCGCCGCGCACGCAGGTCCAGGCCAGCCATGCCGCCGCACGTGCGGCGGCGACGGACTTGTAGCGTGCGCGCGTGCCGAAGCGCATCGTCGCATGGGTGTCGATCAACAGCAGCAGGCTGCGTTCGCGCTCCGCCTCGAACAACTTGGTATGCCATTTGCCGCTGCGCGCGGTGCGCCGCCAATCGATGTTCCGCGCATCGTCGCCGGCTTGGTAGATGCGCGACTCGGCGTAGTCCATCCCGCGTCCACGCAATGCCGAAACGTGGCCGCCGGCAAGCGGTGTGTGCGCACGCATCCGGACGTTGCCCGGCCTGCCCGCGCGCGCGCGCAGCGCAATCAGTGCCGCGAGATCGACGCGGGTGATTCCGTCGGCACGTCCTGACCGACTGTTTTTCTCCGCGTTATCCATCATGACCGCGTGCAAGGTCGCGCATATTTTCGTCATCCCCGCGACGCGGGGAGCGACCAGGGATGGCCGCGTTTTGAGGAGCGAGGAACCCAGCGACTTGTGTCGAGCAAACGGCGCTGGGTTCCGGGTTTCGATGAACCGGGAAACGGCCCCGGAATGGCGACATTGAGGTGCGGTCAGACATTCTCCAATCCCGAGTACCGAGTCCGGCGCTCAAGGCAACGGCACGCGCTCCAGCAGTTGCCGCACCACGTCGTCCACACGCAAACCCTCCGCTTCCGCTTCATAACCCAGCAGCACGCGATGGCGCAACACGTCGGGTGCAAGCGACTGGATGTCCTCCGGCAGCACGTAATCGCGACCCGCCAGCCATGCACTCGCGCGCGCGCAGCGTTCCAGCGCAATGCTGGCCCGCGGGCTCGCGCCCCACGCAATCCGTTCGCGCAGCTTCGGCGCCCATGGCCGCGGATCGCGGGTCGCAAGCACCAGTTGCACGATGTATTCCTCGAGGCCGTCGGCCATGTGCAGGTTCAGCACCTGTTCGCGCGCGGTGAAGATGTCGGACTGGCTGAGCTGCCGCGGGGGTTCCGCGTGCGGCGCCAGTTCCTCGCGCGCGCGGCGGCGGGCAAGCTGCATGATCTCGCGTTCGGCGCCGGCCGCCGGGTAGCGCACCGGCACGTGCAGCAGGAAACGATCGAGCTGCGCCTCGGGCAACGGAAACGTACCCTCCTGCTCGATGGGATTCTGCGTCGCCATCACCAGGAAAAGCCGCGGCAACGGCCACGAGCGGCGGCCGATCGTGACCTGGCGCTCGGCCATGGCTTCCAGCAGCGCGGACTGCACCTTGGCCGGCGCACGGTTGATTTCGTCGGCCAACACCAGGTTGTGGAACAACGGCCCGGGTTCGAATTCGAACACGCCGGTCTGCGGGCGCAGCACGTCGGTGCCGGTGAGATCGGCCGGCAGCAGGTCGGGCGTGAATTGCACGCGATGGAAGTCGGCCTCGATGCGCGCCGCCAACGCCTTGATGGCCGTGGTCTTGGCGAGACCCGGCGCGCCCTCGACCAGCAGGTGTCCGTCTGCCAGCAACGCGATCAGCAACCGATCGACCAAGGCGGGCTGGCCGATGACTTCGTGTTGCAGCGCGTCGCGCAAACCCGCGAAGCGGGCGTGCAGCGACGAAGCGTCTGCATCGTGTGGCGCGGGAAACGACGCGGCGGATTCCGGCGTGGGATAGCTGTCGGCGTGCATGCGCCCAGTAGACCACAGCCGGGCGTGAAAGTTTTGTCCGCAGCGGGCACCGTGGCCCCGGAAAAAACGACGGCGCGGTTGCCCGCGCCGTCGTTGCGTCTCGACTGGCGTGAAACCTTACTGCACGGTGGTTTCCTGGCCCAGGATGTGCGGCGTGATGAACACCAGCAATTCCGCCTTGCTGTTCTTGTCCGTCTTGTCACGGAAAAGGGCGCCCAGGATCGGGATGTCGCCGAGGAACGGCACCTTGGTCACGTCATGCTCGTTCTGGAATTCATAGACGCCACCCAGCACCACCGTTTGCCCATTGCCGACCAGCACCGAGGTGTCGATCTCGCGATGGTCGATCTGAGGCACGAAGCCGCCGCCCGGATTGGGTACCAGCCGGCTGACCGCATCCTTGAGAATCTGCAGCTTCATGAACACCCGATTGTCGGAGGTGATCGTGGGTGTGACGTGCAATTCGAGTGCAGCATTCTTGAACTGCACCGTCGCGGTGCCCGCGCCGCCACCGGCACCGGAGTTCTGGAACGTCAGGTAACCGATCTGCTGGCCCTGCACGATGCTGGCTTCCTGGTTGTTGGCGGTGACCACCTTGGGCTGCGAGATGGTTTCGCTGCGGCCTTCCTGTTGCGCGGCACTCAGTTCCAGGTTGAGCAGGTAATCGCTGCCCAGGATGCCGAATGCGATGCTGCTGGACGTGATGCCCGCAGTGTTCGCGGGAAGATTGATGTTGAGGCCGGTCGGAATGGCCGGATTCCCGCCGAACGAGGTGCCGCCTCCGGTGGCCGCATCGATGCTGTCGGAGGTCGGGCCGGTCAACAGCGTCTGTCCACTTGGGTTGACATGGAACATGCCGCCGCCGAGGCGCGCGCCGAGCTCGCGGGTAAAGCTGTCGGTCGCGATCACCAGCCGCGATTCGATCAGCACCTGCTTGACCGGACGATCGAGCACCGACACCAGTTGCCGGATTTCCTGCACCTTTTCCGGGGTGTCGTTGACCAGCAGGGTATTGGTGCGCTCGTCAAAGGAAACACTGCCACGCGGCGACAGGAAGCCGCGTTCGGCGCTGCTCGAACCGCCGCCGCCGCCGACATTGCCGGCCTTGGCGCCCGAGGTCAGCAAATCGGCGATCTGCTTGGCGCTGCCGTAATTGATCGGGATGTAATCGGTGACCAGTTGCGCGCTGTTGAGTTGCTTCTCGCGCGCGTTCGCGATGTCTTCCTCGTACTTCGCGATGTCGGTCTGCGGAGCTACCCAGATCACGTTGCCGTTCTGGCGCTTGGCCAGCCCCTTGGCGCGCAGGATCACGTCCAGCGCCTGGTCCCAGGGCACGTTGACCAGCCGCAGGGTGACATTGCCCTGCACGCTGTCGGCGGCCACGATGTTGAGGTTGGATACGTCGGCGAGCAGCTGCAGCACCGAACGCACCGGGATGTCCTGGAAGTTGAAGGTGACGCGGCTGCCCTTGTACACGATGGGCTTGGGTGCGCCCAGCGCGGAATGTTCACTCGAGGTGGGCCGCGAGAACTCGACCACGTACTGGTTGCCGGTTTGGTAGGCCGCGGTACGCATCACGCCGCGCGTGTCCACCTCGATCCTGGCGCCGCCCGCCACCGGATGCGTGTTGACGCTGCGCACCGGGGTTCCGTAGCTGGTGACATCCAGTCGACGTGCCTGCGACGCGGCGAGGTTGGCGCCGGCGACGTCGATCACGGTCGTGTCGCCGTTGCTGTGCATGCTGGTGGCGGCGCCGGGCTGGCTGAAATCGATCACCAGCTTGCCCGCGCCTTGGTCGCCGCGCTGGAAATCCACGCCAGTGATCACGTTGCTGGCAGCCATCGCGGCAGCCTTGTCGGGATTCGTCGCGGCCATGGAAAGGGAACGTTGCGACTGCGGCGGCGGAGGCGCCGTCGCCAATGCCGGTGTTGGCACGGCCGCATCCGGCGCCGCGGCAGCCGTGGCGGCGGACATGCCGTCGCCGATCGTCACGATGACCTGGTTGCCTTCGACATTCGTCACGTACGGCGAAGCCTGGGTGAGCGCCACCACCACACGGGTGCGACCATTCGCCTCGACGGCGCTGACCGACTGCGCGGTACCTTCATTGACCGGGTAGCTGCGCTGCGCGAGGCCGTTGCTGGTATCGGCGAAATCCATCGCGATCCGCGGCGGCGTGTTGGTGCTGAACGCCTGCGGCGTCGCGGCGGGGCCCGAGAAAGTCAGCGTCACCTGGACCTTGCCGCCGGCCAATGGCGAGGCACTGACGTTCTGCAAGGTGTTGGCCGCCATGGCCGGTCCCGCCACCAGCAGGCATATCGTTATCACCGACATCGCCAACAACGCCAGCCAACCGCGGAGCGGTCGGTCGTGGCCGCCACTGGAGCGACGGAGGGAGTGAGCAGGTTTGGTCATCATGAACGTAACCCCCGATGAATCATCATTTGTCGCCCAATGCGACGCTCGCGTCGCGTTCCATCCAGCCACCCGAGCCGTTCGGCACCAGCTCCACCAGATCCACTTCGCCGGACGTCACCTGGATGACGTGGCCGTAGTTCTGGCCCATGTAATCGCCGACACGCACCTGATGGATCACGCCCTGAGGATCCTTGATCAATCCTTCGACGCTGCCCTTCGCACCGATCGTGCCGACCATCTTCAGGCTGTCGAGCGGGAAAGCTTCCAGCGGCTCGCGCGGGCGATTCTGGTCGGGATGCGGGCCGATCGCATTCTGCGCGGTCGCCTGCGGGGGCGCCGGCTCGAACGGGTCGCGCCGATCCTGATCCTGGTAAATGAAGGTTTCGAAGGTCTTGACGACCGGCAGCGCGGGCAACGGCGCACCCTTGCGCGCCTTCACCTGCGCAACCCATTCGTGCAGGTCGCCCTGGCCACTGCACGCGGCGAGGCCGAGCGCCATGGCGAACGTCGCAAGGACGATGGCAATACGGGCGGGTCGCATGATCACTGCCCTCCCTTGTTGGCCGGTGCCGTGCCGTCCTTGGCTTTCGCCTCCTCGTCGCCGAGATAGCGATAGGTCTGCACCGTGCCTTCCAGCATCAACTGACCACCCGGCGGCGGCGCATCCTTGGCGCCGCCCGACTTGGCGGCCTTCAGCGAAACGTCGTGCATGGTGAGGATCACCACACGCGGCAGCGACGCCACGCTGCTGATGAAGGTGCCGAACTGGTGGTAGGAGCCCTGCATCTTCAGCGCGATCGGCTGGATCGCGTAGAACTCTTTCGGAATCTCGGGCTGCGGTTTGAACAGCTCGGTCTCGAGGCCGGCGGCTTGCGCGGTTTGCGAGATGTTGACCAGCAGCGCGGGCATCTCCGTCTTGCTGGGCAGCTCGCGCAGCATCTGGCTCAGCATTTCGTTCATCTGCGCAAGCTGGGCCTTCAGCGCATCGAGGTTCACCACCTTCGCCTGCTTGGACTCGAATTCCTGTTTCAGTTTCACTTCCTGCTGCTGTCCGGAAGCCAGGGTGTCCTGTTCACCGCTGATGTAGACGTACCAGCCGAGGAACACGACCACCACGACCACGACGGCGACGAAAAAGCCCTTGACCGATTTCGGCCAGCCGCCGATGTTGTTGCGGTCGAGATTGCGCAGGTCATCGAGGAATTTCATGGCCTGGCCCCTCCCTTGCTCGTGGAGGCAGCGCGCATTTGGGGTGCCTCTGCTGCCGTCGCGGACGAACCCGCCGTCGCTGGTGTTGCGGCAGGATCGGGTGCCGCCGAACCGGATGTCGCGTGCCCCGGCACCGCCGCCATCGGAGTCGGTGCCACGGTGGTTGGGTCTTGCGGGCCCCCGGCCACGGTTGCAGCAGTGCCAGCGGCCGCAGGCGCGACCGCCGAGGAACCCGCAGCCGGCGCCGCGCCGTTGTCGTCGGACTTCGGTGTGGTCAGCGCCACCACCAGCTGGAATTCGTAAGGCGTATTCGTATCGTTGTGAACGTTGGTCGTGCTGACCAGCGTGGTCGGCCCCATCCACGGCGACGCCTCTATGTTGCGCATGTATTGCGCGACCGTCGCATTGGACTGCGCCACGCCGTCGAGCGTGAGCTTGTCGCCCTGCTGCGTCAGGCCGGTCAGGCGCGCGCCGGCAGGAATGGTCTGCACGATCTGGTCGAACAGGTGCACCATCTGCGACCGGCTGGACTGCAGCTTCTCGACGATGCGTTTGCGGGCCAGCAGGTGGTCCTTGACCTTCTGCAGGTTCTGGATTTCGGTGATCTTGGCGTCGAGCTGGGTGATCTGGCCCTGCAGGTATTCATTGCGATCATTCTGGTTGCCGATGCGCAGGCTCACCCAGAAGCCCCACAGCAGCACCAGCACGACCGCGGCGACGAACGCGACGATCAGGTGGGTGAAAAATTCGCGCTTGCGGCGCTCACGCCGCTCCGCGCGCCATGGCAATAGATTGATCTTGGCCATCAGTCGAGGCCCCCCAAAACTGGCCCGGCGAACGTCGCCTGCGCGCCGCTCCGCTCCGCGCGCCGCGGCAGTAGGTTGATGTTGGCCATCAGTCGAAACTCCTCAAGGCCAATCCGGCGGCGATCATCAGCGCCGGCGCATCCTGGGCCAGCGTCTGCGCCTGCAGGCGCGGCGACAGCGACATGCTGGCCAGCGGGTTGGCCACCACGCACGGCACACCCAGTTGCTCGACCACCATGTCGGCCACGCCCGGGATCGACGCGCAACCACCTGCCAGCACGATCTGGTCGACCTTGCCGAATTCGCTGCCCGCGAAGAAGAACTGCAGCAGGCGGCTGACCTGCTGCACCATCGCTTCCTTGAAAGGTTCCAGCACCTCGATCTCGTAGGATTCGGGCAGGCCACCCTGACGCTTGGCGAGGCCGGCTTCCTCGTAGGACATGCCGTAGCGGCGCATCACCTCGTCGGTGAGCTGCTTGCCGCCGAACACCTGCTCACGCGAATAGATGGTGCGCTGGTTCTTCAGCACCGACAGCGTGATCATGGTGGCGCCGACATCCACCAACGCGACCAGCGCGTCGCGCGGCACCGACAACTGGTCGGCCACCAGCCGGAACGCGTTCTCCATCGCGAACACTTCGACGTCGATCACCCTGGCGGTGAGTCCGCCGAGATCGAGCGCCGCGACCCGCATGTCCACGTTTTCGGTACGCGATGCAGCCAGCAGGACCTGCTGCATCTCGGGATTGTCCTTCACCGCCCCGATCGTTTCGAAATCCAGGCTGACTTCTTCGATCGGATACGGGATGTACTGATTGGCTTCGACCTGCACCTGGCCTTCGAGGTCGTCATCGGAAAGATCGGCCGGCATCGGGATCACCTTGGTGATCACCGCCGAACCCGCGACCGCGGCCGCGGCGTACTTGGTGCGCGCGCCCGAGCGCTGCATAGCGCGCCGAATCGCATCGCCGACGGCCTCGACCTCGACGATGTTCTTCTCGACCACGGCATTGGGCGGCAGCGGTTCGACCGCGTAGTGTTCCACGCGGTAACGCGAACCGGCCTGGCTCAACTGCAGCAACTTCACCGCGGTCGAGCTGATGTCGACGCCGATCAGCGGCGCAGCATTGGTTGTCAGTATTCCCACTGGAATTCCCCTTCCCCGTGCCCGGCCGCGGAAAAACGTGGCGCGACTGAATTAGATACGAAAGTTAACAAAATATCAATAACCTTGCAAAGTGCGCACAAGCTTATGATGTTTCTTCTCTTTCGGTCTCAAATCATCCTTGTTTCCTGCATGATTTCGCCGGAAGTGCGTCACAAATCCGCGAGATGCCTTCGCGTCCACCACCTGGTATTCCCCTGCGCAAACCTGCTCCTTCGCGCACCCCTGCGCGCATGCATGCAAAAGTCGTGCGCGCGCGGCGCAGAATACGCCTCCTGCCAAAACGGACGTTGTCGATCATCACGGAACCCGCGTCGGGGACGTGCATCTATACTCTCGAACCCTACAGCTTTCGCCGCCACGCCATTCGCGGCGCGTCGCCCAGCGCCGTGTACCGCGCCTGATCCGGAACCTGCATGAGAATTTTCAAACGACTGGCGCTGATTGCAGCGATTGGCTTGGCGGGTCTGGTGGTAGTGGGCCTCATCGCGGGCGGCGTCACCTACTGGCTGATCGAACCCAGGGTGCCGCCGGTGGCCTCGCTGAAGGACGTGCAGATGCAGGTGCCGCTGCGCGTGCTCTCCGCGGACGGCAAGCTGATCGCGGAGTTCGGCGAAACCCGCCGCATGCCGGTGCAGATCGAGAACGTGCCCGCGTACCTGAAGAACGCGGTGCTGGCCGCGGAAGACGCCGACTTCTACCACCACTCGGGCATCGACATCACCTCGACCTTCCGCGCGGCTCTCGAAGTCGCGCTGCACCACGGGGAGAAAGTGCAGGGCGGCTCGACCATCACCCAGCAGGTCGCGCGCAACTTCTTCCTGAGCCCGCAGAAAACCTACACGCGCAAGCTCACCGAAATGCTCACCGCGTTCCGCATCGAGAACGAACTCTCCAAGGACCAGATCCTGCAGCTCTACCTCAACAAGATGTTCCTGGGCCATCGCGCCTACGGCGTGGCCGCCGCGGCGCAGTACTACTACGGCAAGACGATCGACCAGTTGACGCTGGCCCAATGCGCGGCGATCGCATCGTCGTTCCAGTCGCCGTCGGTGGTCAATCCCATCGACCACAAGCCACGCCTGCTCGCACGCCGCAACTGGGTGCTGGGGCAGATGCTCTCGCATCGTTTCATCAACCAGGCCGAATACCAGCAAGCCATCACCGCGCCGGATGAGGCCGCGCCGCACGAACCGCCGATCCAAGTGGATGCGCCGTACCTTGCCGAGATGGTGCGCCAGCAGGCACTGCAGAAGCTCGGCAACCAGGCCCAGACCGACGGTTACGTGATCCGCACCACCATCGACAGCCGTCTGCAGGCGCTGGCCAACCAGGCGCTGCGCAGCCGGCTGGAAGAGTACGACCATCGCCACGGCTATCGCGGTCCGGAAGCGCATGTCGCGCTGCCGCAAGCCGTCACGCCGGCCGCGCTGGAGCAGGCGTTGTCGAATTACAACGATGTCAGCGGGCTGTATCCCGCGATCGTCACCGAGGTCGCCGAAAACGACGCCAAGGTGTACGTGCAAGGTGGCAAGACCATCACGCTGCACATCGCCGACATCAAGTGGGCACTCGGGTTTGCGCGCAAGGCCAAGACCGGCGGCAAGGGCGCGGCATCGATCCTCCGGCCCGGCGACATCATCCGCGTGTGCGAAGTCGCGGACGCGGACGCGCCGTCCACGGCGCCCGCCGGGCCACCCAAGGACGAAAAAATCGCCGCCGCCGACAAAAAGCACTGGGAGCTCGAACAGATCCCCGCGGCGCAGGCCGCGATGGTGGCGTTGTCGCCCAACGACGGCGCGGTCAAAGCGCTGGTCGGCGGCTTCAATTTCCAGCTGAGCAAGTTCAATCGCGCGGTGCAGACCCAACGCCAGCCGGGATCGAGCTTCAAGCCTTTCATCTATTCGGCGGCCTTCAGCCGCGGCTACACGCCTTCGTCGATCATCAACGACGCGCCCATCGCCCTGCCCGATCCGGCCAAGCCCGGCGGGTTGTGGACGCCGCAGAACGACGACGGCAAATTCCGCGGGCCGATGCGCCTGCGCGAAGCCCTGGCGCAGTCGGTGAATCTCGTTGCGATCCGCCTCCTCGACGCGGTGGGCGTGCGTTATGTACGCGAATACGCCACCCGCTTCGGCTTTCCGCTGGACGCGATACCCGCCAACCTGTCGATGGCACTCGGCACCGCGTCGGTATCGCCGATGGCTATGGCCCGCGCCTACGCGGTTTTCGCCAATGGCGGCTTCCTGATCAATCCCTACTACATCGCCGAAATCGACAACCGCGACGGCCAGGCCATTTACAAGGCCGATCCGCTGCAGGCTTGCCGCACCTGCGAAGCGCGCCTGCTGGATGAAGGCAGGACCACCGCGGCGCCCGCGCAACCTGCGGCCGCCGCGGGCGATCCCGGCGCGCTAACCGATACCGCCAACGCGCTGGGCCAGGGCGAGTCGAACAAACCCCTGCTGGCGCCGCGCGTGATCGATCCGCGCAACGACTACCTGATGAACTCGCTGATGCAAAGTGTCGTGGATCACGGCACCGGCTTCGCGGTCAAGCAACTCGGGCGCAGCGATCTCGCCGGCAAAACCGGTTCCACCAACGACCATCACGACGGCTGGTTCTGCGGCTTCAACACCGACCTGGTGGCGACCGCGTGGGTAGGCTTCGACGACTACCGTTCGCTTGGGCACGGGGAGTTCGGCGCCAAGACCGCACTGCCGATCTGGATGGCGTTCATGGAGCCCGCGCTCCAGGGCAAGCCGGAAGCCTCGCTACCGATGCCACCGGGCATCGTCACCGCGACCATTGATCGCACCACCGGCCTGCCCGCCCCGCCCGGCGACGGCAACACCATGAGCGAGATATTCAAGATCGAGGACCTGGATCGTCTGCGCGCCGAGGCCAAGAATCAGCAGAACCAGGCGCCGGCGTACGATATTTTTTAGTGCGTATTTTTGCGATCATCCCTGATCGCTGCATCGTTGCGGCTAATCGAGAACGACCCGGCTATCCAAGCCCAGAAGCACCAGAACGGCCTTCCTTGGCCTGACTTTTCACCAAAAGCCGCTTCGTATGCAGCACCCCGGGTTTCCGTTTCGTGCGCCGTATCCCCTTTGCTTTTTGTGCTCGCTTTTTGCGACACTGCACCCAACGCGGCTACGGGGTGTTTTCCATGCACAGGACCGCCGGGTACCACCGCATCCATGCCGAAGGCCGCAGTCACCAACTGCGCCGCCGCATCGCGCTCGAAGCCGCACGCCTGATCAGCGAACACGGTATCCGCGATTTTCGGATGGCCAAACGCAAAGCCGCGCAACGCATCGGCGTCAGCGACGAAGGTTTCCTGCCCCGCAACCGCGAAATCGAAGAAGCCTTGCGCGAACACCAGCGCCTGTTTCGCGCCGACGAGCAGCCGCACGCCCTGCGCATGCGGCGCGAAGCCGCGCGCGACGCCATGCACTTTCTCGATCGCTTCGAACCGCGCCTGGTCGGCCCGGTGCTGGAAGGCACCGCCGATACCCACTCGCCGGTCAGCCTGCATGTGTTCGAGGACCCGCCCGAAAACGTGGCCAGGTTCCTGCATGACCACGGCATCGCGTTCGAGACGCGTGCCCGCACGCTGCGGATCGACCGCGCGCGCAACGCGGAATTTCCCGTGCTGCTGTTCAACGCCGACGACGTGCCGATGGACGTGACGGTGTTCCCGCGCGACGCGCTGCGTCAGGCGCCGCTCGATCCCGTCAGTGAACGACCGCAGCAACGCGCATCGGTGGCCGCGCTGGAAGTGATGCTTGCGGACGATCAGCGCTTGTCCAGCGCCATGTAATCCCGCGGCGTCGCGCCGACGTACACCTGGCGCGGCCGGCCGATCCGACCACCGGGCATTTCGTGCTGCTCGATCCAGTGCGCGATCCAGCCCGCGGTGCGCGCGATCGCGAACATCACGGTGAACATCTCGGTCGGAATCCTGAGCGCCTTGTAGATGATGCCCGAATAGAAATCCACGTTCGGGTACAGCTTGCGTTCGACGAAATAATCGTCTTTCAACGCAGCCTCTTCCAGCTTCAGCGCCACGTCCAGCAGCGGATCGTCCACGCCCAACTCGTCCAGTACCTTGTGGGTCATCTCGCGGATGATCTTCGCGCGCGGATCGAAATTCTTGTACACGCGATGGCCGAAGCCCATCAGGCGGAAACCCGAATCCTTGTCCTTGGCGCGCGCGACCGCCTTCTCGACGTTCTTCGCGTCGCCGATCTCGGCCAGCATTTTCAGCACCGCCTCGTTGGCGCCGCCGTGCGCCGGCCCCCACAGCGCGGCGATGCCGGCGGCCACCGATGCGTACGGGTTGGCGCCGGTCGAACCCACCAGCCGCACCGTCGAGGTACTGGCGTTCTGCTCGTGGTCGGCGTGCAGGATGAACAACAGGTCGAGCGCCTTCGCCACCACCGGATTCAGCTCCAGCGGTTCGCTCGGCACTTCGAACATCATGTGCAGGAAGCGCGTGACGTATTCCAGGTTGTTGCGCGGATAGCGGACCGGCCAGCCGATCGAGTAGCGGTACGCGGCCGCCGCGATGGTCGGCATTTTCGCGATCAGGCGGATCGCCGCAAGCTTGCGTTGTGCCGGATCCTCGTTGTCGATGGTGTCGTGGTAGAACGCCGACAGCGACGCAATCGCCGCGCACAGCATCGCCATCGGGTGCGCGTCGTAATGGAAGCCGTGCAGGAAATTCTTCACCGACTCGTGCATCATCGTGTGATGCGTCACCGTGTCCTCGAACTTGGCCATTTCGGCAGAAGTAGGCAGTTCGCCTTCCAGCAGCAGGTAGGCCACTTCGAGGAATCGCGATTTTTGCGCGAGCTGCTCGATCGGATAACCGCGATACAGCAGCACGCCCTTGTCGCCATCGATGAAAGTGATGGCGCTCTTGCAGGCGGCGGTGGCGGCGAAGCCGGGATCGAACGTGAAATGTCCGGTCTCGCGATAAAGCGGCGAGATGTCGATGCAGCTCGGTCCCTGGCTGCCCTCAACCAATGGCAGGGACGCGGAACGATCGGCGGCAGTCAGGGTGGCGTTCTTGTTGGACACTGAAAAACTCCTTCGGTACGTCGCGACAGCGAACTGATCGCGCCAAGCAATCGCGCAATTATCGCACGATACGCATGCGTACGCAGGTACGGTCGGCGTCGGCCGCAAACGAAAACGCCTTCCGCATGGGCGGAAGGCGTCGGGAAATCTCGAGCGATGCGGAATCTGGATCCCGGATCAACGCACATCCATGTGCTGTCCGGGATGACGACATCCTGTCGTCATTTCTTGCCAGCCGCGTAGCGTCGCTTGAACTTGTCGATGCGGCCGCCCGCGTCCATCACCTTCTGCTTGCCGGTGTAGAACGGGTGCGAGGCCGAGGAGATGTCGACCTTGATCACGGGGTACTCGTTGCCGTCCTCCCACTTGATGGTCTCGTCGCTCGTCATCGTCGAGCGCGTCAGGAACGCGAAATCGGATGCGGCGTCCTGGAAAACCACCGGCTGGTAGTTCGGATGGATGTCGGCTTTCATGATGGGTCCGCCTGGAATCAAAATGCTTCGGGCAAGGGCGGAATTGTAACCCGGCCGAAGCTTTTCGGGCAAGCCCGGCTCAGGCCTCGGCAAACCGCGCCGCCGCCCCTATCCAGCGCGCCGTCAGGCGCTTCGCCAAGGCCGGATGCCCACGCAGTAGCGCCGCACCAACCCGCTGCACCGCCGGCATCAGGCTGGCGTCGCGGATGATGTCGGCCACCCGAAAACCCATCTCGCCGGTCTGGCGGGTGCCGAGCAATTCGCCGGGACCGCGCAGGCGCAGATCCGTTTCCGCGATCACGAAGCCGTCGCTGGTTTCGCGCAGCGTCTCCAGCCGTTGTTTCGCCAACCCGGACAGCGGCGACTGGTACAGCAACACGCAAGTCGAAGCGATGCTGCCGCGGCCCACGCGTCCGCGCAGCTGGTGCAACTGCGCAAGGCCCAGCCTTTCGGCGTTCTCGATCACCATCAGACTGGCGTTGGGCACATCCACGCCCACCTCGATCACGGTGGTCGCAACCAGCAGCGCGGCACGCCCGTCATTGAACGCATCCATCGCGGCCTGCTTTTCCTTCGGCTTCATGCGCCCATGCACCAGGCCCACGGCAAGCTCCGGCAGGGCCGCGCAGAGTTGCGCATACGCCACTTCGGCAGCCTGCGCCTGCAATTGTTCGCTGTCTTCGATCAGCGTGCACACCCAGTACGCCTGCCTGCCTTCCGAACACGCCGCGCGGATGCGCTCGATGACCTCGCCGCGGCGGGTATTGGCGATTGCAACGGTGCGGACGGGCGTACGACCGGGCGGCAATTCGTCCAGCGTGGAAACGTCGAGATCGGCGTAGGCGCTCATTGCCAGCGTTCGCGGGATCGGCGTTGCGGTCAGCACCAGTTGGTGCGGCGCGTATCCTGCCAAGAAATCTTCCCTGGTACTTTGCCGCTCGGCATCCATGCCTCGCGCTCGCGGCGCCTGTGGCGCCGCTCGGCCCTTGTCCCGCAAGGCCATCCGCTGCTGCACGCCGAAGCGGTGCTGCTCGTCCACGATGGCAAGGCCGAGCCGCGCGAATTCGACGCCTTCCTGCATCAATGCATGGGTGCCGATCGCAATCGGCGCGCCACCCGCCAGTTGCGCCAGCGCCTTGCTGCGTGCACGGCCCGTCACCTTGCCCGCGAGCCACACGACATCGACGCCGAGCGGTTCGAACCACGTGCGAAAGCTGCGCAGGTGCTGTTCGGCCAGGAGTTCGGTCGGCGCCATCAGCGCGGTCTGGCAGCCGTTCGCGATCGCGTGCAGGGCCGCGAGTGCAGCGATGACCGTCTTGCCGGAGCCGACATCGCCCTGGACCAGCCGCAGCATCGGCACATGTTTGGCGAGGTCGCCGCCGATTTCCTTGCTGACACGTTTTTGCGCGCGCGTGAGCGCAAACGGCAGCGCATCCAGAAACCGCGTTTGCAATGCTTGATCGCACGGCAACGCGGGGGCACGATGCTTGCGCACCTGCGCGCGCAATCGTTTCAGGCTCAAGTGGTGGGCCAGCAATTCCTCGAATGCCAGCCGCTGCTGCGCGGGATGCCGACCCGCCAGCAGGGCCTGCACGTCGGCATCGGGCATCGGCCGGTGCACGCCCAGCAACGCATCGCGCAGCGGCATCAAGCCCAGCGGCTGCAGGAGATCGGGCGGGATCAGTTCCAATGTTGTTTCGCTGGGCAATCGAGCCAGCGCCTTGTCGATCACCGCGCGCAAACGCTGCTGGCCCAAGCCCTCGGTGACCGGATAAATCGGCGTCAGCGTTTCCTCGATCGCGAGCGCGCCGTGCAACACGCGGTATTGCGGATGCACCATTTCCAGCCCGTGCTGGCCGTGGCGGATCGCGCCGAAACAACGCAGCCGCACACCAGGCGCAAATTGCTGCGCCTGCTGGCGTCGGAAATGGAAGAAGCGCAACACCAGCGTGTCGTGCGAGTCATCGGTGATCGCCACCTTGAGTTGCGGGCGGTAACGGAAGCCCGTCTCGACCGCCTCGACCACGCCTTCCACCTGCGCCGATTCGCCGGCCGCGAGCTCGCGGATCGACGTGATGCGGGTGCGGTCTTCGTAGCGCAGCGGCAGGTGGAACCACAAATCCTGCACACGTTCGACGCCGAGCCTGCGCAAGGTTTCGGTGAGCGCGGGACCGACGCCGGGCAACGACGACGCCGGCGCGAGGCCCGGGTCGTTCGAATGTCGCAATTGCATGTTGGCAGCGGCTGTCACCGCGCAAGATTAGCCGATGCCTGCGGCGCGATGCGCCGCTTCCTCAACGGCGCGCGATCAGCCAAGCGCCCACCATTCCGCATGGGATTTTCAGCGAGCCGGCACCGCGATCACGTCGATCTCCACTGCCGCGCCGCGCGGCAGTGCCGCCACGCCGATGGTCGAACGCGCGGGATAAGGCTCGTGGAAATAGCGCTTCATCACCTCGTTGACCGTGGCGAAGTTGCCGAGGTCGGTCATGTAGATCGCCACCCGCACCACGTCATCGAACGAAGCGCCCGCGGCGGACAACACGGCTTTCAGGTTTTCGAAAACGCGCGTGGCCTGTTGCTCGATGCCGCCCGCGACCATCTCGCCGGTGGCGGGGTCGAGCGGCGTCTGGCCGGACAGGTACAGCGTGTCGCCCGCGCGCACGGCCTGCGAATAAGGGCCGATGGCTTTCGGCGCGGCATCGGAGTGGATGGGCGTACGTGACATGGCGATTCTCGTGGCCGGCAAAACGCGAGCGCCAGAATAGCAGTTCGGTCGCGACAGCCCCAAGGAATGGCGCTTGCCCAATGCTCGCGCAGAAAAATCGGAACGCGATGCGCAGCGGCTGCCGTGAAGAGTCAGGCCAGGGAAGCCGTTCTGGTGTTCTCACCAATCGTTCGGCGATGCAGCAACTGGGGATCATCGCAATCAAAGCGGATAACGGTAAACGCCGTTCACGACCTTGGTATTCCGGACACGCCGCATCACGTCGGCAAGATGCTTGCGGTGCTTCACCTCGATCGTGAAGATCAGGGTGGCGGCCTGCACGCCGCGCTCGATGTAACGAACATCGTCAATGTTGGAACCGGCTTCCGCGATCGCGGCCGACACCGTGGCCAGCACACCCGGGCGATTGACGACTTCGACGCGCAACTCGGCGCGGTAGTCGCCCTGAACTTCCTTGTCCCAGCCGATCTCGACGCGACGCTCAGGCAACCGGGCAAGCTCCGCCACGTTGGGGCATTCCACGCGGTGCACCACGATGCCCTTGCCCGGCGACAGGTACCCCACGATATCGTCGCCCGGTACCGGATGGCAGCAATTGCCGAAGCTCAGGATGCCGCGCTCGGCGCCGCTGATGCGGATCTTCTCGGAACGATGCAGCGCCGCGCCACCGATCACCGGACCGCCCATCGCGGTCAGCTTGGCCGCCACCTGGTCGGACATGCGGTTGCCCAGCGCGATGTCCGACAGCAGGTCTTCCAGGCGGCGCAGGTTGTGTTCGGCCAGAAACCGGTCCAGCGCCTCGGGGGGCACCGCGTCGAGACTGGAACCCTTGGCGTCCAGCGCGCTTTCCAGCATGCGATGGCCGAAATCGATCGCATCCTCGTGCTGCAGGCGTTTCAGATATTGCCGGATCGCCGCGCGGGCCTTGCCGGTCACCGCGAAATCCAGCCACTGCGGATTGGGCGCCGCCGAGGGTGCGGTGATCACCTCGACCGTTTGCCCCGACGCCGGCTGCGAGCGCAACGAAGCAAGCTTGCCGTCGATGCGCGAGGCGACCGCGTGCATGCCGACGTCGGTGTGTACCGCGAAAGCCAGGTCCAGCGCGGTCGCGTGCTTCGGCAAGGCCTGGATGTCGCCGGCCGGCGTGAACAGGTACACCTCGTCGGGAAACAGGTCGACCTTGACGTTCTCGATGAATTCCAGCGACGACGGCGTCGCGGCCTGGCTGTCGGCCAGGCTGGACACCCACGCCCGCGCACGCGACTGCGCACTGTTGGCGGGAGCGGCGTCCGACTTGTAGGTCCAGTGCGCGGCCACGCCGCGCTCGGCCACCGTGTTCATGTCTTCCGTGCGGATCTGGATTTCGATGGGCGCACCGAACGGTCCGAACAGCACCGTGTGCAGCGACTGGTAACCGTTGGCCTTGGGGATCGCGATGAAATCCTTGAACCGGCTTTCCACCGGTTTGAACAGCAAATGCGCCGAGCCCAGCGCCTGGTAGCAATGCGCGACCGTGTCGGTCACCAACCGGAAACCATAGACGTCCATCAATTGGTCGAAGGTCTTGTGTTCGTTTTTCATCTTCGACCAGATGCTGTACGGCGCCTTGATGCGGCTGACGATGCGCACCGGGATGCCGTCGGACGCCAGGCGCTCGGCCAGCGCCTGTTCGATCTTCTCCATGGCCTCGCGCCGGTTGCCCAGCGTGCGCTTGATGCGCGAGGCGATGATCTTGTAGCGGTCGGGATACAAGCTGCGGAACCCGAGATCCTGCAGTTCCGCCTTGATCGCGTTCATGCCCAGTCGCGCCGCGATGGGCGCGTAGATTTCAAGGGTCTCGCGCGCGATGCGGCGGCGTGCGTCCGGCGCCATCGCCGCCAGCGTGCGCATGTTGTGCAGGCGATCGGCCAGCTTGATGAGGATCACCCGCAGATCGCGCGCCATGGCAAGCAGCATCTTGCGGAAGCTTTCCGCGTCGGCTTCCAGGCGGCTGGCGAAGTCCACCCGCTCCAGCTTGGTGACGCCATCCACCAGCTCGGTCACCGTCGGACCAAAACTGGTCTCCAGTTGCACCCGGGTCAGGCCCGTGTCTTCCAGTGTGTCGTGCAGGATCGCCGCGATGATGGTTTCGGCGTCCAGCCGCAGGCCTGCCAGGATCATCGCCACCGCCAGCGGGTGGGTGATGTAGGGCTCGCCGCTTTTCCTGCGCTGGCTGGCATGCGCGCGCGCCCCCACCGCATAGGCACCGCGCACGCGCTCGATCTGTTCCGGCGGAAGATAGGTCGCGAGCTGCGTGGCGAGCGCGTCGATGCCGGCCATGTCGACGCCTTCGCTCGCCGGCTGCACGGTTGCCACCGCTTGTGATTTCGTCTTGCGCTTGCGCATGGCTGCAAGCTAGCACAAAGACGGCGTTGCTCGCTGCACGGAGAGACCGCAGACGCCTTGCAACGTTCCGAGGCGACGACGTTGGGCTTCCCACGGATGGAGCCCGCGGTCAGCCCAACCTACGGTGCATTGAACCGCGCTGGAGTTCAGCGTGACCTGGCACGCGGCGCAGAATCAGCATCCTCCGGGCGCGAGGTCAAACCTCGTCCAACCCCTTGGACATGTCTTCGTCCACTTCGGCCGCAGCCCACTCCATGGCCTCGCGGTCGCGGCGTTCGCGCTCGACGCGGTCGATTTCGTCGATGGTCGGCATGTCGATGGTGCGGTCCGCGATTTCGCGCAGGGCCAGCACGGTGGGCTTGTCGTTTTCGGGATCGACGGTGGCCTCGACGCCGTTCTCCAGTTGGCGCGCGCGGCGGGTGGCCATCAGGACCAATTCGAAACGGTTGTCGACCACCTTCAGGCAGTCTTCCACGGTGATGCGTGCCATGTGAGCTTCCGGTTGTATCGCAAACTTCCAGATTGTAGCAGCGGCCAGGGATTTGTCGATCCGGGCGAATGCACCGCAGCGCGCCTGAACGCCACCTGCCCTGCAATTGACACCCGTGGCCAATTTCTTGGACCGACGCGTTTAGAATTGCGCGCTTGCAACGCAACCCCTTCGGCCGCATTCACCGACGCATGCCAAGAACCCGCCGTTCCCACCTCGCGCACCGCATTGTCGTTGTCGCCCTGACCGGCGTGCTGGCCGCGTGCGCCGTCGCACCGCCGCGCACCGACGATCCGTTGCAAAACTTCAACCGCAAGATGTTCGCGTTCAACCGTTTCGCCGACAAGGCGGCGATCCGCCCCGTGGCCAAGGCTTATGTCAAGGTGACTGGCCCCAAGGAACGGGTGCTGATCGGCAATTTCTTCACCAACCTGCGCACGCCGGTAACCATCATCAATGAAGTATTGCAGGGCCGCCCCGTACCTGCGCTGCAATCCACGGGCCGATTCCTCATCAACACCAGCGTGGGTTTCCTCGGCATCTTCGATCCGGCCAGTGAGATGCGGCTGCCGGCGCACCCCACCGATTTCGGTGTGACGCTGGCGCATTGGGGTTTGCCCGAAGGCCCGTATCTGGTGCTGCCGCTCGTCGGACCGACCACCTTGCGCGACGTGTGGCGCCTGCCGGTGGACAGCTATTTCGACCCGATGGGCTGGTACGCGCGCGAGCACGACCTCAAGTGGCACGCACAATACCTGCCTTCCATCGCGTACCTCGTGACGCTGCGCGCCAGCGCACTCCCGATCGATCCGATGATCGATTCTTCCTACGACCCGTACGCGTTCATGCGCGACGCGTACCGGCAACATCGCCTGTACCAGATCTATTACGGCAATCCGCCGCTGTCCGCGATCGAGCACTTGCAAGGCACCAGCCCTGGCGAAAACGACGACAGCGACATCGATCGACTGTTGCAACAACAGCAGCAGTACGAGAAAACGCACGGCATCAACAACCATGCTCCGCCGGCAGCAGCCGGCTCGGTGGCGTCACCGGCTTCGACCGGCAGCGCCGCGACACCTGCGCCCGCTACGCCGTCGAGTACGGCGA
This sequence comes from Rhodanobacteraceae bacterium, assembly GCA_036568625.1. GTDB lineage: Bacteria > Pseudomonadota > Gammaproteobacteria > Xanthomonadales > Rhodanobacteraceae > 66-474. The sequence continues at coordinate 26,781 of DATCSF010000047.1, read as the reverse complement.
TACCGGCCCCGGCGAGCAGTGCCAGCCCGGCGTCCGCGAGTTCCGGCGACTGAGGAAGGTCAAGCCGTAGCGGGTTGACCAAGCAGGCCCTCGACGTCGCACACCGCCGCCAGCGTGCGCAAACCTTCCGGCCAGCGCACCACGCCCAGACGCCTGCCCGCGCGGCTGGCGGCGGCCGCGAGCGCCAGCACGCACGCGAGGCCCGCGCTGTCGACGCGGGTGACGCCGCCGAGATCGAGCTGCGTTTGCGCGCCTGCCGCCAGCGCGCGTGCGCCCTCCAAGTACGCGCGCGCCGCGGTGGCGAACGTCAACGCACCCGACAGCGCCAGCGTGTCGCGGTCGGGCGTGCCAAATTTCACGGTGGTCCGGGCCTGCGCGCTCCCCATCGCTTCAATGCCCGCCATCGGACGGCTTCATCTGGTCGATCGCGCCGGCGCCCTGGTTTTGCAGGCGCTTGATCAAGCCGTCGATGCCTTCCTTCTTGATCTCGGCATCCACCTGATTGCGATAGTTGGTGATGTAGGAAATGCCTTCGATGATCACGTCGTAGGCCTTCCATTCGCCGGATGAGGTCTTGCGGAAAGCGTAGTCCACCGACAGGTTCTTGCCGCTGGTGAGCAGCACCTGGGTCCTGACGATGGTGCGCCGCTGGTCGAGCGGTCCCTGCGCGGGCAACACCTTCACCGATCCGCGGGTGTAGGCGACCAGGCCCTCGGCATAACGCTGGGTCAGCGCATCGTAGAACGCGCGCGCGAACGCGACGCGCTGCGCGGGCGTGGCTTCGCGCGCGTGGCGGCCCAGCACCAGCAGCGAAGCGTAATCCATGTCGAAATGCGGCAGCACGAGGTTATCGATGATCCCGATGACCTGGTCGGGATGCTGGTGCAGCTCTGCCTGCCGACCCTGGATGGCGTTGCCAAGCTGATCGGCGATCGATTGGACGACCTGTTGCGGGGCCTCGGCAGGGGTTGCAAACGCCGGCGCGGCGAACGCTGCCACCAGCAGCACCGCCGCCAGCAAGCGGATGGATCGTTTCAGCATGTTGTTCTCCTCGGGGCGCGCGACAACACCACGCGACCAAAACGTGTCAGGGTTTGCCGGGTGGGGGCGGCGCACTGGTTGCGGGAGCCGAACCGGAACTGCCCGATTTCGGACCGCCGTTGACCAGGAATTTGCCGATCAGGTTCTCGATGCTCATCGCCGACTGCGTCAGGATCATCTCGTCGCCATTCTTCAGGAACGTCGGCGAGCCGCCCGGCTCGATGCCAACGTACTGGTCACCCAGTAAACCGCTGGTGAATATGGCGGCGGACGAATCATCCGGGATGTCGTTGTACTGCTTGTCTATCGCCATCGTCACCAGCGCATCCATACGCTGCGGTTCCAGCGCAATGGATTGCACGTCGCCGATGCGCACGCCCGCGATCTTCACCGGCGCGCGTGCCTTCAACTGACCGATGTTCTGGAAGCGCGCCTTGATCGTGTAGCCATCGCCACGATGGATATTGGCCACCGAGGTGGTCTGGGTGGCGAGGTAGGCCAGCGCGACAAAGCCGAGCAGGATGAACAACCCTGTTCCGATGGCGTAACTGGGTCTTGGATTCATGACGTCGTCACCACGTTCTGCAACGCCGGCGCGGGCCGGCCTATCGTCATTCCGGTCATTCGCGACTGCATCACGAACGAAATCCGGAACCCACTTTCACTGCGATCATGAAACATCCCTGCCTTGGTTCCGCTCGCCTCGGCGCCGTGCGACGGCGCGGGTTTCGCTTCGATGCTCGGCCCTCCATGGCCTGCATCGATGGGCAACCAGATCATTTCGGTCATGTCATGAACGCCGTCATCACGAAGTCGAACGCGAGGATCACGATCGAGGAGAACACCACGGTGCGGGTGGTGGAATAGGCGACGCCCTCGCTGGTGGGCGGCGCGGTGTAACCCTGGAACACCGCGATCAGGCTGACCACGCCGCCGAACACGATGCTCTTGTAAAGGCCGTCCAGGATGTCCTTGTGCAGGTCCACCGTGGACGTCATGTTGCCCCAGAAGGTGCCGTTGTCGAGGCCGAGCCAGGTCACGCCCACGAGATGCCCGCCGAAAATGCCCATCGCGTTGAACACGCAGGCAAGCAGCGGCATCGCGATCACCCCGGCAAGGAAGCGCGGCGAGGCGACATAAGCCAGCGGATCGACGGCCATCATCGACATCGCATCGAGCTGGTCGGTCGCGCGCATCAACCCGATCTCCGCCGTGACCGCGGTGCCGGCGCGGCCCGCAACCAAGAGCGCGGTCACCACCGGCCCGAGCTCGCGGAACAAACTCAAGGCGACCACGGTGCCGAGCGCCGCGGTGCCGCCGAAGATCGACAGCGTGTAGTAAAGCTGCAGCGCCAGCACCATGCCGACAAACAGCCCGCAGGTCATCACGATCACCAGGCTCATCGCGCCCACGAACCAGACCTGCCGGCACAATTCGCGCCAGTAGCGCAGGCTTTTCGGCAGCGCGCCCAGCACCGCGATGAAGAACAAGCCGCACTCGCCGAGCGAGGCGACCCCCTGCACCAACCAGTTGCGGCGGAGATTGGCGCTCATCGACCCGTGCTCACGAAACCCAACTCGGTCGCGTAATCGGGCGCCGGATAATGGAATGGAACGGGACCGTCCGCCTCGCCGCCGAAGAACTGTCGCGTCCACGGCGAATCCTCGTGCGCCAATTCGTCCGGCGCGCCCTGTGCCACCAGCTTGCCGTTGGCTATCAGGTACACACGATCGGCCACCTGCCGGATCGCCGCCAGTTCGTGCGCCACCAGGATGGACGTGATCCCCAGCGTCTTGTTGAGCGTACGGATCAGGCGCAGCACCTGGTTCAGCGCGATCGGGTCCAGCCCGACGAACGGTTCGTCGTACAGGATCAGCATCGGATCGAACACGATCGCGCGCGCCAGCGCCACGCGCCGCGCCATGCCGCCGGAAAGTTCGCTGGGCATCAGATTCGCGGCGCCGCGCAGGCCGACCGCCTGCAATTTGGTCAGCACGATATTGCGCAGCAATTCTTCCGGCAGCCGGGCGTGCTGGCGCAACGGGAACGCCACGTTCTCGAACACATTGAAGTCGGTCAGCAGCGCCGAATTCTGGAACAGGAAGCCGATCCGTTCGCGCAAACCGAACAACGCACGCCGCGCAAGCCGGGTAACCTCTTCGCCATCCACGATCACGCTGCCGGCGTCCGGCCGCAACTGGCCGGTCAAGTGCCGCAGCAGCGTGGTCTTGCCGGTGCCGGACGGTCCCATCACCGCGGTGATGCTGCCGCGCGGGACATCCAGATCAAGCCCGTCGAAAATCGTCTTTGCGCCGATGCGCGTGCGCAGGTCGCGCACCCGCACCAGCGCATCGGCAGACGATTCGTGATCGACGACAGGGGCGTTCATCGCATCAAGGACAGACCCGTAGGCACGAACTGGCAAGAATAGTGGAGCGACGTGGGCAATGGAGCGAAGCGCGCGTGTGCGGCAGACCCGTGTTCAGGTCAGCAATTGTCCGATCAGGGCAGCATGACATTCGCGCGGCAGCGGCTGGGCCGCGCGCGCCGCGTGCACGATGGCCTGCAGCGCGGCCACCGCGTCCGCGAAACGATCATTGACGATCACGCAATCAAACTCGCCCGCGTGCGCGATTTCCTCGCGCGAGGCCGCCAGCCTTTTCTCGATGGTGGACTCGCTGTCGGTGGCGCGCGCGCGCAGGCGGCGTTCCAGTTCGGTGCGCGAAGGCGGCAGGATGAAGATCGACACGCATGCCGGCATCGCGCGGCGAACCTGCTCTGCGCCCTGCCAATCGATTTCCAGCAGCACGTCGCGGCCTGCTTCCAGGATCGGCTCGACCGCCCCGCGCGAGGTACCGTAATAGTTGCCGAATACGTCGGCGTGTTCCAGGAACTCGCCGCGCGCCACCATCGCCTCGAACGTCGCACGATCGACGAAGTGGTATTGCACGCCATCCACGTCGCCCGGCCGGGGGGCGCGCGTCGTGTGCGAGATCGACAGCGCGATCCCGGGTTCGCGCGCCAACAATGCGTTCACCAGCGTGGACTTCCCCGCCCCCGACGGAGCCGCGACGATGAAAAGGGTGCCGCTCATTCGAGGTTCTGCACCTGCTCGCGCATCTGTTCGATCAGCACCTTAAGGTCCACCGCCGCGCGGGTGGCGCGCTGGTCGACCGACTTGGATGCCAGCGTGTTGGCCTCGCGGTTGAATTCCTGCATCAGGAAGTCCAGCCGGCGGCCGACGGGTTCGTCGAGTTCCAGAACTCGCCTGGCCTCGCCAACGTGCGCGGCGAGGCGATCGAGTTCCTCGTCCACGTCGATGCGCGACAGTTGCAGCACCAGTTCCTGTTCCAGCCGCCCCGGATCGGCCGAGAACCTCAAGTCGGCGAGGCGGGTTTCCAGCTTCGCGCGCAACGCCGTGCGGATATCGGGCAGGATCGTGCGCACCTCGGCCACGATGCGTGCGATGCCATCCAGCCGCTCGCGCAGCGCCATCGCGAGTTTTTCGCCTTCGCGCGCGCGCCCGGCGACGAATTCATCCAGCGTGTCGTCCAACAACGCCAGCGCCGCGTGCATCAATCCGGTCTGATCGAGTTCCGGCGTCACCAGCAGGCCGGGCCAATCCAGCAAGCCCGCGAAATCCGTCGCGAGCTGCGGAAAGCGCGCCTTCAATGCATCCGCCGTCGCCGCGAGCTGCGCGGCGGTGCGTTCGTCCAGCAGCAAATCCGTGGCCGCGGCCGGCGGACGGTAGCGAATCGTGATGTCGATCTTGCCCCGCGCCAGCCGGGCGCCGGTGCGTTCGCGCAACTGTGGTTCCAGCGCACGCAATTCTTCGGGAAGCCGCACGCCGATTTCCAGGAATCGCGAATTCACCGCGCGCACTTCGCAGGCGAGCCAGCCTTGCGACGTGGCGGTTTCCGAATTCGCGTAGGCGGTCATGCTGCGGATCATGCGGGCTCCAGGTCGCCGTGACAGGCCACGATGGTAAACTGTCACGCTTTGCGCGGATACCTTTCGATGGCCATCATGCGTCCTTCCGGCCGCGCGCCCGACGCGTTGCGCGCCGTCACGATCGCGCGCCGCTACACCAAACACGCGGAAGGTTCCGTGCTGATCGGCATGGGCGACACCCGCGTGCTGTGCACCGCCAGCGTCGAGGAACGCATACCGCCGTGGCTGCGCGGCAAGGGCGAAGGCTGGGTCACCGCCGAGTACGGCATGCTGCCGCGCGCGACCAGCGAACGTACCCAGCGCGAGGCTGCTCGCGGCGGACAGGGCGGTCGCACCATGGAAATCCAGCGCCTGATCGGACGCAGCTTGCGCGCCTGCGTCGATCGCGTGGCGCTGGGCGAACGCGTGATCACGCTCGACTGCGATGTGTTGCAGGCCGACGGCGGCACCCGCACCGCATCGATCACGGGCGCGTATGTGGCGCTGGTCGATGCAGTGAATGCGCTGATGCAGCGTGGCCTGTTGAAACGCAACCCGATCCACGGCGCGGTCGCGGCGGTGTCGGTGGGCGTGTACCAAGGGGTGCCGGTGCTGGACCTCGACTACGCGGAAGACGCCCATTGCGACACCGACATGAACGTGGTGATGAACGATGGCGGCGGCTTCATCGAACTGCAGGGCACCGCCGAGGGCCATGCTTTCCGTCGCGATGAACTTGATGCCTTGCTGGCGCTGGCGCAAAAAGGCATCGGCGAATTGATCGCGGCACAGCGCGCCGCGCTCGCCGCATGAAGCTGGTGCTGGCCAGCGGCAACGCCGGCAAGCTCGTGGAACTGCGCGAACTGCTGGCAGGCAGCGGCATCGAACTCATCGCGCAGTCGGAACTCGGCATCGGTGACGCGGAGGAACCGGGACTGACCTTCGTGGAAAACGCGATCCTGAAGGCCCGTCATGCCGCGGGCGCATCCGGCCTGCCGGCGCTGGCCGACGACTCCGGTTTGTGCGTGGACGCGCTGGATGGCGCGCCGGGGCTCCATTCCGCCCGCTATGCCGGCGCGCACGGCGACAATGCCGGCAACAACGCGAAACTCCTGCGCGAGCTCGACGGCATGCCCGATGCGAAGCGCACCGCCCACTTCACCTGCGTGCTTGCGCTGCTGCGCGGCGCCAACGACCCAGACCCGATCATCGCGACCGGCCGCTGGCGGGGCCGCGTGCTCACCGCGCCGCGCGGCGAACGCGGCTTTGGTTACGACCCGGTGTTCCTGCCCGACGACGGCGGCGGACTGGCCTCCGCCGAACTCGAACCTGCGTTGAAGAATCGCATCAGCCATCGGGGCAAGGCATTGGCGATGCTGGAGAATGCACTGGCAAACGACTCGAGATTCCCGCTTGCGCGGGAATGACGAACTTGGCTCTCGATCCGCCGCCGCTGTCCCTTTACATCCACATCCCCTGGTGCGTGAAAAAGTGCCCGTACTGCGATTTCAACTCGCACGGGCTGCGCGCCGCGATGCCGGAGCGCGAATACGTCGCTGCCGTGCTGGCGGACCTGGACGCCGACCTTGCCGATTTCGGCGATGCCGTTTCCGGCCGCGAAATCACCAGCGTTTTCTTCGGCGGTGGCACGCCCAGCCTGTTTGCGCCGGATTCGATCGCGGAAATTCTGGACGGTGCGTGCGCACGCATTCCGTTCACGCGTGATTGCGAAATCACCCTGGAAACCAATCCCGGCACGGTCGAGCACGGCCGCTTCGATGGCTACCTGAAAGCCGGCGTCAACCGCATCAGTTTCGGCGTGCAAAGTTTCGATGACGAAAAACTGCGCGCGTTGGGCCGCATCCATTCCGCGCAGGAAGCCGAAGCCGCCATCAAGTTGGCGCAGGATGCGGGCTACACCAGCATCAACCTGGACCTGATGTACGCATTGCCCGGCCAGAACCTCCAAGGTGCGCTGCGCGACATCGAACGCGCCAACGCGTTGCAACCCGCGCACATCTCGCATTACCAGTTGACGCTGGAACCCGGCACGCCGTTCGCGAAACGCCCGCCGCCGCTGCCCGACCACGACGCCGCCTGGGAGATGCAGGAAGCCTGCGAACGGCGCCTGGCGGACGGCGGCTACGCGCAGTACGAAGTATCGGCCTACGCGCAACCGGGCAAGCGTTGCCGGCACAACTCGAACTATTGGCAATTCGGCGACTATCTCGGCGTCGGCGCGGGCGCGCACGGCAAGATCACGGATGCATGCGGCGTCCGCCGTCGCTGGAAGATCCGCTCGCCGCGCGCGTATTTGCAAAGCGCGAATACTCCGCAACGCGTCGGCGGCGACGAAACCATTGCCATCGAACAACTGCCGTTCGAGTTCATGCTGAACGCCTTGCGCTTGAACGAAGGCGCGTCGATGGCGGATTTCACCGCACGCACGGGGCTGCCCGCCGAGGCGATCGCGGCGCCGCTGCGCGAAACGCGCGCACGTGGCTGGCTGATCGACGATCCTGCGCGGCTGCAACCCACACCGATCGGCCGGCGTTTTCTCAACGACCTGATCGAGGCGTTCCTGCCGCCGCGCAAGCCGGAGCGCCGGCATGCCTGAATTCGCCGCGGTCGTCTGCCCGTATTGCGGGGAATCCATCGAAATCGTGGTGGACGAATCGGCCGGCGCCGCCGCTTACGTCGAAGACTGCCCGGTGTGCTGCCGACCCATGCAGGTGGATGTCGAAGTGGACGGCGGCGTGGCCTCCGTACGGGTCAAAACCGGCGACGAATGATCTTCCGCAGCAAGATGGCGCTTTCCGCCGCGCTTGCATAGAATCCCCTCGTTGTGGGCAAATCGCCGGCAGGGAGCTTGCGTGCGAGCCCACGGGGGACTCGATGGATATGCAGCCGACCATGCCGACACTCGCGGACCGCGGCGACCTGGCGCCACGCGCCCGGCACCTGCTGGCGCAACAATTGGCCGAGTGCGGCGGCTTGCTGGAACCGCTGTTGCGCAACGTGCTGGACGATCTGGAACACGAACTGTTCCGCATCGCCGAGCAATCCAGCGGCGGCCAGGCCCAGCACGAAGCGATGGAGGCGCTGAAGGAGGTCAAGCGCACGCGCCCGCGTTTCCAGGGCCGCCTGATGGCCTTGCTGGAACGCCGCTTCGCGGGTGTCGCTCGACCGCAGGCCGAAGCCGGACGCACGAACGGCAAGCCGAGCAGCCAGGACCTGACGCTGGTCGATCCGCACGAGTTCGACGAGGCCATGGCGCTGGACGATCTGTCCACGCGCACCGAACTGCACGCGGGCAACGCCCTCTTCGACCTGTGCCACCGCTACGCCGTGTTGCTGGCGGCACCGCCACTGGACAACGAGGTGCTGCCGCCCGGACCGCACGCACTGGCCGCCGTGTTGAACGAAGCGGCCGTCGATCTCGGCCTGCAACGCGGGCATCGGTTGTTGTTCTACCGGCTGTGCGACCGGCGGCTGTTTGGCGCGGCGGAATCGTTTTACGGGCGCCTGAACGAACACCTCAAGTCATCCGGCATCCTGCCCGACCTGCGCAGCTATCTGCCCAAGCGCGCCGCGTCGGAACCGCACCCGACGCAAACCGCGGCGCCTGCCGCCGCGACCGACGGCGCACAGGATTCCGCGCCAATCGCGCCGCCCACCAATTACACGCCGCCGGCCGGGCCGCAGATGAACGAACTGCACGCCCTGCTCGACGCACGCCGGCGAACGCTGCACCCGGAAGCGCAAGCAGCCGCAGCCCAATCGGCGCAATTCGCATCGATGCCCGAACTGCAGGAAGCCCTGGCCGCGTTGCAGGCGCTGCCCTCGCGCAAGGCCGGTGCACCGCGGCCGGGCGAGCGCCTGACCGGCGAGTTGCTGACCGAACTGCGCCGCGGCGCCCACGGCAATGCCATGGAGTTGCAGCCCGAACACCGCGACGCGCTGGATCTGGTCGGCCTGCTCTATGACCAGTTGCTCACCGAAACCCGCAGCGAAGGCGTCGCGCAGCAATTGCTGGCGAACCTGCAGGTTCCGCTGCTGCGGGTCGCGTTGTTCGACAATGATTTCTTCACCGTGCGCAACCACCCCGCGCGGCGCCTGCTGAACCTAGTGCTGGAAACGGCGAACCTGTGGCTGGATCGCAGCGACGATCATTTCGACGTCGCGTTGAACCAGCGCCTGCAACGTTCGGTGGAGCGCGTCGCCTCGGATTTCCAGGGCGATCTGGGCGTGATCGAGCGCGAAGTGAACGACCTCGATTCGCACCTGCGCCTGCTCAGCCGGCGCGCGGAAATCGCCGAACGCAGGCAGGTGGAAGCCGCGCAGGGCCGCGATCGCCTGCGCGACGCGCGCGCCGCCGCCGCCACCGCCATCGGCAAGCGGCTTGCCGGCCACAAGACTACGCCGCTGGTGCGCGCACTGCTGGAGAACGCGTGGACCGACGCGCTGACGCTCACGCTGCTGCGGGAAGGCGAGAACAGCGAGGCCTTCCGCCGCCGCCTGGCCGCCGCCGACCAGTTGCTGGGTTCGCCGGTCGAACGCGACGACACCAAGCTCGCGGCGGACTTGACTCACGGCCTCTCCCAGGTCGGATTGCAGGCCACCGAAGCCGACCAGATCACCCGCTATGCGCTTGACCTGCCGCAACGCGCCACAACGCAAGCCGCGGCGCCACCACCCAGCCAGACCGAACTGTTGATTCGCCTGAAGTCGCGCCATAAACCCGACGAGGATGAGTCCACCGCACCCGCCGAAGCCGAACCGCGCAAACTTCCGCTGACGCCCAGCGAGCGTCGCTCGCTGGAAACCCTGAAAAAGCTGCCGTTCGGAAGCTGGCTCGAATTCACCATCAACCAGCAGGGCCAGAAGGTCGCGCGCAAGCTGGCATGGTTCGCGCCCGCCAGCGGCCGTTGCCTGCTGGTCAACGCGCGCGGAGCGGCCGCGCCTGAACGAAAACTGGATCAAATCGCGCGGATGATGGCGCGCGGCCAGGTACGTCTCATCCCGAACCAGGATGGCGGTATGATCGACCGCGCATGGACAGCACTGGTGGCAGGTTTGCGTAAATTCAGTCGTCCCGAGCAACCCACGGAACCCGCGGCATGAACGACGAACGTCGCAGCGCCCCCCGCAAGCCGACCCCGGCTCCCATCGAAGTCGTCGACAGCATCAGCGGCGAAAACATCGGCCGGGTCGGCAACCTCTCGCGCAATGGCATGATGCTGATCTGCCATCGGCCGCTGCGCGACGACGCGCTTTATCAATTGAAATTCCGGCTACCCGACCCACGGGGCGCGCCGGCTGAAATCGAAACCGGCGTGCACACCATGTGGACGGAGCTGGCGGCAACCAACGGTTACCAGTGGTCGGGCCTGCGCATCATCTCGATCAGCGGCGCGGCCGCCGCGTCGCTGGACAAGTGGCTGGAACACGGCACGGCGTAGCTTTTGCGATCGTCCATGATCGCTGCCTCGTTCCGGTCCGCGACGGGCAGGCACTTTGGTCAAGCAACATCAGAACGGACATCCTTGGCTTGACTTTTTGCAAGCGCGACCCGAGGCCCGCTACCGGATCACAAAATCCGGCGTCATTCCGGGCGCGGCGTAGCCGCGATCCGGAACCCAGCGACTTGGGTCCAGAAAGTCGCTGGGTTGCGGCTTGCGCCGGAATGATGACGCCTCGTCACGCTGGTCTTTGCGTTGCGGCACGCATCGCCGCATCATGGCGATTCCAGCTTCAGTGAATCCGTATTAGTGCCGCCGCCATGACCGCCTTGCCGCAAGACAATCTTTCCGCGCTCTACCCCGCTCACCTCGTCGAGATCGAAAAGCGCAGCGCCGACGCACTGGTCGCCTGTGGCCGCGACACGCTTGCGATCGCCGCCGGCATGCCGCATGGCTGGTTCCTCGACGACCAGGATTATCCATTCAAGGCCAATCCGCACTTTCTGCACTGGTTGCCGCTAACCGACGCGCCCGGAAGCTGGATCATTTGCACGCCGGGCAAGACGCCCAAACTGATTTTCCTGCAGCCGCACGATTATTGGCACGTCGTGCCCGCTGCGCCGGCGGGCTACTGGACCGAGCACTTCGACATCATCACCATCCACAAGCCGGAGGCGGCGCGCGCCCATCTGCCGAAAGAGGCTTCGCGCTGCGCGATCATCGGCGAAGTCAACGCCGCGGTCGGCGACTTCGTGCCCGACAACCCCGAAGCCGCGTTGAACCTGCTGCACTACCGGCGTGCGTTCAAGACGCCGTACGAAATCACCATGATGCGGGTCGCCAGCAGGATCGGCGTGCACGGCCACCGCGCGGCGGAGCGCGCGTTTCGCGACGGGCTGTCCGAGTTCGACATCCATTGCGAATACCTGAATGCCACGCGTCTTGCCGAACACCAGTTGCCCTACGGCAACATCATCGCGCTGGACACGCACGGCGCGGTGCTGCATTACATGCACTTCGACCGCAACCCGCCGGCACAGGCACGCTCCTTCCTGATCGACGCCGGCGGCCAGTTCCACGGCTACGCCTCCGACATCACGCGCACGCATGCGTCGCCCGACGCGAGCGAATTCCAGGCGCTGATCGGCGCGGTCGAACAGGCGCAACAAAGTTTTTGCGCGAAGGTGCGCGCCGGGCAGAGTTACCCCGAATTGCACATCCACGCGCACCACGTGCTGATGCAGGCCATGCACGATCAAGGTTTCATCGCCTGCTCGCCGGAAGCCGCCGTCGCGAACGGCATCTCATCGGCATTCTTCCCGCACGGGCTCGGGCACCTGATCGGCCTGCAGGTACACGACGTCGCCGGCTTCGCGCGCGACGAGGCAGGCGACACGATCCCGAAGCCCGAGGGGCATCCCTATCTTCGGCTCACCCGAATGCTTGAGCCGGGCATGGTCACGACCATCGAACCGGGGCTCTATTTCATCGACATGCTGCTCGAGGAATTGAAATCGAAGCCCGCGGCGAAAGACGTGGTCTGGAAGAAGGTCGATGCATTCCGCAAGTACGGCGGCATCCGCATCGAGGATGATGTCGTGTGCACCGCAGGCGACCCGCTGAATCTCACGCGCGAAGCCTTCGCGGCGGCGTAATGCGTCTCGCATTTACCATCGTTCCCGCAGAGCGCGGCATTCCCACGCAAGCGGGAATCCAGCCCAACAAGTTCCGAATGAAGGTCTCGCCATTCCGGATCACTCTCCTCGATATAGCGAATCTTCCTGCACGGTTCCATTTCTTGATCTGTTTTTCCCTGACGACGGCTGCCTCCATCGGGTCGCGTTGTTCGAAGTAAGCCAGCGTACGCACGCGATATGTCTTCGTGAATCCTGCGACGGCATCGTGCTTGTTTCCAAATGCGCTTGATCAGGTTCGAGGTGACACCGACATACAAGGTGCCATTGCATTGGCCCGCGAGGATGTGGACAGTCGGATGGCGTGTCATGAGCTGGATTCTCGCCTTCGCGGGAACCGCGATCAAAAGCTGGTCGCACGAGGTTCGCTCACCGGGCGCTATTTCATCGCCACCGCGTCGGTGGTGGTCGGCAAGCCCACTTTTTTACAGAACGCCGCGAAGCGCGGGTCGTCGCGGTAGCGCAGGATCAACGGGTCGTTGAGCAGGTAAGAGACGCCGGGATCGTGCTGCTTCCACGCGCGGTCCAGCCACTGGAACACGGCATCCGGATCGCGGCGCAGCGCGTACGTCTCGGCGATCTGGTAAGGACCAAGGTCGGCATACTTGGCGATCAGATTCTTCAACGCCGCACCGGAGGCGCCACGATCGGGGCCGATCTGCAAGGCCAGCGCCACCGCAACATCGTGCCAGGGCCCCGGCGGCTCCATTTGCGCGGCCGCCAGCGCAGCCCCGGCATCGCCGCGCAGGATCGCGAGAACCGCCGCCCACTCATGAGAGCCCGTGCCCTGTGGCTGCAGCGCGATCGCAGTACGAATAGCTTGCTGGGCGTCCGCCATACGGCCGTTGCAGGCGAGATATTGGGACAATGCGTAATACCAGTCAGCATGGCGGGGATTGGTCACCAAAGCCTGCTGCACGAGGTCGGCCGCGCGCCGGCATTGGCCAAGCATGGCCAGCACCGAACCGTACAGGTACTTCGCATCGCCGTCGTTGGGCGCCAGTTGCAGGGCGCGCTGGGCTTCGGACTGTGCTTCCCTCCAGTCGGACTTGGAAAAGGCCAGGTAGCTGCGGGCACTGTGCGCGGCGGCGAGATCCGGAGCCAGTTGCAGCGCCCTATCACTCGCCCGCCGCGCCTCCGCGAACGCCTGTTGCTGTGCCCTGCCACCCTGGTAGGCCCCGCCCAGGCGGGCCCAGGCCCGCGACAGCGCAGCCCACGCCGCCGCATAGCCGGGATCGATCGTGACCGCGCGCTGGTAGGCGACGATGGCTTGGCGGACGCCAGTTTCGTCGGCGCGCGCGAAATCGGTAATGCCGCGCAGGTACGCGGTGTAGGCATCCAGGTTGCCGCTGAGCGGGCGGTCACTCTGCACCGCCGCACCGGGCGCGATCAGGAGTTTTGCCTTGAGCGCATCCGCCACCGATTGCGTAATCGCATCCTGCAGCGCGAACAAGTCTTTGTATGGCCTGTCGTAGCGCTGCGACCACAGGATGCTGCCGTCGGCGGCGTTCACCAGCGTCGCAGTGATGCGCACTTCACCTTCGGCGCGCTGCACGCTGCCTTCCAGGATGTGGGCGACGCCGAGCTGTCGTGCGATGGTCTTGATGTTGTCCTTGCTGTCGCGGAACTGGAACGCCGAATCGCGGTTGATGACCTTCAGGCCCGCGAACTGCGAGAGCGCGGTGATCAGGTCCTGCGACAGGCCGTCGGAGAAGAACTGCTCGTCCTTCTGGCCGCTGTCGTTGACGAATGGCAGCACCGCGACGGATTTTTGCGGAATGGCGGCGGGCACGGGGATAGCGCTGTCGGCGGGCGCTTGCGTCACGGCCGAGGATGCGGGCGGCGGCACCTGCGCCGCGGCGGATGGCGCCGACGCACGCCGCAACGTCAGGACGCGCCAGCCCAGCAACGCCACCGCCAGCACCAGCACCGCGATGATCACCGTGTTCAACTTGCGGCCGATCTGGCGGCTGGCATGCTCGCTGCGCGCACCGGGTGAATCGGCGGCCTCGGTGCGACGGATGCCTTCGGGCGTGAGTTCGTAAATCCATGCGAAGGCCACCGCGACCGGCAAGCCGACCACAAGCAGGATCACCACCAAGCGCACCGCCCAGTTGGGGATGTCGAAGAACGGAAACACCTGCGTCGCGATTTGCACCAGCAACCATGCCGCCACCGCATACGCGATCGCCACACGCACCACGTGGCGGCGCTTCAGTTCTTCGAAAAAACCGGGCTTGTCGAATGCCAAGCTTGCAAGGATTCCCCGCCGGGTACGTCCCGGCCTCCGCTCGCGCGAGTGTAGTCCATTGAGGCGAGGGATTCAGGTGCGCCCGCATTTGCTCAACCCCTCTCCCGCCGGGAGAAGGTAGGGGTGAGGGGTACGGTGCGTAATGACCTGGCAATCTCGCACCGAAGTGGTCGACCGCGAGTGCGGACCCTCACCCGGCGTTACGCGCCACCCTCTCTCCTGGAGGGAGAGGAATAAAAGCTGCATGACCATCACCAACCGGACACGCGGGGCGAGTTCTGCGATCATCGGCTCTTTTTCGGGGACGGTTTGGGCATGAGTCACGAAAACGCAATCCGCCGCAACGTCGGCGCATGGGCGCTGATGTTCACGGGCCTGGGCTCGATCATCGGCTCGGGCTGGCTGTTCGGCGCCTGGCGCGCGGCGCAGCTTGCGGGGCCGGGGGCGATCTGGGCGTGGGTGATCGGCGCGGTGGTGATCCTGTTCATCGCGGTGACCTACGCCGAACTCGGCGCGATGTTTCCCGAATCGGGCGGCATGGTGCGCTACGGGCAGTATTCGCATGGCACGCTGGTGGGATTCATCGCGGCGTGGGCCAACTGGATCGCGATTGCGTCGGTGATTCCGGTGGAAGCCGAGGCCTCGGTGCAATACATGGCGTCGTGGCCGTGGCAGTGGGCGCAGGATCTTTACCATCATGCAGCGGGCGGCGCGGGCACCTTGAGCACCACCGGCCTCGCGATCGCTGCGGCGCTGGTGATCGTGTACTTCCTGCTGAACTACTGGAGCGTGAATCTTTTCGCGAAGACCAACGCGTGGATCACGATCTACAAACTGATCGTGCCGGCGCTGACCGCGATCGCACTGATGGCGACGTCGTTCCATCCCGAGAACTTCCACATCGGTGCACACGGCGGGCCGCACGCCTACAGCATTTCGGCGATCCTCACCGCAGTCGCGATCAGCGGCATCGTGTTCAGCTTCAACGGTTTCCAGAGCCCGGTGAATCTTGCGGGCGAAGCCAAGAATCCGGGCCGCAACGTGCCGTTCGGGATCATCGGCTCGATCGTGCTGGCGACCATCGTGTATCTGCTGCTGCAGGTGGCGTTCCTGGGCGCGATGGAACCGGCGGACCTTGCGAAGGGCGGCTGGTATGCGCTGGATTTCTCATCGCCGTTCGCGCAACTGGCGCTGGCATTGAACCTCAACTGGCTGGCGCTGCTGCTGTACTCCGACGCGTTCATCAGCCCGTCCGGCACCGGCGCCACTTACACCGCGACCACCGCGCGGATGATCTACGGCATGGAGCGCAACGGCACCCTGCCGAAGGTGTTCGGACGCGTGCATCCGCGCTTCGGCATTCCGCGCCCGGCGATGTGGCTGAACCTGGTGGTAGCCTTCATTTTCATGTTCTTCTTCCGCGGCTGGGCCACGCTGGCCGAGGTGATTTCGGTGGCGACGATCATTTCCTACCTCACCGGGCCGGTCAGCGTGTCGGTACTCAGGCGCACCGCGCCGGACTTGCACCGGCCGCTGCGGCTTCCG
The DNA here is from genome assembly GCA_036568625.1 of Rhodanobacteraceae bacterium. Classification (GTDB taxonomy): domain Bacteria; phylum Pseudomonadota; class Gammaproteobacteria; order Xanthomonadales; family Rhodanobacteraceae; genus 66-474. The sequence goes on along the minus strand of DATCSF010000047.1, from coordinate 10,858 downwards.
TTACTGCACGTGATCGCGGGACTGGCGTTCGTGTTCGCGACCGAATTGCTGTACTGGGCGCGCTGGCCCCGCACCGGCGAAATCATCCTGCTGATGGTCGTCGCGCTGCCGATCTGGCTGTGGTACGCGGTGAGGCGTGGCGGCGCGGATTTGATGCTGCAGGTGCGCGGCGCGCTGTGGCTGATCTTCTATCTGCCCGCGATTGCTGCAATGTCCTGGGCCGGCAGCGCGAAATTCGGCGGGCACGGATATATCCCCTACGGGTGGGATTTGCTGATCGTCGCGGTGGTCGCGGTGGGATTCTTCGCGTGGGGGCTGGCGTGCGGCTGGCGCACGCCGGAAGTGGAGGCAATCAAGATGGTGGCGCACGCACACCCCGGCGCCGTGATGGTACCGCCTGATGAGGAGACGGCCGAACTCGTGACCGAGCGCTGACCGTCAGTTCAAGGCAAGTACGTCGCCCAGCAACGCCTGCGCGGTGACCTCCGGGCCCGCGCCCGCGCCCTGGATCACCAGCGGGCGTTGCTGGTAGCGCGAGGTGCTGAAGGCAAACAGATTGTCCGCGCCCAGCAAGTGCGCCGAAGGGTGCGACACCGGCACTTCGGCCAGCGCAACCCTTGCCCTGCCTTCGGCTTCGAAGTGCGCGAGATAACGCAACACGCAATCGCGCGAAACGGCCGCGGCGTGCCGCGCCGCGATCGCGGCGTCGAGCTCGCAGAGACGCTCGAGGAACGCATCGCGCGACAGCTCCCGCAACGGTTCCGGCACCAGGTTTTCGACTTCGACGTCCGCGCGATCCAGCGGGAAACCCGCCGCGCGCGCCAGGATCAGCAATTTGCGCGCGACGTCCTCGCCGGAAAGGTCCGCGCGCGGATCGGGCTCGGTGTAGCCGAGCGCGCACGCTTCGCGCAGCAAGATCGAGAAAGGCTGCCGGCCATCGTAATGGTTGAACAGGTACGAGAACGAGCCCGAGAATACGCCTTCGATGCGCGTCAGCTTGTCGCCGCAGACATGCAGACGCCGCACCGTGGAGAGCGCCGGCAGGCCCGCGCCCACGGTGGCACTGTCACCGTAGCGGACGCCGTGTGCGCACGCCGCCTGCAGCACGCGCCATCCATTCAATTCACCACCCGCCAAGGCCTTGTTGGCGGTGACGACGTGACAGCCGTGCGCCAGCCATTCGGGATGCCGTTGGGCGAGTTCCGCCGAGGCCGTGGCGTCGATGACGACCCGGATTGGCGCCGCGCTCGCGTGCAAGGCGCGCAGAAGCGCCGCGTCGTCGCGCGGTTCACCGCCGGCATCCAGCCGCTCGCGCAGACGGCGCTCGGCCAGGGCGGCAGGCTGCGTTTGCTGATGACGCGAATTGGCCGCACCGAGCAGGCGCAGGTTTTCGCCAGCGGGGGTCCGCAGCAGTTGCAGGAATGCGCCGCCGACCTTGCCGGTGCCGAACAGCACCACCGCGACGTCAGGCCGCGTCGCCGTGCGCGGAGCGAACGCTGCTTGCGCCGGCACCGCACTCATGCCGGAACTGCCACACGTTTTCGCGACACCGCGTCGGCGCGCGCCAAAGCCGCGCGCAGGTCGTGGCACAGGTCGTCGGCATCCTCGATGCCGACGGAAAGGCGCAGCAGCGTGTCGGAAATGCCGGCGGCGCGGCGCGCCTCCGGCGTCATCGCCGCGTGGGTCATGGTCGCCGGATGCGCGATGAGGCTTTCCACGCCGCCCAGCGATTCGGCCAGCGTGATGCACTCAAGGCCGGCGAGGAATGCGCGCACCGCGTCCTCGCCGCCCGCCAGCTCGAACGAGAGCATCGCGCCGAAGCCGGATTGCTGGCGCTTCGCCAGTGCATGCTGCGGATGCGAGGCCAGTCCCGGATAGAACACCCGTGCGACTGCCGGATGTCCGTTCAAGAGGTCGGCCAACGCGGTGGCATTCTCCTGGTGCACGCGCAGGCGCGCCGACAGCGTACGCAAGCCGCGCAGCGTCAACCAACTGTCGAACGGCGCGCCGGTGAGGCCAAGGCAGTTGCCCCACCACTTCACCTTTTCTGCCAGCTCGGGTTCGCGCGCGATCACCGCGCCACCGACCACATCGCTGTGGCCGTTGATGTACTTGGTGGTCGAATGCACCACCACGTCGGCGCGCAGCGTCAACGGCTGCTGCAAGGCCGGCGACAGGAAGGTGTTGTCGACCACGCACAAGGCACCCGCCGCGTGCGCGGCCTGCGCGATGTGGCGGATGTCGGCGATGCGCAGCAGCGGGTTCGAGGGCGTCTCCACCCACACCAGCGAAGGATTTTCCGCGAGGCCTTCGGCCAGCGCGGCGGGATCGGTCAGATCGGCGAAGCGCACGCCGAAGCGCTCTTTCCTCGCCCATGCATCCAGCAGCCGCCAGGTGCCACCGTAGCAATCATGCGCAGCCAATATCTTGCCGCCCGCGGGCGCCAATTCCAGTGCCAGCGCGACCGCGGCCATGCCGCTGGCCGTCACCACCGCACCCGCCCCCTGTTCCAGGTCGGCCAGCGCGCCGGCCAGGAGATCACGGGTGGGATTGCCGCTGCGCGAGTAATCGTAGGCGCGTTTCTCGTTGAAGCCCGCGAACGAATAATTGGTCGAAAGATGCAGCGGCGGCACCACCGCGCCGTGCTGGGTTTCCGTTTCGATGCCGGCACGCACGGCGCGCGTACAGGATGCAATGCGGGTCATGTCATGCTCCACAATCGTTCAGGGCCTCGCGCAGCAAGGGCGCGAGGCGTTCGTGTTCCTTCAGGAAACCGTCATGGCCGTATGGCGTCTCGATCACCTCGAGGCTGGCCGGCGCACCGAGGCGCTGCTGCAATTCGCACAGGTCCGCGAGCGGCACCAGCCGATCGCTGGCGAAGCCGATCAGCGCGGTGGGCGTGTGCACCGATTCCGGGTCGACGTCGTGCAAGTCGATCGATTCCGACAACGCGAGATAACGCTGCGCGCCGAAGTGCGCACCGAAGCGGCGGCCGTGGTGTTCCAGCCAATCCTGAACCGGCAGGCGAAACTCGCCGTCGCGGCATTCGACGCCGCCGGCGAAGCGGCGCCCGATTTCCTCACCGCTGCGATAGGTGGTCAACGCGAGCTGCCGGGCGAGTGACAGCGCCTCGGCCACGCAGCCGTTGTCGAGGCCGAGCTTGACGATGCCACGCTGCACCGCGCGCTGTGCGGTCGCGAGCGGATGCGGCCGGTGCGCGCCCGCAAGCAAGACAAGTCTGGACAAGCGCGCCGCGTGACGCGCAGCGAATGCAAGCCCGACCATCGCGCCGTAGGACGCGCCGACGAAGGCCTCGACGCGCACCAGACCCAGCGCATCCAGCAGCGCCGCCAGCGCATCGGCCTGGTCGGCGGTGGAAATCGATGGCGCGCCCAAGCCCTCCGCATCCAGCCAGTCGATCGCCAGCACACGCAGGCGACCGAGGTCGATCGCGCGATCGACGCCCACCAGTGCTTCCCACCAGCCGGGCGCCGGGTGTTCACCGGTGCTGCACGCGTCGCGGTCGGCCGAGATGCCGCCCTGCACGATGACCGTGGGCGCGCCCGGTACCCCCGCCCACAAATAACGCACATTGGCATCGATCGCCCCGCGCCCGTAGCGGGGAACGATGCGGACGCGGCGACTGCCACGCAGACAGGTAAAACGCGCACGGCTTCGCAAGGCACGCGACGTATCTCCGGCTTGCGGCTCGGCGAATTCGGGGACGGCGGCGAGACTCATGACGGTACTCCGAACGACATCGAGCATCGAACATCGGGCATCGAGTCTTGCGGAAAACCGGAAACAGCCGTCGATCCCGCGGCAAAGCGGGATTGCGCGACTCATCTCTCGGGCGGCATGCAGCGCCTCCGCAGGAGTTGGCACCGTGCAGACCCTTGCGGGTCTGCGGGTTGCCCCGGCTTCCAAGGGCCTGTCCCTCAGCCGGTCTCGATGAGCAATGGATTCAATCTAGCGACCGAAGCACGGCGTGTCAACAGACATATAGACGTCTATACGTCCACATAACGAATCGTCATTTCGCGTCCCGCCGTCCGGGCAGGCCTCGCCAATTTCATGGACAAGGCGATGGCGAGGTTTGGCACACATGCCGGAGCGCACACCGATCCCGGTACCCTCGTCAAACCAATCCCCGTTCGTCGCCCCGGGACAGGCAGCCCCGTCACGCGCGCGGGAGTGCGCGATGTCCGATATCGCGCCGGAAGAAAGCACCGTCGAAATGGATCTGGCGGGCCGCGGCGTACGCGCGGTCGCGGGCCTGCGCCAGATCGTCGCCAAGTGCAGACACGCACAACACACGACCACCTGCAGTGACGACGCTGCCGTTGGCGTCGAGCCTGGTGCCGGCGTGGAAGACCTTCGCATTGGTGCCGAAGTCGGCATCGAGCCCCGAGATCGCCTTGCCGCTCTCCACCTTGCCGGGATAGCCCTGCGCGGCCACCACCACGCCCAGCGATGGGCGCGGATCCCAAATGGCTTCAACGCGATCGAGCTTGCCGTCCAGCGCGGCTTCGATCAGCGCCACGAAATCCGACCGCAGTCGCTGCATGATCGGCTGTGTCTCGGGGTCGCCGAAACGGACGTTGAATTCGATGACCTTCGGCGCGCCGGTCTTGTCGATCATCAGGCCTGCATAAAGGAACCCCGTGAACGGTGCGCCTTCGCCGGCCATGCCGCGCAAGGTTGGCTCGATGATTTCGCTGCGGATGCGGCGTTCGATTTCCGGCGTCACCACCGGCGCGGGCGAATACGCACCCATGCCGCCGGTGTTGGGCCCGGTGTCGCCCTCACCCACGCGCTTGTGGTCCTGGCTGGAGGCCATCGGCAGCGCGTGCACGCCGTCGGCCATCACGATGTAGCTGGCTTCCTCGCCGGCGAGATACTCCTCGATCACCACCCGCGCAGATGCGTCGCCGAACGCGTGTGCATCCAGCATGTCGCGCAAGGCCCTTTCGGCTTCCGCCAGCGTCATGGCAACTACAACGCCCTTGCCGGCGGCAAGGCCATCGGCCTTGATCACGATGGGCGCGCCGTGCTCGTGCACATACGCGAGCGCCGGTTCGAGCGTGGTGAAAACCGCGTAATGCGCGGTGGGAATGGCGTGACGCGCAAGAAAATCTTTCGTGAAGGCCTTCGAACCTTCGAGCTGCGCCGCCGCGGCAGTCGGCCCGAAGATGCGAAGCCCTGCGGCGCGGAACTTGTCCACCACACCCGCGACCAGCGGTGCTTCGGGACCCACTACGGTGAAATCGACGCGTTCGCCTTGCGCGAGTTGCAGCAATCCATCCAGGTCGTTCGCAGCGACGTCCACGTTGCGCATGCGCAATTCGCGCGCGGTGCCGGCATTGCCGGGCGCGACGATCACCTCCTCCACGCGAGACGATTGCGCGAGTTTCCACGCCAGCGCGTGCTCGCGCCCGCCAGAGCCGATGACCAGAATTTTCATGGAAGCAATTGCGCAATAAACGAGTCGCGCATTTTACCCGGCCATCGCGGACAACAAGGCCGCACGCGGCAACTTGCCTGTTTCGCTGCGCGGCAAGGCGTCGACAAGCTTGAGTGGACGCGGCAGGAACACCGGGTCGATTTCACAACGCAAGGCGTCGAGGATCGTGCCGGCATCGAGTCCCGGTGCCACGGCGAGTGCGGCGATGCGCCGCACGCCCATCGCGTCGGTCTCGTCCATCTGGAACATCACGCCATCGCGCACCCCCGGCACCGCCAGCAGCTTGTGGGTGAGGTCGCCCAGCGAGGCACGCTTGCCGGCGATTTCCAGCAGATCGGTATTGCGCCCGCACAGGCGAAAGCGGCCGTCGTCCTGCAACTCCACGATGTCCGCCAGCACCACGGGCTGCGCCAACTGCGGCGCCTCCACGCGCGTACCGTCGGGTTGGGGATGCAGCGTGACGCCCGCATACGGCGTCCACGCATCCCCACGTGCGGCGCGGCGATGCGCGATCACGCAGGTCTCAGTGGAACCAAACACTTCCTGCACCGGTGCGCCGTAACGCGCTTCGGCCTCGCACGCCAGGTCCGGCGACAACGGCGCGGTAGCCGACACGATCCCGGAGAACGGCGGCAGCGAATGGTGCGAGTCCACCAGTGCACGCAGATGCACGGGCGTGGTCACCAGGATGCGGGGCTCGGGCAGGCTCGCGAGCCTCGCGGCGATGTCGGCCGCGAAGAACGGCCGGCTGGCGCACACCGCGGCGTGGCCGAACAACGGCAGCAGCACGGAAAATTCCATCCCGTACATGTGCTGCGGCGGCACCGTCGCCACCACGTGGTAATCGCCGCCGGCCAGCGCGCGCAACAACGCGTCGTTGTGGGCGTTCGAAATCGCGAACTTGTCCCAGCGCTTGGGATTGGCGCGCGGCACGCCGGTGGAACCCGAGGTGTAGCCGATCGCCGCCAGTGCGCCGTCGGCAATCAACACCCTCGAGTCCACGCTGGAGTCACCCGCATCCGCGGTAAAACGCAGGTACCCGGGCGGCGCGGGATCGAGATCGGCATCACCGAGAGCGTAGCTGTCCGGATGCGCTGCCAACACCGCATCGATCGCATGCGCGGCGCGCGAAGGCGGCAAAAGATTGGTCTGGCCGCGCACCAGCAATGCGGCGAACCCGACGAGGAACGCGTAACGGTCCTCGCACAGATTGACCGCCGCCGGCGCCGTCGGCAGACGCGCGGCCAGTGCGCCGACATCGGCCAGAAACCGGTCGACTGTCACCGCCCGGCCGTCACGCCACGCGATCACCCGCCGGGGCGACGCGTCCGCGAGCAGGCTCCGCCACGGTCCCGTGGACGGATTTTGCGGTGACGGATGAACGCTCGACACAGGAAACTCCCCAGTCCCCTAGGAAACGTCTGGACACGATGCCGACCCGCGCTTGGCAACCACGGGGTTCATTTCTTCACATCCCACGCCCAACCGCCGCCACGCAGCGGCTTGGCCGCCCTCTAGACCAGAAGAGGCAAACGGCCCGCGATGGTTTTGCAAGATCGGCACAAAGCTTCCTACGCGCGAATGATAGCGCCAGTCACGGCATCCGTAATCCGCGTCGGCCGGTCCAGGCCGCCCAGCGGGGCATCCAGTACGCCTTCGGCCTCATCACCGAAAATCGCACGGATGTCGCCAACGCTGCACGCGGGCGGCTCGCCGTGGCGATTGGCACTGGTGGAAACGATCGGTCCGCCGAAGGCCCGGCAGAGGGCAGCCGACGGCGCATGCGCGGTGACGCGCAGGGCGATGCCGGCGTGCCCGCCCGCGATCCATTCCGGCGCCCGGGCCGAGCGCGGAAAGATGAAGGTATGCGCGCCGGGCCATGCCGCGCGTGCGCGGTCGAAGGCGGCTCCGGATGCATCGCCGATCCAAGGCATGATCTGTTCGAAGTCGGCCGCGATCAGCAGCACGCCCTGCTCCGATGGCCGTCGTTTCATCATGAAGATACGGTCGAACGCGGCGCGGTCGTCCGGATCGCAACCGAGCCCGTAGACACCTTCCGTCGGATACGCCAATACGCCGCCCGCGCGCAGCAGGGCCGCCGCAGCTCCGATCTCCTCGATTCCGAACGTGCGCATGGATCAAACATCGAACGGCGGAGTTTCCGACCTGGATGCCGACGAAGCCTTCGCGCGCGCGGCCTTTTTCGTCGCGGTCTTCTTCGCTGCCGATTTCCTGGGAGCAGTTTTTTTCGCGGCTGTTTTTCTTGTCGTGGTTTTCTTCGCCGCCGCTTTTTTCGCCGCAGCCTTCTTGAACGCGCCGCGCCCACGCCGCACCGGCGCCGCCTCGATCAGCGCCTTGCATTCGTCGTGCGTCAGCGACTTGGGATCGCGATCCTTGGGAATCTTCGCGTTCTTCTCACCGTCGGTGATATAGGGGCCATAGCGGCCATTCAGCACCTGGATGCCATCGCCGAAGTCGGCGATCACGCGGTTGGCGATCAGCTCCTGCTTCTCGCGTATCAGTTCGCGCGCCCGTTCCAGGGTGATGGTGTAGGCGCTCTCGTCACCCCTGATCGACGCGTACAGCTTGCCTTGTTTCACGAACGGACCGAAGCGGCCGATGCCGGCGGAAATTTCCTCGCCGTCCGCATCCTGGCCGAGATGGCGCGGCAGCTTGAACAATTCCAGCGCCTCGTCCAGTGTGATGGTGTGCATGCTCTGACCGGGCAGGAGCGATGCGAACTTGAGTTTTTCGTCGGTGTCCTTGTCGCCGAGCGCCGCGTAGGGCCCGTAACGACCCAACCGCACCGAGACCGGCTTGCCGGTCTTGGGGTCGTCGCCCAGCAGGCGCGCGCCGGTTGCCTCGGAGCGGTCGACCGATTCCATCTTGTCGTCGACCAGCGCCTTGAACGGTTTCCAGAATCCCGCCATCAGCGGGCGCCATTCCTCTTCGCCGCGGCTGACGGCGTCGAGTTCGTCTTCGAGCTTCGCGGTGAAGTCGTAGTCGACATACCGGCTGAAATGCGCGGTCAGGAACTTCGCCACGGCGCGGCCCACGTCGGTGGGCTTGAAGCGGCGCGAATCCAGGATCACGTACTCGCGTGACAGCAAGGTCTGGATGATGCTGGCGTAGGTCGAGGGCCGACCTATGCCGTATTCCTCCAGCGCCTTGACCAGCGAGGCTTCGGAATACCGCGGCGGGGGTTCGGTGAAGTGCTGGTCGGTCGCGATATCGGTGAGCGGCACCGCCTCGCCTTTCGCCAGCGCGGGCAGCTTGCGCGCTTCCTCGTCCTCCTCGGACTTCGCGTCACGGCCCTCCTCATACACCGCGAGAAAGCCCGGATCGACCACGGTGGTGCCGGTGGCGCGGAAAGCCGCCTCGCCGCACGGGAACTCCACCGACACCGTATTGAGCGTCGCCGGTTTCATCTGGCAGGCGACCGCCCGCTTCCAGATCAGTTCGTAGAGCTTCAACTGATCGGGCGTCAGGAACGCCGCGACGGATTTGGGTGCGCGCAGCGCGGAAGTCGGACGGATCGCCTCGTGCGCTTCCTGGGCGTTCTTGGACTTGGTCTTGTACACCATCGCGTGCTCGGGCAGGCCCTGCTTGCCGAAATCGCGTTCGATGGCCTGGCGCAATTCACCAATCGCCTCGCCGGACAGGTGCGTGGAGTCGGTGCGCATGTAGGTGATCAGCCCGACATTGCCCTCGCCGCCCAGCGACACGCCCTCGTACAGGCCCTGGGCGATGCGCATGGTGCGGCTGGTCGCCATGCCGAGCTTGCGCGCGGCTTCCTGCTGCAGCGTGGACGTGGTGAATGGCGCGGCCGGGCGCCGCTGGCGCTGCTTCGACTGGATGTCGCCAACGACGAGTTGGCCCTCGGCGGCTTTCAGCAATGCGTTGCGCGCAGCGTGCGCGTCGGTGGCATTGGTGAGATCGAATTGTTCGAACCTCTTGCCCTTGAACTTGACCAGCCGCGCGGTGAACTCGCCGTCCCTGTGGGCGAGCTTCGCCTCGACCGTCCAGTATTCACGCGGCACGAAGGCTTCGATCTCCTCTTCGCGCTCGACGATCATGCGCAGTGCCGGCGATTGCACGCGCCCGGCCGACAGTCCGCGCTGCACCTTGTGCCACAGCACCGGCGACAGGTTGAAGCCGACCAGGTAATCCAGCGCCCGGCGCGCCTGCTGGGCATCGACCAGCTCGTGCGACAGCCGGCGCGGATGCGCCACGGCTTCCTTGATCGCGCGCGGCGTGATTTCGGAAAACACCACACGGTGGGTTTCCTTGTCCTTCAGAAGACCGCGCTCCTTCAGGATCTCGCTGATGTGCCAACTGATCGCTTCGCCCTCGCGGTCAAGGTCGGTGGCGAGGTAAATCGAATCGGCGGCCTTGGCGGCTTTCGCGATGTCGTCCACGTGGCGGACGTTCTTCTCGATCAGCTGGTAGTCCATCCTGAAGTCGTGGTCGGGATCGACCGCGCCTTCCTTGGGCCTTAGATCGCGGACGTGGCCGTACGACGCCAGCACCTTGAAGTCGACGCCCAGGTATTTGTTGATCGTCTTGGCCTTGGCGGGCGATTCGACGATGAGCAGGTTCTTGGCCATGTCCTAATGAAATCCACGAGCGGCCGGGCCGCCCCCTATATATAGTGAACGCATGCGCAGGGTGGGCCTGTCAAGTTTTGCTGCCCACGATGCGTTGCCAGCGCCCGTTCACGGCTGGGGCGACCACCCCCTCCAATTCCAGCAACAGCAGCATCGAGGACAGCGCCGCGGGCGCCAGCCGGGTGCGCTCGGCCAGTTCGTCCAGCGACGCCGGCGCGTCTCCGAGCGCGGCAACAAGTGAAGCGTAATCAGGATCTTGGATTCTGGATGCCCGATCGTCGCTCGTCGGCAATTCGGCAGCTTCCAGCCGCGCACGCAGCCCGGCGCCCTGCGCCTGGGCGGCGGGCGTCAGTGCCTCGATCACCTCGGCCGCGGTCTCGACCAGCCGCGCGCCATCGCGGAGCAGACGATGGCAGCCCTTGGCCAGTGGGTTGTGGATGGAACCCGGCAGCGCGAATACCTCTCGGCCCGCTTCCGCCGCCAGCCGCGCCGTAATCAACGAGCCCGACTGCAGCCCGGCCTCGATGACCAGCGTGCCCAACGCCAGCCCCGCAATCAACCGATTGCGACGCGGAAAATGGTCGGGCCGCGCTTCGGTGCCCGGGGGAAATTCGCTGACGATGGCGCCATGTTGCTCGATTCTGTCCGCAAGTTCGCGATGTTTGCGCGGGTAAACCCGATCAGGACCGGTACCCACCACAGCCACCGTCGTACCGTCCGCATCCAAGGCCGCGGCGTGGGCAGCGCCATCGATCCCGTCGGCCATGCCGCTGGTGATGGTCAGGCC
>DATCSF010000046.1:0-5074 GCA_036568625.1 Rhodanobacteraceae bacterium | reverse complement strand
CCCATGCGCGTCATGATCGACATGTTGATCACGACATAGGCGCTGTCGGTGATCTCGACACCGCACCGGGAATAGGGCGAGTCGAGCGGTCCCATGCAGTAGGGCACCACGTACATCGTGCGGCCGTTCATTGCACCTGCGAACAGCGCGTCGACCTTCGCGTGCGCCTCGGCCGGGGCCATCCAGTTGTTGTTGGGGCCGGCGGCGTCCTTGTTTTTCGTGCAGATGACGGTGAGCTTTTCGACCCGCGCGACGTCCTTCGGATCGGAGCGGTGCAGGTAGCAGCGCGGATGAGTTTGCGGGTTCAGTTCGATCAGCTCGCCCGTCTTCAGCATCTCGTTCACGAGCAGCTTGTATTCGGCCTCGGAGCCGTCGCACCAGTGGACGCGATCGGGTTGGGTCTTTTTGGCGACGTCGTCAACCCATCGGTTCAGAGAATCGAGTTTGCTTGGCATCGGCTGTGTCACTCCAGAAGAAAGTCTTGTTCGCACTCAGGCATCGGGGTCGTCGTTACCGCCGAAGGTCGAGTTTGTTTTTTTGATGACCTTGCCCGACGTGCCCGGCGTGTCGAGACAGCCTGAAAAAGAATTGTGAGAGGTCGCGGCTCCGGAGATGTGCAGGGAAAGTGACGGTAGTCCGCAGGTCGGGGCTTTGCAAGGCGCGTCGATACTGGCGATTGTGCGATCGCAGCATCAGAACTGAAACGGAATGGCTGAAGAACCGTCGGGGGCCAACCGGCAGGGGCTGCCGATTTGAACGCAGCCGGCAGCGGGCGAGGTGCGTCCCATGCGCGGCGCGTTGCGCAGGAGTTATTCGGCGATCCCCGGCGGCACCAGCGTCGCGATCACATGCTCGACATAGGCGTCGTACTGCTCGTGTGACAGATGCGGCATTTCCAGCGTCAGGTTCAACTGCAGGAAACCGACGTAGGCAGCATAGGTCAGGCGTGCGCGGTGACGTGCCGCCTCCGGATCCAGCGCTGCGTCCCGGAAAGCCTGTTCCAGGAATTCCATGCGGCGCTGCGAGACCCGGGTCATCATGGGTTTGACCAGCGGGTGGTCCAGCGCCTGCAGCAGCGCAGCGTAAATGCGGTGTGCCTGGGCTTCGCCGGAAACCCAGCGGAACAGTGCACCCAAGCGTTCGCGCGGGGCTTCGCCGACCGTGCCAATGTGACCGGAAAGTTCACGCGTCTCGTCGGCTTCCCAGCGGTTCAGCGCTGCCTGGAGCAAGGCTTCGCGGTTCTTAAAGTGCCAGTAGAAGCTGCCCTTGGTGACACCGAGCCGCCGCGCCAGCGCTTCCACCGCCAGGGCGCCAACGCCTTCATCGGCGATCATCTCTAGCGCGCCCCGCTCCCAGTCGCCGGCGGAAAGCCGCGCGTGCGAGCGCCCGCGGCGAGCGTGATCGGCGGCTTCTGGCGTAGGGGCGGATGCAGGAATCATGACCATACTGTAGCGTATTGACAGGGAATCGGCACAAATCCATACTGACGCGTATGGAAACGGCCAATCCAATCGCCCAACGAGGTTCAAGCCGCTTGCCAGTCGCCGGCGGGTTGTCGCTGGCAATCGAGGTGCGCGGTGCAGCCAATGCACCCACGGTGCTGTTCGCGCATGGCTTCGGCCAGAGCCGGCACGCGTGGACGCGCGCGGCTGAATCGCTGGTCGTGCGCGGCTGGCGCACGATCACCTTCGATGCGCGTGGGCATGGCGACAGCGATCGCCTGCCCGACGGGCGTTACGCGCTGGAGCAGTTCGTCGATGATTTACTGGCGGTTGCGCATTCGCTTGATGCGCCGCCGGTATTGGTCGGCGCCTCGATGGGCGGGCTGCTGGGCCTGGTCGCCGCCGGGGAAACCCGTCCCGCTCCGTTTCGCGCGCTGGTGCTGGTGGACATCACGCCGCGCTGGGAAACCGCGGGAGTGGCGCGCATGTTGGGCTTCATGCGTGCGCATCCACAGGGGTTCGCCTCGCTGGACGAAGCTGCCGACGAAGTGGCCGCGTACCTGCCACAGCGCCGCCGGCGCAAGGATCGCTACGAACTCGCGCAGCTGTTGCGTCGCGGCGACGACGGACGCCTGCACTGGCACTGGGATCCGGCCCTGCTGGATACAGTCGCGCACGAGGGCGAGCGCCACCAGCAAAGGTTGTTGAACGCCGCGCGCAACATCGAAGTGCCGGTGCTGCTGGTTTCGGGCGGACGCAGCGACATCGTGTCCGAAGCCACGGTCGGGGAGTTCCTGGACGTGGTGCCGCATGCGACGCACGTCGAAATCCCGCACGCGACGCACACGCTGGCGGGCGACGACGACGCCGCGTTCACGGCCGCGATCGAACCGTTTTTGAATACACTCGCCCCGGATGTCGTCCAATCACCGCGTGCGTACGCAGCGGAATTGCGAGGTCTGCCATGAACACCATCATCATCCTGATTTGCGTCGCGATCGTCTCCCTCGCCAGCGCTTATTTCCGCGGCCGGCTGTGGCAGTGGACGCTCGCGACCGTCGTAACGATCCTGGTCGTCGGTTTCGGCTTGCACGCATTCACGCCGATGTGGGTGCTGCTGGGCATCTTCGTGGTGCTGATCGCGCTGCCGCTGAATGCGAGGGTCTTGCGGCGCGCGCTGTTCTCGGCCCCATTGCTGAAGCTGTTCCGGAAGGGGCTGCCGAAGCTGTCGGAAACCGAGCAGGTCGCGCTGGATGCCGGCACGGTCGGTTTCGAGGGCGAGCTGTTTTCCGGCAAGCCGGACTGGTCGAAGCTTTTGTCCGAGCCTAAGCCGCAGCTTTCGGCCGAGGAACAGGCGTTCCTCGACGGCCCGTGCGAAAAGCTGTGTGCAATGATCGATGACTGGCACATCACCCACGAGATCGCCGACCTGCCGCCGGAGATCTGGGATTTCATCAAGCGCGAAGGTTTCTTCGGCATGATCATCCCGAAGCGCTATGGCGGCAAGCAATTTTCCGCGCTGGCGCATTCGGCGGTGCTGCAGAAACTTTCCAGCATGTCGGCGACGTTGTCATCGCTGGTGGCGGTGCCGAATTCGCTGGGCCCGGCCGAGCTGCTGCTGCGCTACGGCAGCGAGGAACAGAAGAATCACTATCTGCCGCGGCTCGCCGACGGGCGCGAGGTGCCGTGCTTCGCGTTGACCGGGCCGTATGCCGGTTCCGACGCCACCTCGATTCCCGATTACGGCATCGTCTACAAACAAACGGTCGATGGCAAGGAAACGTTTGGCATCCGGCTCACCTTCGACAAGCGCTACATCACGCTGGCGCCGGTGGCGACATTGATCGGCCTCGCGTTCCGCATGTATGACCCCGAACACTTGCTGGGCGACAAGGAAGACCTCGGCATCACGCTGGCACTGATTCCGCGCGAGACAAAGGGGCTCGAAATCGGTCGCCGGCATTTCCCGCTCAACATTCCGTTCCAGAATGGTCCGTTGCGCGGCAAGGACGTGTTGGTGCCGATGGATACCCTGATCGGCGGCCCGCACATGGCCGGGCACGGCTGGCGGATGCTGGTGGAATGCCTGTCGGTCGGGCGCGGCATTTCGTTGCCGTCGAACGCCACCGGTTTCGTGCGGCTGGCGGTCGCCGCGACCGGCGCCTACGCGCGTATTCGCAAGCAGTTCGGCCTCGCGGTCGCGCGCTTCGAGGGCGTCGAGGAAGCGCTGGCGCGGATCGGTGGCCACGCGTACGCGGTCGCGGCATTGTCGCGCGCGTCCGCCGCGGCGGTCGATCGCGGGGAGAAGCCGGCGGTGGCTTCCGCGATCGCCAAGTGCCACGCCACCGATCTCGGCCGAATCGTCATCCAGGACGCGATGGATGTGCACGGTGGCAAGGGCATCCAGTTGGGACCGTCGAATTACCTCGGTCGGATGTGGCAGGGCGCACCGATTCCGATCACGGTGGAGGGCGCCAACATCATGACCCGCAGCCTGATGATCTTCGGGCAGGGTGCGGTGCGCTGTCATCCGTGGGTGCTGAAGGAAATGCACGCCACGCGCGAACCCGACCGCGCCAAGGCGCTGCGCGATTTCGACGAAGCGTTGTTCGGGCATATCGGTTTCGGCATTTCCAACGCGGCGCGCGCGTTCGTGCTAGGCATCACGTACGCCAAGTTCGGCAAGGCGCCGGGCGACGATTACACGCGCCGCTACTACCGCAAGTTGAACCGCTACTCCGCGGCGCTGGCGCTGCTGGCCGACACCGCCATGGGCGTGCTGGGCGGCAAGCTGAAGTTCAAGGAAAAGATCTCCGCGCGTCTGGGCGACGTGCTGTCGTATTTGTACATCTGCGCGGCGATGCTGAAACGCTACGAGGACGAGGGCCGTCCCGAAGCCGAGCGGCCGATGCTGGCGTGGGCGTTCCACGATTCGGTGTGGCGGATGCAGATGGCGCTGGATGGCGTGATCCGCAACTTCCCCGTGCGCCCGGTGGCGTGGCTGGTGCACACACTGGTGTTTCCGTTCGGGCGACGCGAAGTGCCGCCATCCGATCGGTTGGGGCGTCGCGTTGCCGCCATCCTGACGGCCCCGAACAGCGCACGCGACGCTCTGGTGAAGGGCATCTACCTGACACCGACGCAGAACAATCCGGTCGGGCGGATGCATGCGCTGCTGCCCGACGTGGTCGCGGCCGAGCCGGTCGAACGCAAGTTCCTGAAGGCCGTCAAGGCAGGCACGATCCGTTCGCACGATTACTTCGAGCAACTCGCGGAAGCGCAGAAGGAAGACGCGATCAGCGAAACCGAACGCGCGATGCTGGAACGCCTGCGCCGTGCCACCGCCGAGTTCATCAACGTGGACGATTTCGACCCGGAAGAACTGCGCGCGAAAATCGTGCACGGCGGCGCCGACGCGCAGCGCTCGCTGCATATCGCCTGATCCCGGCCGTTCGTGTTCGCGGCGGTTCAGGCAAGCGTCTGCGCGTGATGGCGCAGATGATCTTCGATGAAGCTCTGGATGAACCAGTAGCTGTGGTCGTAGCCGGGCTGCATCCGGAATTCGACCGGTTGGCCCGCGGCACGGCAGGCGTCGATGAAGAGTTCGGGCCGCAGTTGCCCGCACAGGAATT
>DATCSF010000045.1:0-8331 GCA_036568625.1 Rhodanobacteraceae bacterium | reverse complement strand
ACCGTGGTCGATACCTGGTTGCGGCTCGCCAAGCACAAGGGATGAAAATCGTCGCGGCGATCGTCCGCGGTCGCCGCGTTTCCGACCGCGATCTGTTCCCGGCGCGTTGTAGCCGCGCTCCGCGGCCGGCTTTTCACGATGGCCGATTCGATCGAGCCGCCGACTGCCGAACCATCGGCAGCCGGCGCGCCCTTGCGGGTTCCGCTTACTTCAACGCGTCCAGATCGGCGCCGAAATTGATGTGGAACGGTTGCCCGTCGAGCACCAGCGCCGGCACCGAACGCACGCCCGCGGATTCGGCCTCCGCAACCCGGTCCCTGTGCTCGCCGAGATGCACGATCTCGACAGCGTAACGCTTGCGGTCCAGCGCATCGGCGACGTTGCGCTCCGCAGCGATGCAGACCGGACAACCTGCGTGATAAAACACGGCTTTCGTAAGCATGGTATTTCTCCAACAAAAAGGTACGTGACGTTTGCAGCCGCCACGTGCATGATTGTGGCCATCCACGCCCACGGGAAAAGGAGTTACGTACCGGTGGGGTAAGCACAAAATGGTGCAATTCATGGAACGCGCACGCAAAAGAAATTTGCACGGCAATCCGATCACCGTCCTTCTGGAGGATGTGCTGGGCTGCAAATGGTCGTGGCGCATCCTGCGCGAGGTCCGCAATGGGGTGAACCGGCCGGGTCAACTCGAGCGGGCGATCGAGGGCATCTCGGCCAAAGTGCTCAACGAGCGCCTGCGCAAGCTGCAGCGCCATGGCATCCTCGAGCGCATCGAGTATCCGGAGGTTCCGCCGCGCGTCGAGTACCGCTACACCGCGCTCGGCGAACGGTTTTTCGCGATCCTCGGCGAAATCGAGGCCGTCGAATCGGAATATGCGCGCAGCAATCTCACCGCTGCACGTTGAAGCCGCCGATCGTATCCATGTGCCATTGGTCATCGTGACCGCGCGGTGCCCGCATGGCATGCTTGGCGCTCGACGCGCCGCGCCTGAATCTGGCGCGCGCATCCGCCCATTGCCGACGGAACCCCATGAAGACAGCCTTTTCGTGCGCCCTCGCGCTGTGCCTGATCGTCCCCTTCTCATCCATCGCAGCGGCACCCGCCGCAAGCAAGACGGTCACGTCGAAATACGATCCGCAAGCCCTGTTCGCACCGTTCCAATACCAGAACCCCGTCAACCGCTATCGCGGCGCCGACGGGCGTCCCGGCCCGGATTACTGGCAGAACCGGGCGGATTACGAAATCCATGCGACGCTCGACCCGGAAACCAAAACCCTCACCGGCACCGAGACCATCACCTACACCAACAACAGCCCAGAGGCGCTCGATTACCTGTGGCTGCAGCTTGACCAGAACCTCTATCGCGCCGACGCGCGCGGCAATTTCTCCCGCGACCGCGCGCCGAAGTTCGACCAGCACACCGACGGCGACGTGATCACATCCGTCGAAGTGGTGGGCAATCGCGGCGCGGTGAAAGCGGCACACATCATCAGCGACACCCGCATGCGTGTGGATCTGCCGCAGCCTGTCGCGGCGCGGGGCGGCAAGGTGCGCGTGCGCATTGCCTGGCACTACACCGTTCCGGGCGAGTTCGGCGGACGCACCGACTGGTTCCACACGAAGAACGGCGACATCTTCGAAATCGCGCAGTGGTACCCGCGCATGTGCGTGTACGATGACCAGCGCGGCTGGGATACCGCGCCATATCTCAACAACGAGTTCTACCTCGAGTACGGCGACTTCGACTACAGCGTCACCGTGCCGTGGAACATGCTCATTGTCGGCTCCGGCGAACTGGTGAACCCGCAGGACGTGCTTACCAAGACCGAACTGCAGCGCCTGGCGCAAGCGCGCAACTCCGACAAGACGGTGGTGATCCGCTCGGCCAATGAAGTGGCCGATCCTGCCAGCCGTCCGAAACGAAGCGGCACTTTGACCTGGCATTTCAAGATGCA
The DNA here is from genome assembly GCA_036568625.1 of Rhodanobacteraceae bacterium. GTDB lineage: Bacteria > Pseudomonadota > Gammaproteobacteria > Xanthomonadales > Rhodanobacteraceae > 66-474. The sequence goes on along the minus strand of DATCSF010000045.1, from coordinate 6,369 downwards.
GAACACCCGCGACGTCGCCTTCGGCGCGTCGGCCGCCTATGTGTGGGATGCGGCGCGCATCGACCTGCCCAGCGGCAGGCACGCGCTGGCGCAATCGGCCTACCCGGTCGAAAGCATCGCCAAGGACGGCTGGCAAAACTCCACCCAGCACGTGAAGTACACGGTGGAATTCTTCTCGAAATACACCGGCTTCGAATACCCGTGGCCGAACGCCATCGCGGAAGCCGGCGTCGCGGGCGGCATGGAATACCCCGGCATCGTGTTCGACTGGTGGAAGGCCAAGGGTTACGGCCTGTTCCTGCTGGCCGTGCACGAGGTCGGGCATTCGTGGTTCCCGATGATCGTCGGCAGCGACGAGCGCCGCAACGCGTGGATGGACGAAGGCATGAACACCTTCGTCGATGCTATCGCACATGCGGATTGGGGCAAGGCGCACGATGGCCAGTTCGCGCCGAAGAAAGACAGCGAATACGCGCCGCTGACTGGCGACCCCGCAAAGGACATCGTCAAGCAGGTGTTCGACGCGCCCGACTCGCCGCCGATCCTGACGCGCGCGGATGCGATCCGCGAAAAGTTCCGCCACCCGATCACCTATTTCAAGGCCGCGTACGGCCTGACGCTGCTGCGTGAGCAGATCCTGGGGCCCGAACGTTTCGACGCCGCGTTCAGGCAATACGTGCACGACTGGGCATTCAAGCATCCCTCGCCTTCCGATTTCTTCCGCACCATGGACAGCGCCGCGGGCGAAGACCTGTCGTGGTTCTGGCGCGGCTGGTTCCAGCACCACTGGAAGCTCGACCTTGCGGTGACCGGCGTGAAATACGTGGACAACGACCCTGCCAAGGGCGCGCTGGTGACGGTGGCGAATCTCGACAGGTTTGCGATGCCGGCGATGCTGCGCGTGACCTACGACGACGGCAGCACCACGCAAATCCGCGTGCCGGTGGCGACGTGGATGCAGCACACGCAGTTCGACGTGGCGGTCGCCGGCGGCAAGCGCGTCAAGAGCGCCACCATCGATCCTGATGGCGTACTGCCGGATGTGAATCGCGCCAACAACACGTTCACGGCCGGCGCTGCGCGCTCGCGCTGATTGCGACACGTGCCGGCGCCGGCACGTGTCACAATGCGGCGGCCTTGATCACGTGCAGGGGGGGATGATGCGCGCACATCCGTGGGTTTCACTGTTGCTGGTCCTGATCGCTCCGCTGGCGTTGGCAACGGCGCCGCAGCCAGCAGTATCCACCCCGGCAGGCCTGCCAGGCCTGGACGCCTACGTGCAAAGGGTCATGCGCGACTGGCACATACCCGGCCTCGCGCTCACCATCGTGAAGGACGGCAAGGTCCTGCTGGCGCGCGGCTATGGTGTGCGCGAACTCGGCGAGCCGGGCAAGGTCGACGCGGACACGCTGTTCGACATCGGATCCAATTCCAAGGCGTTCACCGTCGCCGCGCTGGGTACGCTGGTTTCGTCTGGCAAGTTGAACTGGGATACGCCTGTCGTCGATGAGCTGAACGACTTCAAGCTGGAAAGCCCGTATGTCACGCAGAACGTCACGCTGCGCGACCTGCTGACGCACCGCACGGGTTACTGCGATCCGGGCGCTGCGTGGTACACCAGCGACGCCAACGACATCGTCCGGCGCATGCGTTACCAGAAACCCACGTACGGCTTCCGCACTACGTTCTGCTACAACAACGTCCAGTATCTTGCCGCCAGCCGTTTCATTCCCACCATCACGGGCCACAGCTGGAACGACTACGTCGCCACCCAGCTGTTCCAGCCGCTCGGTATGACGCACACCGTCAGCACCGAAGCCGGAGTCGCGGCCGCAACCAATGTCGCCGCGCCGCATGGGATGGTCGATGACAAACCCGCCGCGATCCACCGCTACTGGCCGCACAACATGGACGTGTTCGCCGCGGTAGGCGGCATCTGGTCGAGTGCCAACGACATGGGCCATTGGCTGCAGATGCTGCTGGCCGACGGCAAGTACCGCGGCAAGACGGTGCTCGATGCCAAAGTCGTGGAAGCGATGGAAACCCCGCACATGCTGATCCGGGCGGGCACCGGCGTCGGCGATGAAATCCGTACATGGATGCCCGGCGGCACCTTCTACACCTATGGCATGGGACTGTTCGTGCAGGACGATCACGGACACAAGCTGGTCTGGCACGCCGGTGACATCGACGGCATGGCGTCGGCTGTGGCGCTGGTGCCCGATGCGCAGCTCGGTATCGCGGTGATGGAAAACATGGACCACGCCGACGCGCGCTTCGCGATCGTCGCACGCGTGCTGCAGGCGATGCTCGATCTGCCGCAGCACGATCTCGAACCCGCGCTGCTGGCCGCTTCGCACAAGAACGAATCCAAAGGCGCGGCGATGAACAAGAAACTGGCGGACACCCGCGTGCCGGGAAGCAAGCCGCCGTTGCCGCTGGCTAATTACGCCGGGAGCTACGCAGACAAACTGGATGGCGACGCGCACGTCACGCTCGAGCACGGCCGCCTCGTGCTGCGACTCGGCAATCCGGATTTCACGGGCGACCTGGAGCCCTGGCACGACAACACGTTCCACGTGACGTGGCGCTACAAGTTTTACGGCAACGGTTACGCCACCTTCGACGTGAACGCACTCAACCAACCCGCCCGCTTGACGCTCAGCGGGATGCCGCTGCATTTTGAACGAACGGAGTTCACTTCGGCCAAGCGGCACGAAGCTTCGAAATGAGTGGAGCGCTCGCCCGGATCATCGACCGGACGAGCCCATGAGCGGGCCGAAGCGGCGGCCCGTGAAATCCGACTGGATCATTACCGGCAGCGGCGCGCTGCTGGCCGCTGGGCGCCGTGCTTGTACTGAGCGTAAAGGCAGGCAACCGCGCTTCGAACAACCGACCGTGGCCATTGCGCGAACACCGGATTTGCATCGTCTTCATCCCGCCCTTACGCGCGCCATGCCACCATGCCCCATCCGGGTGCGACACGAACCTTGTGCAAGGAGCACAACATGAACATCAAGGACGTCATGACACTGAACCCCACCTGTTGCCTGCCGGGCGCCACGCTGCAAGAAGTGGCGGAGGTGATGCGCGACGAAGACATCGGCGAAGTGCCGATCCTGGAACAGCACGGCGCGAAGAAGCTGGTCGGCGTGGTGACCGATCGCGACATCGTGGTGCGCGCGGTTGCGGCCGGCCGCGACGTCTCAACCGTGAAGGCCTCCGACTGCATGACCGCGCCGGCGGTGACATGCAGCGAAAGCGACACGCTCGAGGATTGCGCGCAGGCCATGGCATCACACCGCATCCGCCGCATGCCCATCGTGGACGAGAGCGGTGAATTGTGCGGCATCGTCGCACAAGCGGATTTGCAGGCCACCAACGCACGCTCGCTGAAGGAGCAGGTTGCCGATCGCGTTTCCACGCCGCACTGAGTGCGCTTCGGCTTTCCTCCGCGGCACCGGCGCATTACAGTGCCGCGATGGCCGATCAACTTTCCGTTACCGACATCCGCGCCGCGCGCGAACGTCTGGGCGATCGCGTGCGTGAAACGCCGGTATGGCGGTGGCGCAGCGACGCTATCGAACGCGCGGCCGGCGCCGGCACGCAGGTGTTCCTGAAGCTGGAACTGTTCCAGTACACCGGCACCTTCAAGGCACGCGGCGCACTGTTGAACGCGCTGGCGCTGACGGACGAACAAAAGCGCCTGGGCGTCACCGCGGTCAGCGCCGGCAACCACGCCATCGCGGTGGCGTTCGCGGCGCGCAGCATCGCCACCACCGCGAAAGTGGTGATGCCGAAAACCGCCAATGCCGCGCGCGTGGCGATGTGCCACGGCTACGGTGCCGAGGTTGTGCTGACCGACGACGTGTACGCTGCGTTCGACGAAGTCGAACGCATCCAGCAACACGAGGGCCGCTCGTTCGTCCATCCGTTCGAGGGCGAACTGACCGTACTCGGCACCGCAACCGTTGGATACGAACTCTGCAACCAGGTCGAAAACCTCGACGCCGTGATCGTGCCGATCGGCGGCGGCGGCCTGATCGCGGGCGTCGCCTGCGCGGTCAAGCAAATGCAGCCGCACTGCGCGGTATACGGTGTGGAGCCCGCAGGTGCCGACAGCATGTCGCGCAGCTTCAAGGCTGGGTCACCGCAGAAACTCGAACGCATCGATACCATCGCCGACAGCCTGGCTGCGCCCTACGCCCTGCCCTACAGCTTCGGCGTGGCGCAACGCTTCGTCGACGAGATCGTGACCATTCCCGACGAAGCCATGCAACGCGCGATGGGCCTGCTGTTCGCCGATATGAAACTCGCGGTGGAGCCCGCCGGCGCCGCCGCGACGGCTGCGTTGTGCGGTCCGTTGCGCGAGCGACTGGGTGGGAAGCGCGTCGGCGTGGTCGTGTGCGGTACCAACATCGATCTCGCGACGTTCACGCGACAGGCAATTCCGTACGCACCATGAATCCTGAATCACACCACGCATCCACGACGCGGCACTCACGCCGGCCTCGTTAGCATGATGGGGCACCCAGTCGCCTTGCACGGAATGCGATGCGGTGGACACCCGCCCCGTTACCAGCCGCGTCGAGCCCGCGCGCCACGCAATCTCGACCCGCGCCGATTCGCTCACGCGCGCGCTGGACATCGTCGCGCTGGTCGAGGTCGCCTTCATCACCGTCACCTGCCTGACGGTGCAATTCCTGCGCACCGATCTCGACTCGATCACGGTGTCGATGAGCAGCTACGTAAAAGGTCAGTACGGCCGCTGGGTGCAGGCGAGCCCCCTCGTGCACGCGCCCGGCATCGCGGCGCTGGTATCGGCTGATATCGCGCGCTCGACCAACGCGCGCGCAGTGTGTTCCCGCTGATCCTGTTCGTGGTTGCGGCCGCCGCGTTGTGCATTATCGCGTTCTTCATCGCTGACGCCACACGCTGGCCGGCGACCCTGCACGGCAAGATTCACCAGTGGGCCGCGTTCGGCACCTTCATCTGCATGACCATCGCCGCGCTGCTGCAATCGTTGCGCCTGCGTTTCGACCCATACTGGCGTGAGCAGTTTATCGAAGCCACCACGATCGCGGCGAGCGAGTCATCGAGTTCCATTTCTGTGCCGTTTGTGGTTGTCTTGCCTATTGGCGCGCCGTGCGCGCGAACCGGCACGGACGCCGCCGTATGGCGGTGAACCTGCGCCTCGCCGAACAGGATGCGATCGCCGAAATCCCATCGAACATTTCGGCGGCCTCGAAACCTACAAGCGTTTGCCGCGCGACGGCAAATGCGTCACCGATTACTGGTTCTGACGTCTGCCCCCCCAATCGTCGGTCCAGCGGCAACCGCAGGTATTCTTGGAATCCGATTTTCCGGTGACACCCCCATGCAACTCGTCTTCACCAAAGGCGCCGGCAAGTACGACCGCATGGAAATCGCGCGCGGCGACGGCGCGGTCGAACGCATCGACTGCCCGAAGCAAGGGATCATTCCGCACGACATGGTGCACTACGCGGTCGAGAGCACGCTTGAAAAGCGCGGCTTTCTCACGCGCGTGGGCGAGGGCGAGCGCGCGGACGTGCGCATGCGCGGGGAAGCCGAAAGCGACGGTGTGGAGCGCCTGGTCGAGATCATCCAGGGCGATGCGTGGTCCGGCGGCTCCAATGACGCCGCGGCTATGCTGGATCTGTACCGCGTCACCTGCAATGCACGCGCTTGCCCCATGCTCGACGTCGAGCCAGGCGACATCGAAGCGATCCGCACGCGCATGGCCGAACTGACCGCGCAGTGGAACACACTCGCAATCGGACAATCGCTCAGCCTTTGCCTGACTCGAACATCGTGACGCGAATCCAGCAGGCCAAACTGGAGCGGCTGAGGGCGCCGTCCGACGGCATTTTTGCCGTCCCGATCAGGTTGACTGACGCGTCGGGACTGGTCCCCTTCGGGACCGGTCCGGCTTTGACTTACAGGAACATTCCGCCCGATGCTTCGATGCGCTGACCATTGATCTAGCGGCCGCCGGGACCGAGCAAGGCCGCGGCAGCGGCGCCGATGTCTTCCGGCAATCCAGCGCGGTGTTGCCTGCGCGTGGACATGTCGAGCGGGCTCGCGCGTCACTTCGTGTTGCCGCGACTCCGGAATTTCTCGACCAGCATCCGCAACTCGAAATCGAACTCAGCGGCACCGACCGCTTCGTCGACGTGGTGCGCGAAGGTTTCGACTGCGTGCTGCGCGTCGGCACCGTCGAGGACAGCACGCTGGCCGCGCGCAGGCTCGGCGCATTGCCGGTCGTCACCTTCGCCAGTCCCGTGTACATCGCGCGCTTCGGCACGCCGAAGAAACTGGAAGACCTCGACGCGCACCGGCTGGTGCATT
>DATCSF010000044.1:0-3769 GCA_036568625.1 Rhodanobacteraceae bacterium | reverse complement strand
GCACTGGACAATGGCCGCCTGCCGGTGGTGCGCGGCATCGTGCTTGACGATGACGATGTGATCCGTCGCGCGGCGATCAACGAACTCATGTGCCATGGCGTGTTGGATATGCACTCGTTCGGTGGGCGCCACGGCATCGTGTTCGCCGACTATTTCGTCGCCGAATTGGATCGTATGCGCCAACTTGTGGCGGATGCCCTGGTGGAGATGGATTCGCGAATGTTGCGCGTCACGGCCCGTGGGCGTTTTCTCATGCGCAACGTGGCGATGTGTTTCGATGCCTACCTTCGCGAGGAGATGCAGGCTCCGCAACCGCGCTACGCGCGCAGCATCTGAGCCCATAGCCGCTCTTTCGAGCGCCTTTGCGGCAGGCCTGGCGAATTCCTGAGGTGATCCCGTGACCCTGTGGCTGGCCGTGAAGGCAATCATCGTGTGGCTGGTCATCCTGGGGCTGGCGTTTGCAAACGCAGCGCTGCGCGAAGCGGTGCTGGTGCCATGGATCGGCAAGGTGCGGGGACTGACCTTGAGCGGCGTCATCCTGTCGGTGCTGGTATTGACTGTCGCCTATATGACCCTGCCGTGGATCGGCGCTTCGCGTGTCATCGAGTTGCTGGCCGTCGGGATGGGGTGGCTCGTATTCACCTTGTCATTCGACTTGTTGATGGGCGCGATCCAAGGCGAGCCAATCCGGCAACAATTTGACGCATACCTGTTCAAGCGAGGCAATCTGTGGCTCGTTATCCTGCTGGTTACCGCCAGTGCGCCTTGGCTTGCGGCGAAACTCAGGGGCTGGATCTGAGCGGGCCGGGGAGGCATCTATGCCGCCTGATTGCACGACACTCGTATATCTCGCCCGATGCTGAGTTAAATCAAATCCCTCTGTGCACGTTCGCGTAACTTTTTCGCGGACACACAGGAGGATATTTATGAAGCGCGTTTTTGGTTGTCTCGCCGCGGCCTCATTGATGGCGCTCACGGCTTGCTCCCAGCAATCCGCCGCGCCGGCGGTCGCCTTCTTCGGTAGCGGCAACGCTGCGGCCGCGGGGCTTCCGGAACGCCCCGCCGACTTCGGCCCGCCGCAAGGTGAACCGATTCACGCCGTCTTGACCAGTCCGCCGCACGTGCCGCCGCCGGTGTCGCGCAGCTATCCGGCGAAGGTGATCGTCGAGCTGGAAGTCATCGAGAAGGAGATGCCGATCTCCGAAGGCGTCACCTACACCTATTGGACGTTCGGCGGCACCGTGCCTGGAAGCTTCATTCGCGTACGCCAGGGCGACACGGTGGAGTTTCATCTGAAGAACCATCCCGACAGCAAGATGCCGCACAACATCGATCTGCATGGCGTCACGGGACCTGGCGGCGGCGCAGCGTCCAGCTTTACGGCGCCGGGACACGAATCCCGGTTCACCTTCAAGGCACTGAACGCAGGCATCTACGTGTACCACTGCGCCACCGCTCCGGTGGGCATGCACATCGCCAACGGCATGTACGGCCTGATCCTGGTCGAACCGCCCGAGGGTTTGCCGAAGGTCGACCACGAGTACTACGTGATGCAGGGCGATTTCTACACGCTCGGCAAGTACCGGGAAAAGGGGCACCAGGGCTTCGACATGGACAAGGCCATTGACGAGCGTCCGACCTACGTATTGTTCAACGGTCACGAAGGCGCGCTGACCGGCGACAACGCTTTGAAGGCGAAGGTCGGCGAGTCGGTGCGCCTCTTCGTCGGCAATGGAGGACCGAACCTGATATCGAGTTTCCATGTCATCGGCGAGATCTTCGATCGCGTGCAACAGGAGGGCGGTACGCATCCGCAGGAAAATGTGCAGACCACGCTGATTCCCGCGGGCGGTGCGGCCATCGTGGAATTCCGCACGCAGGTGCCGGGCAGCTACGTGCTGGTGGACCACTCGATCTTCCGCGCCTTCAACAAGGGCGCGATGGCGATCCTGAAAGTCGACGGGCCGGAGGACAAGACAGTCTATTCCGGCAAGGAGGTGGATTCGGTCTACCTCGCCGAGCGTTCGGAGCCAAACCTGCATGCGGTGAGCGCGGCAGCCAGGGCGCATGCAAGCGGTACGCTGACGAAAGAAGACCAGATCAAGGCAGGCAAGCAGCTCTTCACCGGTACATGTTCGGTGTGCCACCAAGCCAATGGCGAAGGACTGCCGGGCGTGTTTCCTCCGCTTGCCAAATCCGACTACGTCGCAGCGTTGCTGAGGCAGAGCAACGAACACTTGGCCGGCATTCCTGTGCACGGACTCACCGGCAAGGTCATGGTGAATGGCAAGGAGTACGACTCGGTCATGCCGCCGATGAGCCAGCTCACCGATGACGAGGTCGCCAACATCCTCACCTACGTCGTCAACAGTTGGGATAACTCCGGAGGCCAGATCAGCAAGGAAGACGTCGCCAGGGCACGCGCACAGCCCGCACCGACTCCGGCGGGACACTGAGATGAAAGCGCTTCGGCTTGCAATGGTTCTGGTCGGCGCGCTGGCCTGCGGCGTCACGGCAGCGGCGGAGTACAGACCGCTGCCGGGCGGCCGCTTCGCGAGCGTGCTGCCTGGCGACAACAAGGATGCACCGGCGCACCTCGCGCCGTTTCGCATGCGCATCGAACCGGTGACGAATGCCGAGTTCCTTGTTTTCGTGAAAGCGCATCCGCAGTGGCGACGCGATCAGGTGCCGGTCGTGTTCGCCGATCGCGACTATCTCTCCCATTGGTCTGGAGCAACCACGCTGGGCAAGGACGCGAAGCCGGATCAACCTGTGACGCGTGTGAGCTGGTTTGTCGCACAGGCTTATTGCGGCAGTGAAGGCGCGAGCCTGCCCACTTGGTACGAATGGGAGTACGCGGCCGCGGCCGATGCAAGTCGCGCAGATGCGCGTTCCGACCCGGCTTGGCGCGAGCGCGTGCTCGCGTGGTACGCAAGACCTTCCTCCGATGCCTTGCCAGCGATTGGCAGCGCACCGGACGTGCACGGCGTTCGCGACTTGAACGGATTGGTGTGGGAGTGGGTGGACGACTTCAACGCACTCCTTGCGAGCAATGACAGCCGTGAACAGGATGGCGCCGACAAGCTGCGCTTCTGCGGCGCCGGTGCGCTCGCAATGCAGAAAAAGGAGAACTACGCGACCTTGATGCGCGTGGCCATGCTCTCCGCGCTCAAGGCTTCCGATACCACCCGCAACCTCGGCTTCCGTTGCGTCAAACATTCGTGAGAACCATGGCCATGAAACGCATGCTGCTGTTCTTTTCGCTGCTGCCCGCTGTCGCCAGCTTTGCCGCCGCGCCGCTGCCAAGCAATTCGATCTACCAGTTGCCCGTGAAGCTCACTGCTCAGGACGGGCACCGATTCACGTTGTCCGCGCGACGCGGCCGCGTGCAGGTAGTGAGCATGTTCTATACCTCCTGCACAATGGTGTGTCCGCTGATCATCGACACCATGCAGTTGACCTCCGGGGCGCTGGACGAACCTTCGCGTGCCAAGCTCGACCTGCTGGCGGTGAGCTTCGATCCCGCGCATGACGACATCGCGGCGCTGGATCGATATGCGAAGCAACACGGCCTGCAGGCATCGGCATGGACGCTGGCGCGCGCCGCGCCCGAAGACGTGCGCAAACTCGCGGCGGTGCTGGGCGTGCGCTTCCGCGAGGCGAGCGATGGCGAGTTCAACCACACCAGCGAATTGATCCTGCTGGATGCGGACGGTCGCATCGTGGCGCGCACCGCGACGATCGGCCGCAACGACCCCGCGTTCGTGGA
>DATCSF010000043.1:0-10985 GCA_036568625.1 Rhodanobacteraceae bacterium | reverse complement strand
GCCACGACCAGTTCGATGAAAACCGCCGTCCAGTCCTGGCGGCGCAGGTGCACGATGACGTGACGCAACATGGAATTATCTCCCTGCCGCAACAGCCGCGCGCGCGGGGTCGGGCGCCGCCCTTGCGGCAAATTGCGGCTTGGCGCCCAGTGCGTCGAGCGCATCCTCGATGTTGCTTTTCAATCTGCCGACGTTAGTCGTCGCATTGACGGCAAAGCTGTACTGATAGCGCAGGGACGCGGCGACGCCCGGATTGCTGCGAAGTGCAGCGGCAACTGTCTTGAGGGCCGCGGGGTCGGCCTCGAATTGGCAGCGTTCGACAAACCCGACGATATAGCCGTGCCGGTCCCGCACGTCGCTGCAGGTCTTGTGCATGGCGATCTGCATGTCCAGCGGGATGATTTCCCGCACGGTCTTGCGATAATCCGACCTCCAACCCGTGTTGTAGAGATCCAGCGCGGTGTCGAATGCAAAGTACTCCGACAAACCGGATTCGACCGCCCGCGCCGGCAGCAGGCCGAGATGCCCGGAGGAAACAATCTGGTCCCACGTCGCACGCACCGGGGCGTTATAGAGAATCTCCGTTGCGCGATAGGCGTTGACCACGAGCTCGCGCGGATCGGAGTCGGGTTCTCTCAAAAGCTCGTCCGTGTTCCGGACACTTTGCAGGACGGCAGAGTAATAGGCGCTTTCCGCGCGAACGCCGGCGAGATTGGTGGTGAGATCGTGGGCCAGTCGTTTCGCGTAATCCTGGCCAAGTTGCGCATCAGCCCGGGCCTGGTTCCAGTTGGAGACCTGGATGCCGAGGAACACGCCCAGTATGACGATGACCAGTTCGATGGTGACGGCCATCCAGTCCTGGCGACGCAGATGCGAGATTACATGGCGCAACATGGTTACGTTCCTTCAGCAATCAGGCACTGCGATTCATTACTGGGCGAGCTTCATATCGAAAAAAATGACCGGCGCGCGTTCATTGGCAAACGAAACCATCAGGCCCTTTCTCGGGCGCAGGTTTGCACGGGCCCGGCCAGCCATTGCGCTTCCAGTACGCGACCATGCCGATGCGTTGTGCGAAGCCCTGGAACGCGGGATCCTGGCGCGCCTTGCGCGACCAGGGCTCCGGTTGCCACAGCCAGTTGAGGTAGGCGTCGGACAAGCCGCTATGGCCGTGCTCATACAGATTGAACGAGCGCGCGGGTTCGCCCAGTTGCAGCAGCATGGTCGGCGCCCAGTCGTCGTCCAGATGCGCATCGAGTATTTTCAGCGCTGCCTGGCGGCGTGTGGCATCGCCGTAAGTGCCGCGATAGATCGTCTGCAAATCCGCAAGCGAAATCTTCGTCCCCATCTTGCTTGTCGAGTTGGCGAACTGGATGGCAGATCCCGCCATGTCGCCATGCGCGGCATCATAGAATTCCAGCATCAGAGCGCCGAAGGGCGAATCCGTGGCACCGCCGCGATGGATGTACGCCAGCGCACCGGCCTGATCTCCTTCGCGCCAGCGAAGCATGCTCTTGTAGAACAGCAGCAGGACATTGGCGGGGTCGTTGACCAGCGCCTTGTCGATCCGCGCTTCGGCCGCGCGCGTCCGGCCCGTCGCGGCGAGTTCGTTGGCGGCCCAGTAATTCACCGCGGAATCGTCCGGCGCCAGTTCCAGCGCGCGCTGCATGGGCTCGACCATTTCCACGTAATGCCGCTGCGAGAACTGGTTGTAGCTCAGTGCCGCGTAAGCTTCCGCGTCACCCGGATCGAGCACGAGCGCGCGATGCGCGGCGTCATCCGAAATTTTCCAGCTGGCCTTCCAGTCGCCGGACACGTACTGCGGCAGCACCGCATAGGCGGCCGCCATTTTCGACCATGCACGAGCGAATTTCGGATCGAGCGTGGTGGCCTTCCGCAGCAGTCCGATCGCGCGCGGCAGACTGTCACCCACGCGTTTGTTGACCAGCGTTTGCGCCGTGACGAAGTCCGCGTAGGCTTCTGCGCTCGTGGTCGCCACCGGCACCAGCCGCGCCTGCTCGCTGCCGGTCAGGACAACCTGCAGGTGATCGGTGATCGCGCGCGCGATGCGCTCCTGCAGGTCGAAGATGTTGCCCAGGTCACCATCGTAGCTTTGCGACCAAACCTCGAAGCCGTCGCTGGTGCGGATCAATTGCACGCTGATTCGCACCGCATCGCCCTGGGTCCGCACCGAACCTTCCAGTACGTTGGCGACATCCAGGGCCTTGCCGATGGTGCGCAGGTCGGCGTTGTGGCTGCCGTAATAAAACGACGACGCGCGCCCCGCAACTTTCAGATCCTGCACGCGCGTCAGTGCGTTCAACAGTTCCTCGGCCATGCCGGCGGAGAAATAGCCATGGTCATGCGCGGGACTGAGGTCCTCGAATGGCAACACCGCGATGGATTTGGCGGGAATGTTTGCGAGCGCGGAATCGTTCGCCAATCCTGCGCCCTTGCGCCACACGAAGGTGTTGGTCAAGAGCAGCACCACCGCAAGCGCCAGCACCGCGATGATCCACTTGTCCAGCTTGCGGCCGGTGGAATGCGCGACCGAATCGCCAGGCGCTATTTCAGACTCGCGCTTCAATCCCTGCGGTGTGAACTCGTAGAACCATGCGAACGTGGCCCAAAACGGAAATCCGATCACCGCCGCGACCAGGAACCAGCGCGTCGTGACATCCGGCAATCCGATGGCCGGGGTCAGCTGCGCGATGCCCTGCGCCAATGCCCAGGAAGCGCCGATGTACAGCACTCCCGCGCGCAGCACGTTGCGGCGCTTGATCTCGCTGAAAAACGCCCCCGTCTTCAAGCGATCGCCCTTGGGTTGGGATGCGTGGAACCGCAGTGGGGCGGAGTGTACTCGCGCAGCAGCCCATGCGAGCCGGTGGCAACCGGCTGCGGGCACCTACAGGACTTTGCGACCATCCGGCGCAGCGCCATCGCCGACGTCGAGACTCGCCGCTGATCAGCGGTCCCCAAAACAGACAGTTGCGAATGACTCCTTCGGGTCGAAAGCGAACCCCTGGTTGCCCGCCATATCGACAATGCGGAGCGCGATTGTGTCAACCTTAGTTCTGCACAGCGGCAGCTCGATCTATCCTGCGGGCCCCGGAAGGGAGATTTCCATGGCGAGGCTTGTGTTCGAACTGAACCAGTCCCTGGATGGCTACGTGGACCACCAGGCATTCGGACCGCCTGATCCGTCGCTCTTTCATCACTTCACGGAGCGGGTGCGCGGCCTGACGGGCATGGTGTACGGTCGCCGCATGTACGAGGTCATGCGTTATTGGGACGAAGACTCTCCCGATTGGGACGCGGACGAACGCGAGTACGCGGCCGTATGGCGGAGCCAACCGAAGTGGGTCGTGTCGCGCACACTGAAGTCGGTCGGCCCGAACGCCACCCTTGTCGCCGATGACGTCGAGTCGGTGATACGGGGGCTGAAGGCAGAGCTCGCCGGGGAGATCGAAGTCGCCGGACCGGACTTGGCGCAAAGCCTGGGCGACCTTGGTCTCGTCGACGAGTATCGGCTCTACATCCATCCCGTCGTGCTGGGTCACGGCAAGCCGTTCTTCGCGGGTCCCCGACCGCGGCTCCGCCTAGTGGCCAGCGATTTGATCGTCGAGGACGTGATCAGGTTGACGTACATTCCTGCTTGATTACTCCACCCGGCGGAACGACTTCCGTGCATCAATCCGAAGCACGGAGGCGGCTCGCGAATCAGGTTCGATCCGAGCCTGCCATCACAAGTGGCGTGGCACGTCCATGTGCTGGTGGAGAATGCGGACGACCGCAACACCGTAATCTTCCACGCGAAAATAGATGACATGCCGATTGACGACAGCGCGCCGATACCCCGCCCGGATGTAACCGCAATCCTGCGCCAGGTCCGGTGCCTTCGCCAATCTTGCGCAAGCTTTTTCGATAACGGCCGCATAGGCCACGGCCTGCTCCAAGCTCCACTCGCGGGCGGTGTAGTCAAAGATTTCGTCGAGATCCCGCTGTGCGGCGGGCGTGAGGCGATACTCGGCTGTTCGCCGATCAGCCACCGTGCCGCGCGCGCTTGCGGCGGGTGAATGCCGCGAAGTCGAACGCCTGCGGCTTGCCACTGCGTTCCCCCTCCACCAAGGCTCGGCGTACGGCCTCGATTTCAGCGCCGCGCTCCTGCTCGCGGCGGATCAGGTCGCGGATCAACTCGCTGTCGTTCGTGAATCGGCCAGCGTGTACCTGGGCGCTGATCCAGCGGTCCTGTTGGTCGGTTACGGTGATGGTTTTGCGTACGGTCGCCATGACTGCGTTTGACGCCACAGTTGAGTGGGTATGAATATATCATACAAACGGTGACACCTGACGCCATCACTTTTTCGGCCTGGATGCGGCCGCATCACCGGCGGAATTGAATCAGGGCTACCGGCCGGTCAGCCGCGGACGGTGTGAGGCGCGATCGGAGCGATCAGTCCCCGGGTTCGCTTGGCCGGGCTTGGGACATTCCGGCCATGGCATGTTCCAGCGCCGCCAGGGTCACAGGTTTGACGAGGTGACCGTCAAAGCCGGCGGCATAAGCGCGCTGCTGATCTCCCGTCTGCCCATAGCCGGTCAGCGCAATGAGCCGCAGGGTCTTCGATTGCGGCATCTTGCGTATCTGCCGGGCCAGGTCGTATCCGTTCATCTCGGGCAGTCCGATGTCGAGCACCGCAACGTCCGGCTTGAATGACTCGATGCTCGCGAGCGCATCCTTGCCGCTGTACACCACGTGGGTCTCATGACCGTTGAACCTGAGGAGTAGTCCGAGCGAGTCTGCCGCATCCGTATTGTCATCGACGACCAATACGCGTCGCGGTTCCGATTCGAACCGCTCTCCGACGGCGGATACGGGAGCCGGGCGCGCGATCCGGGGCAGCCGGATTTCGAATGTCGAGCCTCGCCCGAGCCCTTCGCTGCGCGCGGTGACTTCACCTTTGTGCATTTCGACCAGGCGCTTGACCACCGCCAGGCCGACGCCCAGGCCACCCTGCGCACGATCGAGCGTGCGATCGCTTTGCACGAACAGATCGAAGATCTGCGGAATCAGCTCAGGCGGGAGGCCCGCACCCGTGTCGGAAATCTCGATGAAGGCGCTGTCGCGGTCCCCACGGGTAAGAACCCGGATCTCGCCGCCAGGTTCCGTGTACTTGATGGCGTTCGCGAGGATATTGCTTACGCATTGGAGCAGTCGCGCAAAGTCGCCTTCCACGTACAAGTGTTCGTAGCTCAAGGCCGTGACGGAGAGCGTCTGCCGCTTTTCGCGGACCTGTGATTCGACGGTTTCCAATGCCTGGGTGATGACGGTGGCGAGATCGATGACCTTGCGCTCGAGCTGGATCCTGCCCGCCGTGATGCGGGAAACATCCAGCAGGTCGTCTACCAGCCGCGACAGCAGCGCCCCCTGGCGCTTGATCATGCCGAGGGCCGCTTGCGCATCGGTGTCGTTCGCAAGCATGTGAGACAAAATCTCGGTCGCATTCCGGATTGGCGCGAGCGGATTCCTGAGCTCGTGCGCGAGCATTGCGAGAAACTCATCCTTTTGGCGATCGGCCTGGCTGAGCGCCTGCTCTGCCTGCTTGCGCTGGTCGATCTCCCGTATCAAGGCCTGATGCGCGTGCGCGCTCTCGACAGCGACGGCTGCCTGCGCGGCCACTGCGGCCACGAGTTGCTCGGCCCGCTCGGTGAATACGCCTGGTTCCGGGTGACCGAAGAAAAGGGCCCCGAGCACTTCGCCGGAAGCTGCCTTCACGGGTACTGCGAGATAGCTTCGAACGGGCAAATGACCATCGGGCATGCCGTGATAGGGCGGGTTGTGGCCGTAGCGCGGGTCGGCGGTGATGTCCGCACTGCGCACGTTGGCCTCACCGCGAAACGCCGGCCCGAACACCGCCGTGTTGCGGGGCTGGGGAAATTTGGAGAACGCCTCGAGCGGCGCCCCGGAGATCGTGTACAGCCGATACGATTCGCCGCGTTCGTCCTCGACGTTGTAGAAGAATGCGGCGAACGCGGCGCCGGTGATCTCTCTCGCGATGTCGGTGACGCTCTGCACGACGCGCTGCAAGTCGAGTTGGCCGTGGATGACCGCCCGGGCTGCATCCCCCAACAGTTCCCGCACCTGGATCTCTTCCTGCAGGCGCTTCTGCGAGCGTTTGCGGGCCGTGATGTCACGCGCAATTTTCGAGGCGCCGACGATCGCACCGCTCGGGTCCCGGATCGGGGAAATGGTCAGCGAAACGTCGATGCGGGTTCCGTCCTTTGCAAGCCGCACGGTTTCGAAGTGGTCCACGCGTTCCCCGCGGCGTAGCTGATCCAGGATGGAATCCTCCTCGGCTTGCCGCTCGGGCGGAATGATGAGCGTGATGGACTTGCCGATGATCTCTTCAGGCTCGTATCCGAAAAGCCGCGCCGCGGCAGGATTCCAGGAAGTCACGATGCTGTCGAGCGTCTTGCTGGCGATGGCATCATCCGATCCGTCCACGATCGCCGCGAGCCTGGCCCGCTCACGCTCGGCGCGCCTGCGTTC
Organism: Rhodanobacteraceae bacterium; assembly: GCA_036568625.1. Classification (GTDB taxonomy): domain Bacteria; phylum Pseudomonadota; class Gammaproteobacteria; order Xanthomonadales; family Rhodanobacteraceae; genus 66-474. Next base: position 4,438 of record DATCSF010000043.1, on the reverse strand, counting down.
GGTCACGTCGCGAAAGACGACGACGACTCCGGCCAGAGAGCCTTCGTGCCGGATGGGAGCTCCGCTGTCGTCGATGGGAATGCGCCTGCCGTCCCGGCTGATCAGTACGGTGTGATTTGCCAGGTCAACGATTCCACCGGACTCGATTACCTTGGCCACCGGATGGTCGACCGGTGCGTCGGTATATTCGTTTACGACGCGGAAGACCTCCGCAAATGGGGCGTTTCTCGCCTCGGTCGAGGACCAGCCTGTGAGCTGTTCGGCAACGGGGTTCAGAAATGTCACGTGACCCGCGGCATCGGTGACGATCACGCCGTCGCCGATGCTCGCAAGCGTAACTTCGAGGATGTTGCGCTCGTGCCGCAGGGAAGCTTCGGTCGGCCTGTCTTGCGTGACATCCGCGTTCGCGTTGGGCGGCGTTGGCTTGGTAACGTCCGGATCTACTCGACTTAACAGCAGGAGGACCGGTCGAGAGGTGGCGTCCTCTGACAAGCCGTGCGCGACGCCCCGGGCGCTGTAAATGGCTGTAGCACCTTCGTACTCGAAAGCAAGTCTCGCAGGCGATGTTTGGCCATCCGCGCATGCCCGCAAATATTCGAGCAGGCTGCCGTCCGTGTCGGTAACCAGCGAGGCCAGGTCGCGACCCAGCAATGCTTCTGGAGTCGTTCCGATGCTGGAGGCGAACGCGACGTTGCACGCCTGGATCACCCCGCCCGCCGAAACGAGCAGCATCGGCTGCGTCAAGAGATCGGCTGGGACAGCGAAAGTGTCCAAGGGCGCATCCGAGCGCTGCAAAGACGTATCGCCAGTATTCCTTGATTCCTCGCTTCTTTGCAACCTTGGAGTTCGATGGCTGCCGTTGGATTCTGGCCCTGGGAGGCCGGCGAGAAATGCGGCGGCTTTCCGCTTCACTCAGCCTGACGACGAATGCCCGGACCAACGATGAAGCTGGCTTGGCTAGGATTTTCGAAAGCGCCGAACGCCATCGGCAGCAACGGGTCGTTTCCCGTCCCTCACATCTTCAACTCGAACCCGGCATACCACGTGCGGCCGTAGGCGGGTTCGGCCGGTCGGCCACACGCGGTTGTGGTACTGGCGGTCGGTGAGGTGGCTGATGCCGGCGGGCAGTTTCAGCCACGGCGTGGCCCGTCCGTCGCTCGCGAAATCAACAGCGGTGTAGACCAGGATCTTCGCGGGGATGAAGCTTGCGCCGCTGCCGAACGGCTGGTTGGAATCCTGCCAGTACTGCGCGGCCGACGATACCGCGGTCAGGCTGGCCTTGCCGAGATAGCGCGGCGCATAGGCGGGAATCTTGCCGACCTGGATATGGATTCTATGCTGGCCGGCCAGTGCTTCAGCTGCCGTGTTTTTTTGGAGAGCGCGGTCTCGGCGACGGCGATGGTTGCGTCCGCGGTGGGGCAGGTGATGTCCCGCAGCACTCGACCTAGTCCGAGGCGTCGCTGGAAAGTCGCCTGAATGCTACTTTAGACATGTGAAGCCTCCAATTTGCGGTAGCTTCGATACCGTCGATCGCGATGCATCAGGAGCGCAAGGAGGACAAGATGTCCCTGTACGCGATGCTGTTGACCAGCTTCATTCTGTTTGCGATCACGGCCTGCCTCGGTGTGACTCAAGTAGGCATTCGCGAGATGATGCGCCGCAATCCGCCGGCAACGGTCACGATGCTCCACGGCCTTCCTGCGGCGGCCGGCCTCACCCTGCTGCTGTACGCGACGTTTGCCATCGGCGTGCCGCGTCTCGCCATCGTGGCGTTGATCTTGTTCCTGATCGCAGCGGGTGGCGGCGCAGTGCTGAACCTCGTCTATCATCAACGTGGCCAGATACTGCCGCGCGGGCTGATGTATCTGCACATGCTGCTCGCGGTGGTGGGATTCATCCTGCTGGCGATCGCGGTTTTCGCCTGACCGAGGTTGCGGGCGGGAGGAATGCCTGCCCCAAGCGTTCCTCGTCGCGTAGCTGTCGGCGGCCCGGCGCCTGCACTGCGTGCGCACCATTCCCATGACAAACGATCAGCTACGTGAGCAAGTTCGGGAGCTGTTGCTGAAGAATGTCAGGGACGGCTATTCCGGGCTGCTTGGCCAAAGCTACTGCTATATCGCGCCGGCGCCCAAGCCCTATCCGTTCCAATTTTTCTGGGATACCTGTTTCCACGTCATCATGCTGGCGCGACTCGGCGAGTACGAACTCGCGCAAAGAAACCTGCGTAGCCTGTTCGCGATGCAGCACGCCGACGGTTTTGTCGGCCACATGATCTTCTGGCGCCAGGTGCTGCCGGTGCGCCGCAGCGATGTGCTGCAGGCCCGGCCGAGCTGGCAATCCCTGCGTCCACACATGAGTGCGCTGATCCAGCCGCCGTTCGCGGCAGTCGCGCTGCATACACTGTTTGAGGAATCCGCGGATCGGGTCTACCTCGGCGAGATGTATGCGAGGGTAAAACGTCATCACGATTGGCTCGCCAGGACGCGTGATTTCGATGGCGACGGGTTGCTCACCATCATTACGCCGTTCGAATCCGGGATGGACTGGAAACCTTCCTATGATCCGGTCCTCGGCTATGGCGAGCGCCATACGCCGCGGCGGCTGTACACCTCGCGCCTTTACTGGAAGACGATGGCGGTCGATTTCGACAATTTCGCGAGGCGCTACGACATCGGCGAAATCCGCCGGCGTGGCCGCTTTTTGGTCAAGGATGCCGGCATCAACGCCATCTATGCCCTGGACCTCCTGTGCATGGAGAAGCTTGCGCCGATCGTGGGTGACGATCCGGCCATCTATCGCGCCCGCCGGGCGCAGGTGCTCGCAAGCATGCTGCGTCTCATGTACGACGAGGAGGATGCCGCGTTCTACGACGTGCGTGAGCCGGGATCCGAGAAGATCCGCATCCGCACGCCGACGATCTTCTTTCCGCTCGCGATTCCCGAGTTGGACCAGGCGGTCGCCGAACGCGTCCTCACCGCGCATTTCGACAATGTGGATGAATTCGCCACCGCGTTGCCATTGCCATCGGTGGCGCTCCACGACACCGCGTTCTATCCGGGCCACACGCCATTCATCTGGCGTGGCCCGATGTGGGCCGTCAACAACTGGTTCATCTACCACGCGCTGCGCCATCGCGGCTTCACGGAGCAGGCCGGGAAATTGCGAAGTTCGCTACGGGCCGCGATCGAGCAGAGCGGGTTTCGCGAGTATTACGATCCCCTCACGGGCGAAGGCCACGGCGCGCGCGACTTCACCTGGTCCGGACTCGCGCTCGACATGTGTCAGGCCGGAAATGCTGGTCCGGCCGGACTGCAAGGTAGGGCTGATGCCGGCACGGCCGTTGACGATGCTCCAGGCCAAGCGTGAGCAGTAATCCGATGGTGGCACGCCCGATCTGCACGGGCGGCGACCGGACGTTTCGGGTCATACCCGGCCCTCACATCTTCAATTCGAACCCCGCATACCACGTGCGGCCGTAGGCGGGTTCGAGGCCGGTCCGCCACACGCGATTGTAGTACTGGCGGTCGGTGAGGTTGCTGATGCCGGCCAGCAGCTTCAGCCACGGCGTGACCTGCCAGTCGCTCGCGAAATCAACCACGGTGTAGGCCGGAATCTTCGCGGGGATGAAGCTTGCGCCGCCGCCGAACGGCTGGTTGGAATCCTGCCAGTACTGCGCGGCCGACGACACCGCGGTCAGGCTGGCCTTGTACTTTTGATCCACGCGCCAGGCGAGGCCGGCCTTGGCGAGGTAGCGCGGCGCGTAGGCGGGAATCTTGCCAATCTGTCCCGGAATCACGCTGCTGGTGAAGTGCGCGTTCAACAGGCTCAGGCTGAAGAAGCCTTCCAGGTGTTCGCCGGCCGCCGCGCGCGCGGTCGGCGCGAAGAAGTCGTAATTGATCTGCCCCTCGAAGCCGCGGCTGCGGGTGTCGCCCGAGTTCACTTCGAGCACGTCGGTGGCGTTGATGTGCTGCCCCTCGATGCGGTTCTTGAAGTCGATCGAGAACACGCTGACGTCGTAGTACAGGCCGGTCAGCGGCACGCCGTGCACGCCGGCTTCCCACGACAGCGCCTTGGACGGATCGGGGGCGTGGCCCGGCACCACGTTGGCGAACGGCGAGGCCATGTCGAAGTAGCGCAACGGACGCCAGCCCTGCGACACGTTGAAGTAGGTTTCGTTGCCGGCGCCGAAATCGTTGCCGACGCCGAGGCCGAGCAGCGGCACGGTGCGCGAGTCGGATTCGTTGATCAGCGGGCGCGACAGGAACGGCGGCCGCACGCTTTCGTCCACCGCGACGCGTTCCTTCTCCAGCCGGATCGACGGCACGATGTGGATTTCGTGAGGCAGGCGGAACACGTTTTCCGCGAACACCGAGTAGTAATTCGATTGGCGCTGTTGGCGCAGTCGCGGCGTGCCGGTGCGATTGAACCGATCGACGTA
>DATCSF010000042.1:0-3154 GCA_036568625.1 Rhodanobacteraceae bacterium | reverse complement strand
CCATGGCCGCGCTTGATCGCGTGTGGAGGTTTTCATGTATCCCCCCTTGCTTTGGCGGCACGTGTGCGTGTCGCGTTTCCTGGCCGCGTCGCTGTGCGGACTGATGGTGTCGCTGCCGCTTTACGCCGCGAGCGACGATGGCGCGCTTGGCCTGAGCAGTGCTGCTCGAATCGCCGCGGCCCGCGCGCCGCTGGTGCAGGCGCAGCAATTTCGGGCGCAAGCCGCACAAGACGACGCCGTGCGCGCCGGACAGTTGCCCGATCCCGAACTCACGGCCGGCATCGAGAACCTGCCCGCGACCGGGCCACAGGCCTTCGACCTCGGTGCCGATCCCATGACCATGCAAACGATCGGGATCATGCAGGCCTTTCCCTCGCGCGCCAAGCGCGCAGCGCAGACCGGCCTCGCCGATGCCGAAGCGCAGCTCGCCAGCGCCGACAGCGTTGTCGTGCGACTTGCGGCCAAGCGCGCTGCGGCCACGGCCTGGGTTTCCCTGTGGGCGGCGCAGCGCGAACGCGCGCTGCTCGAAGGCCTGCACGAGCAGGCGACCTTGGCGGTCACGCTGGCCAAGGCGCGGTTGGCCGGCGGCACCGGTAGTGCCACGGACGTGCTGGCGGCCCAGACCGCCGTGATCGAGCTCGGCAACAAGCTCGACGCCGCCGACGCCGGCATGGCCGCCGCCCGCGCCGCCCTGCAGCGCTGGATCGGCACCAGCGCAGAACGCACATTGGCGGAGCCGCCGGACTTCGCGAGCTTGCGCGTCGCGCCGACGCAACTGTTGTCCGACATCGACCGGCAGGGGCCGATGCTCGGTTGGACGGCGCGCGAGGACCAGGCGCAGGCTGCGCTTGCCTTGGCCAAGGCGAGCAAGCGCCCGGACTGGAAGGTGGGCTTGGTATTCGGACACCGCCTGCACCTCGACAACATGGTCGGCATGGAGGTCAGCGTCGATTTGCCGATCTTCTCCCGCAATCGACAGGACCGCGACATCAGTGCCCGTTATGCAGAACGCGATGCGGTCAAAGCCGAGCATGAAGACGCGCGGCGCGCCCAGCACGAGGCCGTTGCGACCGCCATCGCCGACTGGAAAGGCTACGGCCAGCAGGCGCGGCGGTTCGAGGATGCCCTGTTGCCGTTGCTCCGCGACCGCTCGCGCACCGCGCTGGCTCTGTACCGCGGCGGCGGCTCGCTGCAGCCTTGGCTGGATGCGTGGCGCGACGAGATCCGCACCCGCATCGATTACACCGATGTGCTCGCCGCCTGGGGCAAGACCTGGGCCGAGCTTGCCTACCTGATTCCGGATGAGCCACCCGCAGGGATCGCGTTGCCGGAGGTGTCGCCATGAAGCGTTTCGTACTTGCATCCGTCGCCGTGCTCGCGCTGGCCGCGGCCGGCGCCATCGGCTATTTCCTCGCGCAGCGTTCGGCACCGGCCGGCGCGCCGCTTGCCGCACCGCAATCGCCCGACAAGAAGGTCCTGTACTGGTACGACCCCATGAAGCCCGAGCAGCACTTCGATCATCCGGGCCTTTCGCCGATGGGCATGCAGATGGTGCCGAAGTACGCGAACGAGAGTGAAGCCGAGGACCAGAACGTCGTGCATGTCTCGCCGGCCGAAGTTCAGAACCTCGGCATGCGCACCGCACAAGTGAAGGTCGGCCGGCTGGCCAACAGCCTGAACGTGCCCGGCACCGTCGCCTGGGACCAGAACCTCGCGGTCACCGTCAGCGCCCGCACCGGCGCGACCATCGACAAGTTGTACGTGCGCGCACCGTTCACCCCGGTGAAGGCGGGCCAGCCGCTCGCGGAAATCCTGGCGCCGCAATGGAGTGCCGCGGCGGCGGAGTACTTCGCGCTCGGCGACGCGAAGTCGGCCGAGGGACGGGCCTTGCGTGCGGCGGCACGTGCGCGCCTGCGCGCGCTCGGCATGGACGATGCGACGATCCGCGGCCTGCGCGAGGGCCACGGCGCCATCACTCTGCGTGCGCCGATCGACGGCGTGGTCAGTGAACTCGATGTGAAGGAAGGCCAGCAGGTCGGCGAAGGCATGCCGATCATGAGCATCAACGGTCTCGACAAGGTCTGGGTCGATGCCGCGATACCGCAAGCGCAGAGCGACGGGATCAGCGCCGGCACGCCGATCATGGCCACGGTCAGTGCGCTGCCGGGCGAAACCTTCCACGGCGAAGTCGAAGCCATGCTGCCCGAGGTGGATCCGGCGACGCGCACCCAACGCGCGCGAATCGTGCTGGACAACCCCCATCACCCGCTCGCGCCGGGGATGTTCGCCGAGGTGCACATCGCGGTCGCTGCCAGCGCGCCGCATCCGCTGGTGCCGACCGAAGCGATCATTGCCGACGGTGTGGACACCCGCGTGATCGAGGCGCTGGGGGATGGGCAGTTCAGGCCGGTGCGCGTCGAGACCGGCCGCTCGTCGGACGGCATGACCGCCATCCTTGCAGGTCTGCATGGCGGCGAGCGCATCGTGACTTCGGGACAGTTCCTGATCGATTCGGAAGCAAGCCTCTCCGGCGCGTTGCAACGGATGGATGGGGGTCATGAGCGATCCGGCAAGTCCGAACCCTCATCCGGCCCTTCGGGCCCCCTTCTCCCGAAGGGAGAAGGGAAAGAGCAGGCAATGCCCGGCATGGACATGCCGCCGGCCGCGCCGGCCACGAGCAGCCACGGAGCACATCCATGATCGCGAAGCTGATCCGCTGGTCGATCGCGAACCGCGGCATGGTGCTGCTGGCCGCGCTGGCGCTCGCGGTCGCCGGCACGATCTCGTTGTTGCGCATTCCGCTCGACGCGGTGCCCGACCTGTCCGACACCCAGGTGATCGTGCGCACGTCGTGGCCGGGGCAATCGCCGCAACTGGTCGAAGACCAGGTCACCTATCCGCTCGCGACCACGATGCTGTCGGTTCCGGGAGCAACGGCCGTACGCGGCTATTCATTCTTCGGCGATTCGTTCGTGTACATCCTGTTCGCCGACGGCACCGATCCGTACTGGGCGCGCTCGCGCGTACTCGAATACCTGAGCCAGGCGCGCGACAAGTTGCCGGCCAGCGTCAACCCGGCGCTCGGCCCCGATGCGACCGGCGCGGGCTGGATTTACGAATACGCGCTCATTGATCGCACCGGCAAGCATGACCT
>DATCSF010000041.1:0-5478 GCA_036568625.1 Rhodanobacteraceae bacterium | reverse complement strand
GGTGTTTTCCTGCCACTGCCACGACGACCTTGGCATGGGCGTCGCCAACAGTCTCGCGGCGGTGAGCGCCGGCGCGCGCCAGGTGGAATGCACCGTCAACGGCATCGGCGAGCGCGCCGGCAATGCGGCGCTCGAAGAAGTCGTGATGGGGTTGAAAGTGCGCGCCAATTATTTCGGCGCCACCACCCGCGTCGACACCCGCAAGCTCAACCCCGCCTCGCGGCTGCTGGTGGAACTCACCGGCCAACCGGTACAGGCGAACAAGGCGATCGTCGGACGCAACGCGTTCGCGCACGAATCGGGCATCCACCAGCACGGCATGCTGCGGCATCCATCGACCTACGAAATCATGCGGCCGCAGGATGTGGGCGTCGAGGCGACGCGGCTGGTGCTGGGCAAGCACTCGGGTCGCGCGGCCCTGCGCAAGCGCCTGGAAGCGCTGGGCCACGCGCCCGATGAAGCCGCGCTCGAGGATATCTTCGCGCGCTTCAAGGTGCTGGCCGACCAACAACACGAGATCCACGACCGCGACCTGGATGCGCTGGCGCGCGGGCGCGTCGGCCGCGCGCTGCGCGAGGTGGCGGCATGAGCCCGCGGACGCTCTTCGAGAAGCTCTGGGACGCGCACCTCGTCGCGCCCGAAACCGCCGATACGCCGGCGATCCTGTACGTCGATCTGCACCTGGTGCACGAAGTCACCTCGCCGCAGGCGTTCGACGCATTGCGCGCGCGCGGCCTACCACTGCGTCGCGCGGACCGCACGCTGGCGACGCTGGATCATTCCACGCCCACCCTGCCCGCGAATGCCGAGGGTGAGCGCCCCTACGCCACGCCGCAAGCGCGCGCGCAGGTGTCGAAGCTGGAAGCCAACTGCCGCGAATTCGGCGTCGAGCTGCACGGCTGGGACAGCAGCGAGCGCGGCATCGTGCACGTGATCGGGCCGGAGCTGGGCGCGACGCAACCCGGCATGACGATCGTCTGTGGCGACAGCCACACCTCGACGCATGGCGCGTTCGGCGCGCTGGCGTTCGGCATCGGCACCACCGAAGTCGGCCACGTGATGGCGACCCAATGCCTGCTGCAGCGCAAGCCGAAGACGCTGGCGGTGCACGTGGAAGGCCGTCTGCCGCAAGGCGTCGGCGCGAAGGATTTGATCCTGCACGTGATCGGCGCGATCGGCGTCAACGGCGGCACCGGTCACGTGATCGAGTACCGCGGCAGCGCGATCGAAGCGCTGTCGATGGAAGAACGCATGACGGTGTGCAACATGTCGATCGAGGCCGGCGCACGCGCAGGACTGATCGCGCCGGACGAAACGACGTTTGCGTGGTTGAAGGGCCGGCCGCGTGCGCCGCAGGGCGAAGCCTGGAAGCGCGCGGTCGCGCACTGGCGCACGCTGAACACCGACGACGGCGCGCGCTACGACCGCGAGGTCCGCATCGACGCGAGCCGGGTGCGGCCAACCGTCACCTTCGGCACGCATCCCGGTTCCGCGATCGCATTGGATGCGCCGGTGCCCGCCGCACGCGACGCAGTCGAGCAGCGCGCGCTGGATTACATGCAAAGCCACGCCGGACAGCCGATGGCCGGCACGAAAGTGGACATGGTGTTCGTGGGCAGTTGCACCAATTCGCGGTTGCCGGACCTTCGCGAAGCGGCAGATGTCCTGCGCGGCCGACATGTGGCGAAGCATGTCCGGATGTTGGTGGTGCCGGGTTCCGAAGCCGTGCGCCGCGACGCCGAAGCCGAGGGCCTGCACGAGGTGTTCCGCGCCGCCGGCGCGGAATGGCGGCTGCCGGGTTGCTCGATGTGCATCGCGATGAACGGCGACATGGCCGCGCCCGGACAACTCGTGGTCTCGACGTCCAACCGCAACTTCGAAGGCCGGCAAGGCAAGGGCGCGCGCACCGTGCTGGCCAGTCCCGCCACCGCGGCGGCATCCGCGGTAGCGGGCCACATCGCCGATCCGCGCGACTACCTGTCGATGTCCGTTCAGGAGGAGCAGGCCGCATGAACCCCGTCATCCGCATCCACGCCCGCACCGCCGTGCTGGCGGACGAGAACATCGACACCGATCGCATCATCCCGGCGCGCTTCCTCACCACCACCACGCGCGAAGGCCTTGGCAAATATTGCTTCAACGACTGGCGCTACTTGCCCGACGGCAGCGACAACGCAGCGTTTCCGTTGAACCAATCCGAAGCGAAGGATTGCGCGATCCTGGTCGCGGGATGCAACTTCGGCTGCGGTTCCTCGCGCGAACATGCGCCGTGGGCCTTGCTCGATTACGGGGTCCGCGCGGTGGTCTCCAGCGAGATCGCGGACATCTTCCGCAACAACGCGCTGAAGAACGGCCTGGTCGCGATCGTCGTCGGCGCGGACGAACACCGCTGGCTGCTCGACAACCCCGGCGTCGATCTTTCCATCGACGTGCGCGAACAAACCCTCACCCTGCCGGGCGGCAACGTCTTCCATTTCGAACTGGAACCGTTCGCGCGTCACTGCCTGCTCGAAGGCGTGGACCAGATGGGATTCCTGCTGCAGCACGCCGGCGCCATCACCGCTTTCGAGCAACAACGGGAGGCCGCATGAAAGCCCGCATCGTCACCCTGCCCGGCGATGGCGTCGGCCCGGAAGTCACGGCCGCCGCGGTCGCGGTGCTGCAATCGGTCGCCACGCATTTCGGCCACGACTTCGATTTCGATGAGCACCTAATCGGCGGCGCCGCCATCGACACAACCGGCGAGCCATTGCCCGCCGAAACGCTCACGGCATGCCGGTCTGCGGACGCGGTCCTGCTGGGCGCGGTGGGTGGCCCGAAGTGGTCCGATCCGAACGCGCCGGTCCGACCCGAACAGGGCCTCTTGGCGTTACGCGCGGGCCTGGATGTATACGCCAACCTGCGCCCGCTCAAGGTGCATCCCGCGCTCGCCGCGCTGTCGCCGTTGAAGAACGAAAAACTGCGCGGTGTCGACGTGCTGTTCGTGCGCGAGCTGACCGGCGGCGCGTATTTCGGCGCAAAAACGAAAACCGCCGACGCCGCCACCGATGAATGCCGATACACCGTGGCGGAAATCGAGCGCGTCACGCGCCGTGCATTCGAGCTGGCGCGCGCGCGCCGCCGTCACGTCACCTCGGTGGACAAGGCCAACGTGCTGGAAACCTCGCGGCTGTGGCGTCGCACCGTCACGCGCATCGCCGCCGACTATCCCGACGTGACGCTGGATCACCAACTGGTCGATTCGATGGCGATGCTGTTGCTGACGCGCCCGAACGCCTACGACGTGGTGGTCACCGAAAACCTGTTCGGCGACATCCTGACCGACGAGGCCGCCGCGCTGGCGGGATCGCTGGGCCTGCTGCCGTCGGCGTCGCTCCGCGAAGACGCGCGCGGATTGTACGAACCGATCCACGGCTCGGCACCCGACATCGCCGGCAAGCACATCGCCAATCCCGTCGGCGCGATCCTTTCCGCCGCACTGTTGCTGCGCCACTCGCTGCAACTCGAAGCCGAAGCGCAGGCAGTGGAAGCCGCGGTGGATGAAGTGCTGCAGCACGGTCCGTACAGCCGCGACCTCGGCGGCGACGCCGGCACCGGCGCGTTGCGCGATGCGGTGCTGGCTGCACTGGACCACCACGCCGTCGCCGGCGACGCATTTTTCACGGGGATGCGCGCATGCGGCTGACCCGCACTCTCCGCGCGTGCGCAACACGCATCCCCACCCATTCGGCGAGGCACCGCCATGCGCAGTGACATCATGAAAAGCGGTCCCGACCGCGCACCCGCGCGCGCGATGATGCGCGCGACCGGGCTCGACGACGACGCCATCCGGAAACCGCTGGTCGCGGTGGTGCACACCTGGTCCGACGTCAGCCCGTGCAACATGGGCCTGCGCGAACTCGCGCGGCACGCCGCCGCCGGCATCCGCGCCGCGGGCGGCACACCGGTGGAATTCAACACGATCGCGGTCACCGACGGCATGGCGATGGGCACACCGGGCATGCGCTATTCGCTGGTGAGCCGCGAGATCATCGCCGATTCGATCGAAGCGGCCGTGGCAAGCCATTCGATCGACGCGATGGTGGTGCTGTGCGGTTGCGACAAGACCATCCCCGCCGCGGCGATGGCGATGGCGCGTCTCGACATCCCGGCCGTCGCGCTGTACGGCGGCACCATCGCGCACGGCACCCACAGGAATCATCCGATCACGATCCAGCAGGTATTCGAGGCGGTCGGCGCGCACGGCGCGGGCAAGATCGATGACACGGAACTCGCGAGCGTCGAGCGCGATGCCTGCTGCGGCGCGGGCGCCTGCGGCGGCCAGTTCACCGCCAACACCATGGCGATGGTGCTGACCACGCTGGGCCTGTCGCCGATGGGGCTGAACGACATCCCCGCGACGCATCCGGCCAAGAACGCGGCGGCGTTTCGTTGCGGCGAACTGGTGATGGAATGCCTCGCCGCCGACCGCAAGCCTTCGGATCTGCTCCGCCGCACCGCGTTCCGCAACGCCGCGCGCATGGTGGCCGCGACCGCGGGTTCCACCAACGCGGTGCTGCACATGCTGGCGATCGCGCGCGAAGCCGGCGTCGACTGGACGCTGGAGGATTTCGAACCGGCCTCGGCCGAGACGCCCGTGATCGCGGACCTGCTGCCCGGCGGCCGCTACACCGCGGTGGAACTGTTCGGTGCCGGCGGCGTCGCGCGCGTCGCGCAGGAATTGATCGCAGCCGGCATGTTGGAAGACGCACCCACCGTGACCGGCCGCGGGCTGTTCGAGGAAACCGCCGCCGCGCCGCAGGCGGCCACGCAAGATGTCGTGCATCCAGTCGCATCGCCGCTGAAGCCGCGCGGTGGCTACTCGATCCTGTACGGCAACCTCGCGCCCGAAGGCTGCGTGTTGAAAATCCCGCGCGCCGGCGGCCGCTTCGAAGGCAGCGCGCGTGTGTTCGAGTGCGAGGAAGACGCCTTCGCCGCGGTGCAGGACGGCCGCATCCAGGCCGGCGACGTCGTGGTGATCCGCAACGAAGGCCCGGCCGGTGGACCCGGCATGCGCGAAATGCTGGGCGTCACCGCCGCGCTGATCGGACGTGGGCTCGGCAACGACGTCGCGCTGATCACCGACGGGCGTTTTTCCGGCGCGACCCACGGCTTCATGGTCGGGCACGTCGCGCCGGAAGCCGCGCGCGGCGGACCGATCGCGCTGCTGCGCGACGGCGATCCGATTCGCATCGACGCGGCACTGCGCGAACTTTCGACGAGTGCCGATCTCGAAAGCCGCCGAGCCGCTTGGCGATCGCCCGAACCCAAGGTCACGCGCGGCGCGCTGGCGAAGTACGCGTACCTGGTCGGTTCGGCTTCCGAAGGCGCGACCACGCAACCCGGCAGCCACTCGTTGTTCCCTTCTCCCCCCGGGAGAAGGTGCCCGACCACTCGCGCAGACGAGATGGTCCCGGCAATCACGACGCACACCAAAGC
>DATCSF010000040.1:0-14690 GCA_036568625.1 Rhodanobacteraceae bacterium | reverse complement strand
GGGCGCAGCGGTGGTGGTCGAACTGGCCTTCCTCAACGGCCGCGCGCGCTGGACCGCGGATGTGCCGCTGAGCTCCTTGCTGCGCTACTGAGCATTGGCTCGAAGCAACTGTTGTGAAAAGTCAGGCGTGGGAGGCCGTCCTGGCGTGGGTGGACCTGAGAACGTCCCGTTGGCACCCCGGCGATGCAGCGATCAGGGACGATCGCACGCCAAACCATTCAGCCGCGCGGTGTGGTCTGCCGGAACGTCGGTCGTTGCGCCAGCACCACCTGGGCATGAAAGGGCTCGCCCGCGCGCAGCCCGGAGATCTGGACCTCGCTGCCGGGCGCCATTTCCGCCTCACGGGTACGCAGGTCGGCTGGGTCGATGATCGGCTGCTTGCTCATTTGCAGCAGCACGTCACCGGGTTGCAGCCCCGCCTGCGCGGCGGGACCGCCCGGATAGACATCGACCACCGTGGCACCGCGCGCGGCCGCCGGCAAGCCGGAGTTGGCCGACACGACCACGTTGCCGACTTCCACCCCAAGCCAGCCGCGTACCACCTGGCCGTGCTCCACGATCTGTTCCAGCACGCGCTTGGCGGTGCGCACCGGGATCGCGAAGCCGATGCCCTGTGCGCCGACATCGCGGAACATGGCCGTATTGATGCCGACCAATTCGCCTGCGGCGTTCACCAGCGCACCGCCGGAATTGCCGGAGTTGATGGCTGCGTCGGTCTGGATGAAGTCCTCGTAGGGCGAAAGGATCAACTGCCGCTGCAGCGCGCTGACGATGCCCATGGTCACGGTCTGGCCAATGCCGAACGGGTTGCCGATGGCCAGGACCACGTCGCCGACGCGGGGCGATTCGTCGTCGACCTTGATGGAGGGCAACGTGCCGGCCTCGATCTTCAGCACCGCGAGGTCGGTGTCGGGATCGGTGCCGATCACCCGTGCGTGTGCGACCCGGCCGTCGTGCAGCATCACCTGGATGTCGTCGGCGCCGGAAATCACGTGATTGTTGGTGAGCACGTAGCCGTCCGACGTGAAGATCACGCCCGAGCCCAGGCTCTGCTCCCGGCGCTTCAAGGTCGGACCGGCCATGCCGCCCCACAGGCGCTGCAGGATGGGATCCGGAAACATCGCCAGCGGCCGCTCGGTGACGGTCTTGTCAGCGTAGATGTTGACCACCGCTGGCGCGGCCCGGGCCACCGCGTCGGCGTACGATGCTGGCTGAGAAGCAGACAATTCCGCGCGATGCGGCGAAGCCGTGCTACCGGCAGTCGAAACCTGTCCCCCACGCAAGCCATCGCGCAGGCGCGCGCCGGCGCCGGGCCACAGCAGGCTGATCAGAAAGGCCAGCGCAAGACCCGCCACCACGAATTGCAGGACGAACAGTAGCGGGCGGAGCTTGCGAAGCATGGACGGAGGTCTCGTCGAGCGCCATCGGATTGTGCGCTCACGAGGCGAACGCTAAACTAACACGATTTTGGGGCCCGATGGACGACGGGACGGCGGCCGTGTCAGGCCGTGTGCCCGCGTCGCGCGGATCCGACCATCAACCACGGTGCAGTTCACCGGCCGTGATCACAAGCAGCGCGGAGAAGCTGATGGCTGACGAAAGCATCAACAAGGGGCGACGCAGGTTCCTGACTGCGTCCACGGCCGTGATCGGCGGTGCCGGTCTGGCCATCACGGCAATCCCGTTCGTCGAAACCTGGTTGCCCAGCGCGCGCGCCGAATCGGCCGGTGCCCCGGTGACCATCGCGATCGGCAAGATCGAGAAGGGCCAGATGGTGCGTTACGGCTGGCGCAGCCAGCCGGTGTTCGTGGTCAACCGTACGCCCGAACAACTGGAATGGCTGCCGAAGCAGGACCCGCGCCTGCGCGATCCGGGATCCATGGAATCGCAGCAGCCGAAGTATTGCCAGAACGCGACGCGTTCGATCAAGCCCGAATGGATGGTGCTGATCGGCATCTGCACCCATCTGGGTTGCGTGCCCGACTACAAGGGTGAAGTGAAGCCCGAACCGTTCGACCCGAACTGGAAGGGCGGCTTCTACTGCCCGTGCCACCACTCGCGCTACGACATCGCTGCACGCGTGTATGACGGCGTGCCGGCGCCGCTGAACATGGTGGTGCCGCCGTACAACTTCGTCGATGACACCCACATCCAGATCGGCGTCGATCCGAAAGGAGCCGCGTAATGGGCGCGTTCACGCAATGGTTCAACGAGCGCACGCCAGGTCTGGGCGCGGTCTACAAGAAGCACATGACGGAGTACTACGCGCCCAAGAACTTCAACGTCATGTACTACTTCGGTTCGCTGGCGCTGCTGGTGCTGGTGAACCAGATCGTCACGGGCATTTTCCTGACGATGTTCTACACGCCCACCGCGGCCGGCGCGTTCGATTCGGTGCAGTACATCATGCGCGACGTGCATTGGGGCTGGCTGGTGCGCTACATGCACGAAACCGGCGCCTCGATGTTCTTCATCGTGGTGTACCTGCACATGTTCCGCGGCCTGATGTACGGTTCGTTCAAGAAGCCGCGTGAACTGGTGTGGCTGCTGGGCATGCTGATTTTCCTGGCGCTGATGGCCGAGGCCTTCATGGGCTACGTGCTGCCATGGGGCAACATGTCGTTCTGGGGCGCCAAGGTGATCATCACCCTGTTCAGCGCGGTGCCGGTGATCGGCTCGCAGCTGGTGGACTGGATCATGGGCAGCTTCGTGCCGTCCGATCCCACCCTGAACCGCTTCTTCGCGCTGCACGTGATCGCGCTGCCGCTGGTGCTGCTGCTGCTGGTGGTGCTGCACATCGGGGCGCTGCACGAAGTCGGTTCGAACAACCCCGACGGCGTCGAGATCAAGAAGCACAAGGGTTCCGACGGCCACCCGCTGGACGGCATTCCCTTCCACCCGTATTACACGGTGAAGGATCTGGTCGGCGTAGGGGTGTTCCTGATCATCTGCGCGATCATCATCTTCTTCGAGCCGACCGTGGGCGGGTTCTTCCTCGAACACGACAACTCGATCCCGGCCAACGACCTGGTGACCCCCGCCACCATCAAGCCGGTGTGGTACTTCTCGCCGTTCTACGCGATCCTGCGCATGATTCCCAGCAAGGGCTGGGGCGTGATCGCGCTGGCGCTGTCGATCATCGTGCTGTTCCTGGTGCCGTGGCTGGATCGCGGCAAGGTCAAGTCGATCCGCTATCGCGGCGTCGGCTACAAGGTGGCACTGGCGATCTTCGCGATCGTGTTCATCCTGCTGGCCGCTATCGGCGCCGACCTGACGCCGGGCTGGATCGTGTCGATCTTCGGCCCGAATGCCGACATCACCACCATCGAGAACCTGTTCGGCCGGACCCTGGTGGTCCTGTACTTCGGGTTCTTCGCGTTCCTGTGGGTCTATACGTTCTTCGGATTGGAGAAAACCAAGCCGGTTCCGGAAAGGGTGAGCACGCATGACTGACAAGACTCCTCGCGCCGCCATGCGCACCTTCGCTGCCCTGCTGCTCACGCTGGCCGTGGCGTTGCTGGCTTCGCCGGCCGCGCTGGCGGAAGAGGGCGGCGGCTACCCCAAGGCCAACGTCGACGTGCACGACCAGGCGTCCTTGCAACGCGGGGCGCGCCTGTTCATGAATTATTGCGTGGGTTGCCATTCGCTGAAGTACATGCGCTACTCGCAAATGGCGGACGGGTTGGGCCTCACCGAAAAACAGGTGATGGAGAACCTCAACTTCACCGGCGCCAAATTCGGCGAGCCGATCGTTTCGACGATGCCCGAGGCCGAGGCCGAGAAATGGTTGGGCGGCAAGGCTCCGCCCGACCTGTCGCTGGAAGTCAGCGCCAAGGGCGCCGACTGGGTGTCGGCGTATCTGAAGTCGTTCTACCTCGACCCCTCCACGCCCAGCGGCTGGAACAACACCGTGTTCCCGAACGTCGCGATGCCGTTCCCGCTGTGGCAGTTGCAGGGTGAACAGGTGGCGGTGATGGATCCGCCCGGGAACGGCCAGCCCGCGACCGTGAAGGAATTGAAGCTCGCGCATCCCGGCAGCATGACGCCGGCACAGTACGACGGGGCCGTGCGCGACCTCACCGCGTTCCTGGCCTATGTATCCACGCCGGACGAACTGGTGCGCAGCCGTATCGGTGCGTGGGTGGTGATTTATCTGGTACTTTTCACCCTGTTCGCCCTCGTGCTCAAAAAAGAATACTGGAAGGACGTGCATTGACTGGCGGGCACCCCGGCCGCGCAGTGATGCCCACGCAACCGGACCCGCAAGGCCCATGGGGGGCACTGGCATGATCCAAACCGCACACACCCGCACCGTGTTGACCCTGTTCACGGCGCCCGACGACATCCAGTCGCACCGGGTGCGGCTGGTGCTTGCCGCCAAGGGCGTGGTCTACGATCGCGTCGAAGTGTCGCCCGGAAAGCCGCATGAGGAGTTGCTGTCGATCAACCCCTACGGCGACACCCCGACCCTGCAGGATCGCGACATGGTGCTGTACGAGCCCGACGTGGTGTGCGAATACATCGACGAGCGCTATCCGCACCCGCCGCTGATGCCGGTCGATCCGCTGTCGCGGGCACGCCTGCGTCTGGCCTGCGTGCGCATTGAACGCGACTGGGTGCCGGAAGTCGCCAACATCCGCGCCGGCGGTCGCGCCGCCGAGGCTGCGCGCAAGCGCCTGTGCGACCACCTGATGGCCGCGCTGCCGCTGTTCAAGGCTGCGAAGTTCTTCCTGAATCCCGAAATCAGCCTCGCCGATTGCCTGGTCGCGCCGGTGGTGTGGCGCCTGCCTTCGCTGGGCGTGTCGCTGCCCAAGGAGGCCAAGCCCATCGTCGATTACGGCGAGCGCCTGTTCCGTAGCCAGGGCTTTGCGCGCAGCCTCACCGCCGAAGAGCGCATGTTGGGCGAGCTGTGACCGAACAAACGCCCGCCATGACCTCCAACCGCCCCTATCTGTTGCGGGCGGTGCACGAGTGGATCTGCGACAATGGCCTCACGCCCTACATCGTGGTGGATGCCGCCAAGCCCGGTGTGCAGGTGCCGCCGCAGGCGGTCAGCGACGGCCGGGTGGTGCTGAACCTCGCGCCGCGGGCGGTCGCGCGGCTCGAAATCGGCAATGATGCGATCACCTTCACGGCGCGTTTCGGCGGCGTCAGCCACACCGTCAGCGTGCCGGTCGCGGCGGTGCAGGCGATCTACGCACGCGAAAATGGACAAGGCATGCTGTTGTCCGAAGATGCTGCGGGCAAGGAGCCGACCGCGCCGTCCGCCAAGCCGTCCACACCCTCGCTCCAGGTCGTGCCCACGCCGGCGCAGGACGCGTCGGGTTCCAACGATGGCGAAACCGGCTCGACGGCCGACGACGACAAGCCCGACACGCCGAGGCCCAAGGGCAAACCCAGTCTGCACGTGGTGAAGTGACGACGTTGTGTGGCGCGCGTGGCGCACTGTCGCGCAGCTTCTTTCGACCAACATCCCGGCGAACGCCCGAATCCAACAAGCTCGTCGCTTCCGGCATCCCGCGCAGCGGGTGCGATCCGGAATCCGCTTTTCTGTTCGCGAAAAAATAGGGACGTCATTCGCGCCGAAGGGCGCGTCGCGGACCCGTCAGTGCAATGTCTTCCGCGCCCGCGTGATCGAAATGACGTTGTCGCCGACCGCGACGTCTGCCGGCGTCGGTGAAATGCCGCGCAAGCCGCGGCCGGCAGGTGCAGGCGCGCCCTGCTCGAAACCGTCGTGCCCGGGCACGCTGGCGCTCGCGATGCGATCGCCCAGCAGGGTGATGCTGGCGGTCCGGCGATCATCGCCGCCGCGGCTGGTGTCGAAACGGTATTCGCGCACGACGCGCAACGCGCCGCGCCGCCAATTCGCGCGCAGGCGATGCAATGCCACGCTGTCGTCGAGCAACTGCAACCCGTGTCGTTCGCACAAGCGGCGCGCGTGGGTCGTCGCGCGTTCGCGCAACCGCAATACGTGGTACCACGAACCGCCCAGCAGAACGAAAACCAGCAGCGGCAGCCAGATTTCCTGCATGTCCTGATCCTCGCGCGGCCGGTGCGACCGCGACAGGATCATGATGCCCGTGATGGCATCGAAAAGACAGTTCGACGGCGTGAGGTCGGCGCTGGAATTACTTCACGCGTTCGACGCGCACGCTCTGGTTGCAGCCCTGCACGTACATCAGCCAACTGCCCAGGACCATCGGCTTGATCGTGACCTCGGGGTTGTCGATGTCGGGGCACGAATACGCACCGGACTCGGCCTGTTTCCAGACTTGGCCGTTGTCCAGGGTGAATGTCGTTTGGCCGGCCCAGCCGCTGAAGTGTCCGACCAGATGCGTGTCGAACTTGTCGCGCGGCTGGTTGTCCGGGTAGAACACCGGCTGGCCGCTCGCGGAAACCATCTTGGTCTGCTCGTGCGTGCGCAGCCAGTTGTCGAGGGACTGCAATTCCTGTGGCGTGAGCTTGTCGAGGCCCGCGGCTTTGAAGTCGGCTGCCGACATGCGCTCCTCGAGCGAGGAAAATTGTTGGGCCATGACAGGCAGGGCAGTGATCAGCAGGGCCAGGGTGGCCGGCAACATTAGTCGGGTGCGCATGGGCGGCGATGATAGCAGTGCCCCATGCAGGCCGCACGGGGGTTTTGGATATCCATTTAATACACTCACCGTCTTTCGTCGGCCTTTCCCTTTCGGCGCCGCGAGGCGCCTTCGACAATGAGTCCATCGACCACCACCGATTCCGGCCGCACCGCGCCTGTCGCGACATTGCCCAACGCTGAGCGCGCATTGTGGGTGGATATCGATGCGCTGCTGCGGGATCTGGGTTGCGATGTCGAAACGCGCGCCGCTGCCGGCTGGTACGCCGTGGCCTGCGTGCACCCCGAGACGTGGCTCGCCGAATCGCGGCAGACGTCGGAATCCCTGCGCCGGCTGGTGGAAGGCCAGCAGCAGGCCGAACGCGTGTGGGCGCTGCACGCGGCGCGCGACGGCAGTTCGGGCAGCGAGGGCTTGCGCCGGCTGCTGTTGGCGATCATCCGGGACTTGCGCGTGGTGTATCTGTTGCTTTCGCGCCAGTTGGCGAAACTGCGCGCGGCGACATCGCTGCCGGAAGCGGAGCGCCGCGAATTGGCGCAACTGGCCCGCGACATCCACGCGCCGCTGGCCAATCGCCTTGGCATCGGCCAGTGGAAGTGGGAACTGGAAGACTTGGCGTTCCGCTACCTGCAGCCCGGTACCTACCGCCGCATCGCGGCGTTGCTGGATGAGCGCCGCGCCGATCGCGAAGCGTGGATAGAGCGTTGCGTGGATGCCTTGCGCGACGCGCTGCGTACGCAGGGCATCGAAGCCAGCATCAAGGGGCGCGCCAAGCACATCTATTCGATCTGGCGCAAAATGCAGCGCAAGCGCATCGGCTTCGGCGAGCTGTACGACATCCGTGCATTGCGCGTGCTTACGCACACCGTGGCCGACTGCTATGCCGTGCTGGGCGTAGTGCACGCGCTGTGGCCGATCATTCCGCAGGAATTCGACGATTACATCGCGCGGCCCAAGGGCAACAACTATCGTTCGCTGCACACCGCGGTGATCGGTCCTGACGGCAAGACGCTGGAAGTGCAGATTCGCACCGAAGAGATGCACCGCGGCGCCGAACTCGGTGTGGCCGCGCACTGGCGCTACAAGGAAGGCGGCGCGGGCGACGCCGCCTACCAGGCGCGCGTGGCGTGGATGCGCAAGCTGCTGGAAACGCGTGCCGAAGGCGAGGACGAGACGGCGCTCGCGGCCGAATTGCGCGCGGAACTCGCAGAGGACCGCGTGTACCTGCTGACGCCGAAGGGCGAGGTGATCGACCTGCCGGCGGGCGCGACCGTGCTCGACTTCGCCTACCACGTGCACACCATGGTCGGGCATCGCTGCCGCGGGGCCAAGGTCAACGGTCGCATCGTGCCGCTGACGTACCAGCCCGCCAGCGGCGACCGCATCGAAATCCTCACCGCGCGCGAACCCGCACCGAGCCGCGATTGGCTGTCGCCGCAGCTCGGCTATCTCGCCACCGCCAGCGCGCGCGGCAAGTTGCGCGCGTGGTTCCGGCGCGTGGATCTCGCCGCCAATCTCGCGGCCGGCAAGCTGCTGCTGGAACGCGAGGTGCGTCGTCTGGGCGTGTCCGACGATGTGCTCGAACAACTGCCGGCGCGGCTGGGTCGCAAGGACCGCGAGGATTTGCTGACCGCCTTGTCGCTGGGCGAAGTCGGCATCGCGCAATTGACGCGTGCGATGCTGGAAACGCAGGCCGCGCGGTCGCCTGCGCCTGTGAAATCGCCGCGGCGTGCAACCACCGAGGAGGTAACCAAGCCCGGCACTGTGACGGTCGAGGGGGTCGGCAATTTGCTGACGACGCTCGCACGCTGCTGCCGGCCGTTGCCCGGGGACGATGTCACCGGCTACGTCACGCGCGGTCGCGGCGTCACCGTGCACCGCGCGGATTGCGCCGCGCTGGCCCGGTTGCGTGCGCGCGATCCTGCGCGGGTGATCGACGTTCGCTGGCATAGTGCTCCGGACCGCGCCTACGAGGTCGCCATCGCGGTGGTCGGCTACGACCGCCGCGACCTGCAACGCGACGTGACCAACGTGATCTCGAACAGCGGCGCGCGCATCGTGGCCTCCGACAGCCGCAGTCATAGCGATCTCGGCGAGGTGGCCATGCACTTCACCTTGCGCGTGCGCGATTACGGTGAACTCTCCACGCTGTTGACCCGGCTTGCCGCATTGCCCAACGTCACCGATGCGCGTCGGCTGGCCGGCGGCTGAATGCGGCGCGGCAGCGCGGAAACGCGCCTCCGGCCGAATGCTAAGATGCACCAATGCCGCGGCTTGAACAGGAGGAACCCGCACGGGTCGCCGCGGTCTCACGGGCAGCAATCAGGGTCTGTTGGCGTAGCGTCAACAGACGCTAGTACGCCGGATCGCGTTCCGGCGATGGATTCGGCATGAACGTTCGGCACGATTCTTCTTCACGCGAGGCACCCGGCCGGACCGACCCGACGCTGGGCGACCTTGACCACCTCGACGCGGGCGAGGACCGGCGCACGGCCTCGCGCGAGCGAACAACATCGACGTCGCGGCCGCCGCCGTTCAACCCCAGGCCTGTGCGCAAGCGTCCGTTGCGCAGACACCATCGCGTGCGCTGGTCGATGATCATCGTGGCGCTGGTCCTGGCTGCCGTCATCGGCTGGCTGTGGAGCCATCAGGCCATGCTCAGCGGCATGTTGCCGCAGACCCAATTGAATTCGCTGCTGGCACGCGCGGATACCGCGTATTCGGCGGGCAATCTGGCGGGTGGGCCTGACAGTGCGCGCGACCTGTACGGGGCTGCGCGCGCGCTCGATCCCGACAACGAGCACGCGCTGGCGGGGCTGCAGAACGTCGGCCACGCAGAACTCGACCGCGCGCAGACTGCGCTCAATCGGCACGACTATGCCTCCGCGCGCACGTCGCTGGAAGAAGCGCGCAGCCTGCTGGGTGGTGGTGCCGCCGTCGAGGGGATCGACCAGGCCCTGGCCAAGGCGGTTCTGCGCAACGCCAACGTCGACGTGTTGATCGACCAGGCGCGCGCCGCGTTGGCAAATGGTCACATCGATGGCAACGACGGCGCCGCGGTGTTGTTCGGCAAGGTGTTGGCCGGCGACCCGCACAATGCAGTGGCCCGGCATGGCATGGATCAAATCGGCGATCTGCTCGCCACCCGCATCCAGGGCCAGCTCGGCAGCAACGATCTGGCCGGTGCCAAACAGACCCTTTCGGACCTGGCTGGGCTGCTGCCGCGTTATTCGCAGCTGCCGACCCTGCGCGCCAGCGTCGCCGCAGCCGGCCGCACCGCCGATTCGCAGCGTGACCAGTATCTGGAACAGGGCCAGGCGTACCTGCGTGCGGGCAAGATTACCGGCGCGGGCGACGACACCGCCGAAGCACAGTTCAAGGCGGCGCTGAAAGCGGATCCCGGCAACGACAAGGCCCAGGCGGGCCTTGGCCAGGTGGCCGAAGCATTGATCGTGCAAGCCAATGCCGCGATCGAGGCGGGGCATGCACAGGATGCCAGGACGCTGCTGGACCAGGCGGCCGAGCTGGCGCCGAAGTCGGCCGATCTCGCGGCTGCGCGCTCGCGCTTGACTGCGGGAGAAGCGGAACGTGCGCGCAAAGCGCCGAACCTTGCGGCGGCGGCCCGTTCGCGACCTGCCGCGAACGAAACCGACTATGCCTCTGAGGCTTCGGCGCCGCCGCCCGCGCCCCTGACGCCCGCGCAATCGGCCAAGGTCGCACGACTGGTGGCGCGCGCCAAATCGGCCGCACGCAATGGCGACATCATGTTGCCGCCGGGCGACAGCGCCTATGACTTGTATCGTGCCGCGCTGGGTATCGACGGCAGCAACGCGGATGCGCAGGCCGGTTTGCGTGGGTTGCCGGAAGTGACCAGAAGCCAGTTCGATCAGGCACTGCACGACGACAATCTGGACCACGCCCACGACATGCTGGAGACGCTGGAACAGCTCGATCCGGGCGATCCCGTCGCACCGACGATGCGCCACGACCTGGGAAGCGCTTGGCTCGACCGCGCCGATCATTACCTCGGACTGGGCGAGCTCGCGGCCGCGCGGAGCGCGTTGGAGGAAGCGCGGCAGCTGGTGCCGCAGGACCCGCGGATCGGTGAAGTGGGCTCAAGAATCCGGCGCAATAATTGAGTGTCCTCATCCGTGGCGAGAGGGATGCCTCCGTGATCCGCAGGAGCGAGTCGGTGTGTTGGCGCAAACAATCACTTGGGCCTAGCCTTGAACAGGCGCGGGCAGCGTGAACGGCGCTGGCGATAGCCCCGCGTGGCAGGCCGGAGCGGTTTTGGTGTGCGGCGCCAGCAGCCAGATCGGCTGCTTCCTGCTGCCCGAGCTTGCACGCGTGGGCGTGCGCGTATTGGCGCTGTCGCGCCATCCGCAGCCGGAAGTCGCAGGCGTGACGTGGTTGCAGGGCGCGTTGCCGCGCGCGCCGGGGACGGCCGATGCGACTTCCGTTTGCAGCTTCGCGCCGCTGGATGCGTTGGCGGCGTGGATCGACGCGGACGGGGCGCTGGACCTGCGACGGGTGGTCGCGACCAGTTCCATGAGCGCGGAAAGCAAGCAGGCATCGCCGGTGGCCGCCGAGCGCGAGATCGCCAGGCGGTTGCGCGAAGGCGAAGCGGCGCTGCGCCGCGCGTGCGAACGGCGCGCCATCGCCTGGACCATCTTCCGGCCGACGTTGATCTATGGTGCAGCGCGCGATCGCAGCCTGACGCCGCTGGCGCGACGCGCCATGCGCTGGCGGGTATTCGGGTTGCCGGCCGGCCCGGGATTGCGCCAACCGGTACATGCGCAGGATGTGGCGGAAGCCGCGCTGCGTGCGCTCGATGGCGGTGCGGCGAGTCGCGTGATTCCGATCGGTGGCGGCGAACGTCTGCCAGCCGCGGAAATGTTCGGGCGGGTACGTGCAAGCCTGCCCGCGCGCACGCTGCCGTTGCCGATTCCCGCGTCGCTGGTGCGTGCCGGCGCACGCATCGTGCCGGCCTTGCGCGGACCGTTGGTCCGTCTGGAGCAGGATCTCGTCGCCGACAACACCGAACTCGAACGCCTGCTCGGCCTGCACCCGCGGGGTTTCGATCCCGACCGCGCCTGCTGGGGACTTTGAAGTCTGCGGTTGCGCGGCGACAATCACCCCGCCATGGCGCAATCCGTCTCCATTACCGCATCTCGCGAGGGCCGCGTGCCGGCCGGCACGCCGTGACCGTCGCGTCCATGCCGTCCGGCGCTTCGGTTGCGCGGGAAACGTGCGTATGCGCGGTGCTGGTCACGTGGCAGCCCGATCTCGTGGTGCTGGGTGAATTGCTGGGCGCGCTGGCGCCGCAGGTTGGCCATGTGGTGTTGGTCGACAACGGTACCCGCGATCCGCGCTTTCGCGATTTTTGCGCGGAACATCCCGAGCTCGCATTGCTGGCGTTGCCCGAAAATCGCGGCCTGGCGCACGCGATGAACCTGGGCATCCAGCATGCGCGGGGGCTGTCGGGCGTGTCGCATGTCCTGCTGCTGGACCAGGACAGCGTGCCGGAGCCGGACATGGTCGGGGCGTTGAAGGCGGCGCTGGATTGGCGGGGTGCGGACGCGCGGGTGGCCGCAGTCGGCCCTTGCTTTCGCGATCCGCGCGAAGCCGACGACGCGCCATTCGTGCGCATCCGTTTTCCCTTCAATCGAAGGCTTCGTTGCACCGGCGCCTGCGAGGCGATTCGTTGCGATTTCCTGATCTCGTCCGGCTGTTTGATTCCGCTTGCGGTATTGAGCGAGGTGGGCGGGATGGACGATGGGTTGTTCATCGACAACGTGGACCTCGATTGGTGTTTTCGCACGGCTGCCGCGGGGTATGCAATGTACGGCGTCTGCGCGGCGCGCTTGCGCCACAGCCTCGGCGCCACCCGCCGGCACGTGCCCGGCGTGCCGCGCGGCATCGTGGTGCATCCACCGCGGCGGTTGTTCTACATGATGCGCAACCGCGTATTGTTGTATCGGAGGGCGTATACGCCAAAGCGGTGGATCGCGCAGGATTTGCCGCGGCTCGTTGTCAAGTTTCTGCTGTTTACGGTGCTGGTACCGCCGCGCCGCAAAAACCTGCGCTGCATGCTGGCGGGCTTGCGCGCCGGCGTCATGGGTCGCTCGACACCTCCGCCCGATGGCGCCTGAGCGCGTCAGTCGCGCAACAGCTTTCCCACGCGCCTTTTCAGTGCAGGCAGGGTCTCGGTCTCAAACCACGGGTGGCGTTGAAACCACGCGGTGTTGCGGGGGCTGGGATGCGGCAGCGGCAGCACGCCAAGGTCGAGGTATTCGCGCCATGCCGTGCAGGTTTCCGTCAATGTCGCCTTGCGCCGCGCGCCCAGCATGCCGCGGATGGCGTAGCCGCCGATGGCAAGCGTCAGCTTTACGTTCACCAGGTGCGGCATCAGTTGCGGGTGCCACAGCGGCGCGCATTCCGGGCGCGGCGGCAGGTCGCCGGATTCGCCCTTGCCGGGATAACAGAAACCCATTGGCACGATCGCGATGCGATGCGCGTCATGGAACACGGTCTTGTCGATGCCCAGCCATTGGCGCAGCTTGTCGCCGCTCTTGTCGTTGAACGGGATGCCGGTTTCGTGCACCTTGCGGCCGGGCGCCTGACTGACGATCAGCAAGCGCGCGTCGGGGTGGCCCTGCAGCACCGGCCGGCAACCGTGGGAAAGGTGTTGCGCGCAAATCCGGCAGGCGCGGATGCGCGCCATCAGCGCGTCGAAGGATTCGGCCGCCGGAGCGGCGGTCATCGCGACCGATCGATTCATCCGCGCAATCTTAGTCCATCCAGGTGCGCTGTCCGAAGCGGCTGTGGGTGAGAAGTCAGACCATGGATGGCCGTTCCGGTCTTTCCAGGCCGAGAGACGGTTGGCAAAACCCGGTCATCGGTGGCACCGCGATCATGGACGATCGCATTAGTCCGTATATTCGAAAACCTGCACCACCTTGTTCACACCGGCGACGTTGCGCACGATGTTCACCGCGGCATCGGCTTCCTTGTGGCTGACCAGGCCCATCAGGTAAACGTTGCCATGCGCGGTGCTGACCTTCACGCGGCCGGGGTCGAAGCCGGGCATGTCGATGTGCAGCAACGACGTTTTCACGCGCGCCGTGAGCGCCGCATCCAGTGCGCCGCGTCCGACCGACTGCAGCGGCATCACGTCGATCAGGTTCACCACACGCTGCACGCCCTCATAGCCGGTGACGTCAGCCTCCGCGCGCTGCTTCACCGCCTCGGTGCTGGCCTCGCCGATCAGCAGCAGCACGCCGTTGTAGACGCTGCTGCCGATGTGGGCCCGGCCACCCAGCTCGGGGTCGTTGTCCAGCGCGCGCTGCGCCGTGATCTGCACGTTGCGGTCATTGAGGACGCGGTTGAAGCCGCGGCGCGGCGTGAACACGCTGCATGCCGCGAGCGCAAAGCTCAGCGAAAGCAGGGTGGCGAGGACGATTGTCTTGCGCATGCTTGCAGTCCCGAATATCAATATATTTCGAACGCGGCGCGCCGCCATTCGCAATGTGGCGTGTCGGCGTTGCCATCGAACGCTACCACATCGAACCTGCACGGCATCGAAGCGAGTTGCGGATGCGCCTGCAGGAAACCTTGCGCCGCGCGGGCGAGCTTTTCGCGTTTGCTTGCGCCGACGGAGGCCGCGCCACCGCCGAATTGCACGTGCCGCCGATAACGCACCTCCACGAACACCAGCGTATCGCCGTCGCGCATCACCAGGTCCAGTTCTCCGAAGCGGGTCCTGAAATTCCTTTCGACCCGTTTCAGGCCGGCGCGTTCCAGGCAATCCAGCGCGTGTTGCTCGAAGCACGCGCCGACGGCGCCGGGTTTCATGGATCCGTCGGGGCCGGCAGGTCGGCCGGCTGCGCTTCCAGTCCGGCCGCCACGGGGCGGGCGACGCCGCCCTGGAATTCCACCCAGATCGGCGTGCGCTGCACGTGTCCGAACATGTCCATCGTCAGTTGTCCGGACGCGCCCGCCACGTAGCTGCCAGGGTGCGTGCGCAGCCAGCCGAGGTAGGGGATCAGCGCGTACGCGTCCATGCCGAATGCGAACAGGCGCGCCGCGGGTCCGCTGGCG
>DATCSF010000039.1:0-2873 GCA_036568625.1 Rhodanobacteraceae bacterium | reverse complement strand
CCAGGTCCGGCGGCAGGCCCATCGCCCTGGCGACGTCGCGGATCGCGCCGCGGCCGCGGTAACAGCTCGCGACCGCGGTCAGCGCGGCGCGTTCGCGGCCGTAGCGCTCGAACACGTATTGGATGACTTCCTCGCGGCGTTCGTGCTCGAAGTCGATGTCGATGTCAGGCGGCTCGTCGCGCTCGCGTGACACGAAGCGTTCGAACAGCACGTTCATGCGCGCCGGATCGATCTCGGTGACGTCGAGTGCATAGCACACCGCGGAGTTGGCAGCGGAGCCGCGTCCTTGGCACAGGATCTTCTCGCTGCGTGCGAAGCGCACCAGGTCGTGCACGGTCAGGAAATAGGCTTCGTATTGCTTTTCGGAAATCAGCGCCAGCTCGTGTTCGATCAGCCCGCGCGCCTTGTCCGGCACGCCGTCCGGCCAGCGCCTGCGTGCGCCGGCTTCGGTGAGTTCGCGCAACCACATGGTTGGCGTATGTTCTGCCGGCACCAATTCGTGCGGGTATTCGTAATGCAGTTCTTCAAGACGGAACGTGCAGAAATCGGCGACGCGCAGGGTTTCCTCGAGCAGTTCGCGCGGATAAATCGCGGCGAGCGCCTCGCGCGTGCGCAGGTGCCGTTCGCCATTGGGATGCAGGCGATGGCCGGCTTCGGCCACGGTGGTCTTGTGGCGGATCGCGGTCAGTACGTCCTGCAACGCGCGGCGGCTGCGCACGTGCATGTGCACGTCGCCCGCTGCGACCAGCAGAATGTCCAGGCGCGCGCCGACCTCGCGCAACCGCGCGAGTCGCGCCGCGTCATGGGGGCCGCGATGGAGTTCCACCGCCAGCCAGGTGCGCTTCGGAAACAATCCGCGCACCCATGCGCCTTGCACCTCGTCGATCTCGGCCGCCGGCACCCACAGCGCGAGCAAGCCGTCGTTGCAGCCTTGCTCGAAGTCTTTTCGCAGCGAACGGTATGCGCCCTTGCGCGCGCGTCGGCGCGCCAGCGTGATGAGCTGGCACAGCCGCGAATAACCCGGCTGCGTCTGCGCCAGCAGCACCAGCTTCGGTCCGTCCTCGATCTGCACTTCGCTGCCGACGATCAGGCGCACGCCGGTTTTACGCGAAGCTTCCAGCGCGCGCACGATGCCGGCGAGCGACGCTTCGTCGGTGATCGCGAGCGCGCGATAGCCGAGGTGCCTGGCGCGCTCGAACAACTCCTGCGCGCTCGATGCGCCGCGCTGGAAACTGAAGGTTGAAAGACAGTGCAGCTCGGCGTAATCCGGCAAATCCCGATCATGGGTTGGCCGATGTCCGGCCACGGGGGTGTGGGAAACCCTCACGCAAACCATCCGTGCAGCATGAAGGCGCCCGTTTCGCCGGCGGGCCGGAACACCCATGCGTGCTGGCCGGCGTCGGTTTCGACGACGTAGTAATCGCGGCGCACGTCCTGGCCGTCCCACCAGCCGCTTTCGATGCGTTCGGGGCCGGCCAGGATGCGTCGCACCGCGGGGCGCAGCGGAATCGGACGGTGCAGCAGCCAGGCAGGACGCGGGTTGTGCGTCGGCGCGTCCGCGCGTCGCTCGCTGCGATCGACTTTCCACGCGCGTTCGGGGCGGTGGTCCGCATGCAAGGCAATCCCGTGCACCGCCTGTTCTCCGAGCCGCGCGCGCAACCGTTCACGCAGCACTTCCCATGGCACCGCCTGCTGCGGGCGCGAGTCGAACAAGGTCCGCCGCGTCGGCGCGAACGGCGGCAGTTCATCGGCGTACAGGTGCAGCGCGCATACCGGCGCGCCCAGGCTGATGCGATCCAGCCGCT
Source organism: Rhodanobacteraceae bacterium (assembly GCA_036568625.1). GTDB lineage: Bacteria > Pseudomonadota > Gammaproteobacteria > Xanthomonadales > Rhodanobacteraceae > 66-474. The sequence continues at coordinate 1,068 of DATCSF010000039.1, read as the reverse complement.
CGCGGGCGATGTCGAACAGCAACGCCGGATCGCGTTCGGGGCTGAGCAGGCCGATCGGGATTTGGGTGCGCGCGTCGTGCTCGTGTTCGAACGTGAGCGTGAAACGTTGCGCGCCGCCGTCGCGGCCGGCGAGGAATGCCGCGAAGTCGCGGATCAGGCGTCGGAGCGGGAACAACAATGATTCGCTGGAGGCGGTGTTGAACGGCAGTTCGATGCACCCGTCGAATGCATCCGGCGGACGGTAGAAAGTCAGCGGCGTGGCGAGGTCGCCGGTGAGGCGATCGAGATGCGCAAGCGCATCCCGGCCGATCCGCCGGCCCAATTCCGGGCGCGGCAAACGCAATACCTGGCCCAGCTTGCGCAGGCCCATTCGGCGCAGGCCCGTTGCGCATTCGGGTTCGAGTCCGGCTTGTTCCACCGGCACGCTGCCGAGTGCATTGCGCAGGATTCCATCGTTCGGAATCGCGAGACCGTCGTGCATGCCGGCCAGCACGCGCGCGGCGTGCGGGTTGGGCGCGAGCGCGATGCGATGCCGGAAGCCCAGTTCGTCCAACTCCAGCCGCAGGCGCGCCTGCAGGCTGGGCCAGCCGCCAAACAGGCGGAAACTCGCCTCGACTTCCAGCAACAGCGCGCCGGGAAAATCGCGACTGACTTCGGAACTGTAGGAATAGGCCCAGGCCGCCAGCAATGCGTGGCAACGTTCCACCGCAGCGTCATCGTAATCGGCGATGGCGAGTCCATCGCACAACGCGCGCGCCACGGCCAGCGATTGGCCCACCTTGACCCCCGCGGCGCAAGCTCGATGATTCATCGCGCGTACCAGCGGGCGCGCTTGCGCGGGATCAATCAGCACCAGCGGCACATCGCGATCGGTACGACGACGCAGGACGTCGTCGAGTGCCAGTTGCGGAAAGAGGAGGCAAGCCCAGCGCATCGCGGCACCTCACGAGGCAAGCGCCACAAAATGACTGTCTCCCTCTGCCGCACCCACTTCTCCAGTTGTCGTCATTCCGGGGCCATCGCCATTGGCGATGGAACCCGGAATCCAGCCTTTGCCCCCACTGTACG
>DATCSF010000038.1:0-6605 GCA_036568625.1 Rhodanobacteraceae bacterium | reverse complement strand
GCTGGGCGCCACGCCGATGCAGGTCGCGCTCGCGTGGCTGCTGCAGCGCGCGCCAAACATCCTGCTGATCCCCGGCACTTCGTCGGTGGCGCATTTGCGCGAAAATCTCGCCGCGGACCAATTTGCGCTTCCCGCGGGCGTGGTCGCGGAACTGGATGGCATGGCGCAAGCCGCTTGACGGCGCAACGGTCGTCCGCTCCTTCAACATGAACGTGACTGCAATGGGCCGGCCCGCATTCATGTTTTAGCCCGGATGCATGCGCTAGGGTCCAAGTTCGCAGCGCGACGATTGCCCCGTGTCGTTCCGTGCGCTGCCTTGCGGTGCGACCCCATCCGGAAAGGAGAAGACTGCATGTCCAGCAAGGTTTATCGCACCCTCTGTCTTGCCGTCGGCGTAACGGCGACCGTGGCGTTCGCCGGCTGCACGAACTACGTCAAGCGCAGCGACTTCGACGCCGCCATCACCAAACTCCAAAATACCGATCAAAGCCTGCAGCAGCAGATCAACTCGCTGCAGCAGGACATGCAAAGCCATTTCGCGAAATACGACACCCAGATCACCGCGATGCAGGGGCGCATCCGCGTCGACACGGTCGCGCACTTCGCGTTCAACCAGGCCACCCTGCAGGATCAGGACAAGGCGATGCTGGATGAATTCGCCAAGGTGATGCGTGCGCACCATTCCGATGCGCTAGTCACGGTGGAAGGTTTTGCCGATCCGGCAGGTTCGGCCGCGTACAACAAGCGACTGGGACAGAAGCGCGCCAACGCGGTGCGCAACTACCTGGTCAACAACGACGGCATGGCCGCCGGCCAGGTACGTGCGGTCAGCTATGGCGAATCGCACAACCGCCAGGTGAAGCCGGGCGCCACGCGGGCCGCGGGCGAACCCAATCGTCGCGCCTCGCTGGTGATCGACTTCGCCGGCACGGCAAGCTGACCGATCCCCCGAAGTGTTTGCAGGGCGCCCGGACGGGCATTCGTCCGGGCGTTTTTCCGGCGGCCCACCGACGCAATCGATCGGACACCGCCGTACAAGCCGCGGGCGCGCGGCACACCTGACGCTTGTCGGCGCGTGACGCTCAGGCAATGCCGAGCCCGGTGATCTCGCCGATCGCATTGTCATCGAACCCCGCGAGCCGCGCGAACACGCGACCACGCTCGACGTAATCCCTGAACTGATCGAAGCTGGGCGCGCCGGGCGACAGCAGCACCACGCCACCCGTTTGCGTCGAAACCTTCGCATGCGCGACCGCGGCGGCGAGATCGCCGGTTTGTTCGATCGTGCCCGGGATTCCGGCGCCGCGCAATGTCGCCGCAATGCGCGGCCCGGCTGCACCCTGCACGATCACCGCATGGCAGGGACGCACGCGCAGCGTCTGGGCGAAACCGGTCCAGTCCAGGCCGCGGTCGTGCCCGCCCAGGATCAAGGTCACGGCGCGGCCGCGCAGGCTCTCCAGCGCGGCCAGCGCGGCGTCGGGCGTGGTGCTGATGGAATCGTCGATCCATTCGATGCCGTCGCGCATGCCCACCGACGTGAGGCGGTGCGGCAGCGGCTTGAACGTGGGAACCGATCGCGCTGCGGCGCGCGCATCCAGGCCGAGCAGCTCGATCGCGGCCAGCGCCGCGCAGGCATTGCGCGCATTGTGCGCGCCGTGCAGTGGAAGCTCGCGCAGTGCCAATACCTTGTCATCGCCATCGCGGATGAAGCCGCCCGCGACATGCCAGCCGTGCACGTCGTCGAACGTTCTGCGCTGCACGTGCGGAGCCGTGCGCTGCATCAGCAGCGGCGATTCGGCATCCACCAGCAACGTGCGCGAGACGTCGGCGAGCTTCAGCTTGTCGCTGACATAGCGCTCGCGCGTCCCGTGCCAGTCGAGGTGTTCCTCGCCGAGACTGACGATCACGCCCAAATCGACCGGCCCCGCATCACCGGTCTGGAAACTGGAAAGCTCGATCGCCCACAGGTCCGCCTGCTGGCCGTCCAGTTCCAGCAAAGGCAGTCCGATGTTGCCGGCCAGCGCCGTGCGTACGCCCACCGCGCGCGCGCAATGCGCGATCAGCGCGGTCGTGGTGCTTTTGCCCTTGGTGCCGGTGACCGCCACGATGCGCGCATCTCCACCCTCGCCAGCTGCGTTTTCGGCGAACCACAACGACGTGCCGGAGGCAAAGCACGTGCCGAGTTCGCGCGCAGCGAGGATTTCCGGTTTGTAGGCGCTGATGCCGGGTGACTTGATTACGACGTCGTGCCCGGAAAGCGCATTCACATCCGGCGATGAGTCGACCACGCGCAGATGGCCGTCGTTCCGCCGGCGTGCGACATCGGCCTCGTCGGGCTTGCAGTACAGCGTCAGCGGCTTGTCGGGAAAGCGCCGGCGCAACGCCGCCAGCACGCTGCGGCCTTCGCGGCCGTAGCCCCAGATGGCGACGTTCGAGTGTTCAAGCTCCGCGAATCGCATCGAGCGCTCCCGCGAAGCGCGCCGGCACACCATGCTCGTTCGAAGGCGTGAGCCAGGACTCCAGCGCGAGCTGCGAAGCATCCAGTTGCGGCGCGATCTCTTCACGGTAGCGCGCCACCAGCGCGTCCTCGCGCCATTCCGGTCGCGCCGCGAGCGCAGCGAAGGCGGCGCGCGCTTCCGCGCCCTCGCCCACGCACTCGAAAGGCTTGTGGTTGCGGTATTCGACCAGCGCATCGAAACCCGCGGCCTGCGACTCGTCGTCCAGCAAATTCCCGCCGAAAATCTGCAGCAGGCGCGGCTTGGGCAGGAACGGCGCCAGCGCCAGGAATACAAAATGGCATTTGGGACATTGGCCGCACCAGCGATCCGCCGGCTTCGGCCCGAGAATCCTGAAGTTGCGGTTGCAACTGGAAAACACGTCGAAATACGCTGCCCCGGACCTGGCGAACGCGCGCGTCACCGCAATTTCGGAAAGCGGCCGCAGCAGGGAAAAATAATCGAGATCGGCGGCGACGTGCGTGTGCAACCACTCAGCGAACGCATGTTCGAACGCCCGACCCTTGCTCCACTGATGGTTGACCTGCCCGCCCGCGTATTCCAGCGTCGCGGCCGATGCGGAACGCTCGTTGGCGAACGCGATCGCATTGAAACCGTACAGGACCGCCGCGCACGCGAGGATCGCCGAATTGATCGCGGTGACCGGGATGTGGCCGTTCCATGCGCCCATTCGGTTGTAGTCGAACAGCACCGGCGACAGCTCGCGACCGATGTTGAGCATCGGCAGGCCGGTGCGCGCGGCGACCGCGGCGATCAGCGGCGACGCGCCGACCCACACCGCCGTGGCGTCTGCGCCGATGGTCTTCAAGGCCTCGACCACCACCAGCGAATCCTTGCCGCCGCCGACGGCAACCAGCGTGTGGTGCGGCAGGTTCATTTCCGCCGCTGGTACCGGATTCCGGCCATCCCCGGGCCGGGACGACGTGCTTCGCGGAAACGCCATCTTCCCGCGCAGGTCCAACCCGTTGCGGTACGCGAATTCGCCGAGGCCGTGCAGGTACAAGGCATCCAGCAGATCGGCGGTGGCGCCGTCCAGCGCACCGGCTTCGACTTCGATGCACGGCGGAAGACCGGCCTTGTAGTAGCTGACGCCGGCGACGAGATGCAGCATCCGCAGCGCGGCTTCGAACGTGGCGGTACGCTGCGGCGACAACGGCGGGGCTTCGGGAAAGCGGATGCGCTCGATCAGCTCGGGCCCCTCGTCGAACGCGTATACCAGCTCGGCGACGCCGTCGGTGTAGCTGCAGCGCACGAAGCGGAATGCTTGCGATTGGCGTGGATCGTTGAGCGTGTTCATTCCGCGATCACCACCGCCTCCGCCAATGGCCGCAGGTTGTATTTCGACGACATGGACTCGCCGTACGCACCCGTTTGCGCGATCAGCAACACGTCGCCTTCCTCGCTGCGCGGCAGGTGGCGGTCGGCGCCCAGCACGTCGCCGGATTCGCAAATCGGTCCCACGACTTGATAGAGCGTGTCGGCAGGCAGGTCGAGCCGCGACAGATTCACGATTTCGTGCCAGGCATCGTACAGCGCGGGGCGAATCAGCGCGTGCATCCCGGCGTCGCAACCGAGGTAATCGATCGCGCCCTTGCGTTTGGCCTGGGTGACGTGCGCCAGCAGCACGCCGGCGTCGGCGACCAGCCAGCGCCCGGGCTCCAGCCACAGTTCGTATTGCGGATATGCACGCCTCACTTCGCCCAGCGCCGCATCGACGGCGGCAAGTTCGAGCTCCGCCTCGCCGGGGTGCGAGGGCACGCCCAGGCCGCCGCCGAGGTTCAACACGCGCACACTGCCGATGCGGTCGGCAAGACTCGCAAGCTGCCCGCATACCGCCGGCCAGTGCGACGCATCCAGGATTCCGGAACCCAGGTGCGCATGCAATCCGGCGACGCGCACGTCGTGCTTGCGCGCGAGTTCAAGGAACGCATCGAGTTGTTCCAGCGGCAGGCCGAACTTGCTGGTCGCGCCGCCGGTGCGCACCTTGTCGTGATGACCGAGCCCACGCCCAAGATCGACGCGCAACATGACCTCGCGGCCCGCGAACAGATCCGGCCAGTGCTGCAGCGGGTGCAACGCATCCAGCGTCAACGACACGCCGCGCTGCAATGCGAATTCGTAGTCCCCGCGTGGCGCAAAATTGGGCGTGAACAGGCGCGGCGACTCGCGCGCTTCGGGAACCGCATCGACCGCCTCCAGCTCGCCGGGCGACACGCATTCCAGCCCCAGCCCTTCCTGCGCGAGCGCGCGCAGGATCGCGGGATGCGCGTTGGCCTTGATCGCGTAGTACACGCGGTCGATCGATCGCATCGCGCGCAGCGCGCGCGCGCGTTCGCGGATGGTCGGCAGGTGGTAGACGTAACGCGGCGTCGCCTGCGCGAGTTCCAGCACTCGGCTGCGTGCGTCGCGCCACCACGGCGCGCGCACGTGTGTTTCGGCTGCCCCGTACAGCGCCTGCCAACTCGGGCCGAACAGGGTGGAGTCGTCGGTGCGCAGCGCGCCGGCGCGGATCAACAGTTGGTGCAGTCGCGGCAGCAAGCCATCCAGCATGCCCTCGTCCACCACGAAGGTAAGGTTGAGATTGTTGGACGACTGCGAGATCAGGTGCACGCGCATCCTGCCGAACTCGGCCAGCACGCCCGACAGCCGATGCAGCATCGAACGCATGCCGCGCCCGACCAACGTCACCGCTGCGCACGGCGCGATCACCTTCACCCGGCACACCTTGGCAAGATCGGCGGCGAGCGCGGCAATGACGTCGGAATCGAGCAGGTTTTCGGTCGGGTCGAGCGACACGGTGACGTTGGTTTCGGCCGAACCAATCAGGTCCACCGACAAGCCATGCTTCTTGAACAGCGCGAACACGTCGGCAAGGAAGCCGACCTGTTGCCACATGCCGGAAGTTTCCATCGACACCAGCGTGATGCCGCGGCGCGAGCTGATCGCCTTGACGCTGGGCGCAGCCTCCGTCGGCTGCGGCGCGACCACGGTCCCGTCGAGATCCGGATGCTGGGTGTCCTTGATCCACAACGGCACGCGCGCGCGCCGGCACGGCGACAGGCAGCGCGCGTGCAGCACCTTGGCGCCGGTGGTCGCGATTTCCTGCGCCTCGTCGTAATCGAGGTGCTGCAACAAGCGCGCGCCTGGCACCTGGCGCGGATCGGCGGTGAACATGCCGGCGACGTCGGTCCAGATTTCCACGCGCGCCGCGCGCAGCAATGCGCCCATGTAGGCGGCCGACGTATCCGAACCGCCCCGTCCCAGCAATACCGTCTCGCCCGCGGCGTTGCGAGCGATGAAGCCTTGCGAGATGAACACGTCGCCGCGCGCGGCGAGTTGCGAAGCGAGCGCCGGATCGGGATCGGCCTGGACCTGCGCGGACAACGCGCGCGCACGCTCGTTGAGGAACGGCAGCTCGCGCGCGAGCAACGCTTCTCGTGCATCCAGCCATTCGGTGGGCAAACCGCTCGCGCTCATGAAGGCCGCGCCCATCGAACTTGAAAGCAATTCACCGTGCGCCTGCAACGCCGCGTGCCACGACAGCCTTGCCGGTGCCGCCGCCGCGACGAGGGCCTGCAACGATGCCAGCCAGCGCTCCATCCCGGCGCCGTTCGTCAACCGCATCCGCGCCGCGAGTTCGCGGTGCCGCGCCACCAGCTTCGCCACCGCACCTTCGCGTTCGGCGGCGGCGCACGTACACAGCGCCTTCAGCGCGTCGGTGACGCCGGACAGCGCCGACACCACCACCAGCACGCGCATGCCTTCCGCACGCCGCGCCGTGGCGAGTTGCAGGATGGTGCCCCAGCGTTCGACCGTGGCGACGCTGGTGCCCCCGAACTTCAGCACCACCCAGGGCGCTTCGGGTGCGAGCGGCATGGAAGCGGATGCAATCATCGAAAGCGTGGAACGCAGGGCGCGCGCGGCATGGACAAGGCCCGCAAGTGTTGCGTGCGGCCGGGCAAAACGCAATCGCGCGGGCTGCTGATAACGACTCGTCATCAAGGTTCGATCGAGCGCGGATGCGCCGATCGGCCTGATGACGGCTGAACGCACGCCGCGACCCGGCCGATCGGCGCGTGAGCCTGGCGG
>DATCSF010000037.1:0-2587 GCA_036568625.1 Rhodanobacteraceae bacterium | reverse complement strand
ATGCAAAGCGACGCGTTCGTCGCGCCGATCGAATCGTCCGCAGCCGCATTGATCGAACACGTCGACGGCGCGGCAGACCGGGCGCCGATGTCATGAACGAGCCCCTGCGTTACCTCAGCACCCGCGGCCGCAGCCCGGCCGCCACGATCGGTGGCGCCATTGCAGCCGGCCTCGCGCCGGACGGCGGCTTGTACGTGCCCGAGGCACTGCCGCGGCTCGACGCTGCGTCGTTCGACCCGGACGGCTCGCTCGCCGATACCGCTGCCACGTTGCTGGCGCCGTTTTTCGCAGGCGATCCACTGGCCGCCGCATTGCCCGCGATCTGCAGGGAAGCGCTGGATTTCGAAACGCCTTTGCGCCCGTTGCCACAGCGCGACGCATTCGTGCTGGAGCTTTTCCACGGCCCGACCACCGCATTCAAGGACGTCGGCGCACGCTTTCTCGCGGCCTGCCTGCGCCGGCTGCCGCGCCAGGACGCGCGCCCGCTCACGATCCTCGTCGCAACGTCGGGCGATACCGGCGCGGCGGTCGGCGCCGCATTCCACTGCCAGCCGAATATCGAAGTCGTGATTCTTTATCCCGATGGGCGGGTCTCGCCGCGCCAGGCGCATCAACTCGAAAGTTTCGGCGGCAACGTGCGCACGTTACGCGTACAAGGTCGATTCGATGATTGTCAGCGCATGGTCAAGGCTGCGCTGAACGATATGGAACTGCAGGCGCTGCGCCCGCTCAGTTCGGCCAACAGCATCAGCCTCGGACGGCTGCTGCCGCAAATGAGCTACTACGCACACGCCACGCTGCGTTGGTGGCGCGAACACGGCACACCGCTCAACTTCATCGTGCCGACCGGCAATCTCGGCAATGCGCTGGCCGCGCTGTGGGTACGCGAAATCGGCCTGCCGGTGGGGGAAGTGCGCCTGGCCTGCAATGCCAATGCCACCTTGCCGGAATTTTTCGAAGGCGCCGACTACCACCCGCGCGAGGCGGTCGCCACGCTGGCCAACGCAATGGACGTGGGCGCACCCAGCAACTTCGATCGCCTGCGCTGGACCTTTCCCGACGCCCGCGCCCTGCGCGCGCAGGCCCGTGCAACCAGCGTCGGCGACGACGCCATCCGCCACACCATCGCGCACCATGCGAATGCGTATGGCGAGGTGTTCTGCCCGCACACCGCCACCGCGATGCACCTGCTCGACCGCCTGCGCGAAACCGGTGACACCGCGCCCTGGGTGGTGGTCGCCACCGCACACCCGGCCAAGTTCGAGAGCGTGGTCGAACCCCTGGTCGGCCACCCGGTCCCGGTGCCACCTGCGCTGGCCGCGATGCTGGAGCGGCCGGCCAAAGCCGAACCGTTGCCCGCCGAGGATGAGGCACTCAAACGCTGGCTGCGTGAAACCAGCCCCGCCCCACGCGCCAGTGCGACCGCCACCCACGGACATCTGGACGTCCAGACGTCCACGCCCAGCGCATAGAACAAATCGTCATCAGAAAACGCTTGACACGCGGACAAAGCCCCATTTACTTTCGACCCATGCCGCAGCGCAACATCCACCGCAACGTTTGCCAAGCCGATCGCTTCGTCGCGATCGACCGCGCGTTGCAGCTCCGCGGCATGCCCGAGATTGACCAGATTCTCGCTCTCGTCCTCGTACTTATTCTCCTTATTACCAGCGGAGGTGCGGGCTGAGGGCGCGTGTCCAGGTAACCAGAAACAAACCTGAATACTCCTGAAGAACCCCGCACCGGAAACGGATGCGGGGTTTTTTGTTGCCTTTTAGCGCCGCCTCGAACAGCGGAGCCAAGCGATGAAAAACCCGAACCGGCAAGCCAGCGGTACCCAGGACAGCGACGTATCCACCGGACACGTCCGCATCTTCGACACCACCTTGCGCGATGGCGAACAGGCGCCGGGCTTTGCGCTTGATCCCAAAGCCAAGCTCCGGATGGCGCAGATGCTGGAAGCGCTTGGGGTGGACGCGCTCGAAGCGGGATTTCCGCAGGCATCGCCGGATGATTTCGCCGCCACCGCGCGCATCGCGGAAACGCTGCGCGACGGCACCACGGTCTGCGCGCTGGCGCGCTGCCGCGACGGCGACATCGATCGTGCAGGTCGCGCGCTGGAAAAGGCGCAACGCTCGCGCATCCACGTGTTCATCTCGACCAGTCCGCTGCACCGCGAGCACAAGCTGGGCATGAGCCGCGCGCAGGTGCTCGACGCCGCGGTCGCCGCGGTGGAGCGCGCGCGCGGGCTTTGCGACGAAGTCGAATTTTCGGCCGAGGACGCGATGCGCACCGAGCCCGACTATCTCGCCGAGGTGTTCGGCGCCGTGGTCGCGGCGGGCGCGGGCACCTTGAATGCGCCGGATACGGTGGGCTATGCGATCCCGTCCGAGATCGCGGGCCGTTTCGCGTGGCTGCGCGCGCACGTCAAGGGCGCCGAACGCGTGGTGTTTTCCTGCCACTGCCACGACGACCTTGGCATGGGCGTCGCCAACAGTCTCGCGGCGGTGAGCGCCGGCGCGCGCCAGGTGGAATGCACCGTCAACGGCATCGGCGAGCGCGCCGGCAATGCGGCGCTCGAAGAAGT
>DATCSF010000036.1:0-15843 GCA_036568625.1 Rhodanobacteraceae bacterium | reverse complement strand
GGGCTGATGTCGTCGGCGGCCGCGAAGTAGTCCGGCAGCTTCTCGTTGGGTTCGTCGGAACCCGGCTGGGCGTCGGCGTTGATCAGCGCGCGATAGGCCAGCAGCTCGTAGCTCATCACCTCGACCTTTTCCTTGGTCTTGCGGCCGGGGCGGATCACGTTGCGCGAATAGCTGTGCGCGAACGAAGGCTCGATGCCGTTCGAGGCGTTGTTGGCCAGCGACAGCGAAATCGTGCCGGTGGGCGCGATCGAGGTGTGGTGGGTGAAGCGCGCGCCGGTTTCGGCGAGCGCATCGACCAGTTCCGGCGCGACTTCGGCGACGCGCTGCATGTAGCGCGAGTACTTGGCGTGCAGCACCCGGCCCGGAATGCTGTCGCCGGCCTTGTAACCGTCGCGCGCCATTTCCGGACGCTTGCGCAGCATGTCGCCGGTGACGGTGTAGTCCTGCTGCAGCACCGGGGCAGGGCCTTTCTCCTTCGCAAGTTCCAGCGCCACTTCCCAGCCGGCCAGCGCCATTTCGCGCGAGACGTCTTCGGTGAAGGCGACCGCTTCGGCCGAACCGTAGCGCAGCTTCAGCATCGCCAGCGTCGACCCCAGTCCCAGGAAGCCCATGCCGTGGCGGCGCTTGGACATGATCTCGTCGCGTTGCTTGGCGAGCGGCAGGCCGTTCACCTCGACCACGTTGTCGAGCATGCGGGTGAATACGCGCACCACCTCGCGGTACTCGTCCATGTCGAAGTGCGCCTTCGGTCCGAATGGGTCGCGCACGAAGCGGGTCAGGTTGACCGAACCCAGCAGGCAGGAGCCGTACGGCGGCAGCGGTTGCTCGCCGCACGGGTTGGTCGCGCGGATCTGTTCGCACCACCAGTTGTTGTTCATCTCGTTGACGCGGTCGATCAGGATGAAACCCGGCTCGGCGTAGTCGTACGTCGAGACCATGATCATGTCCCACAGGTGCCGCGCGCGCAGGTGACCGTAGATCTTGCAGGCGACCAGGCCGTCCTCGCGCACGAGGTAGTTTTCGTGGCAAGGCCATTCGCGCCAGACGACTTTGGTTGCGTCGGCGAGGTCGACTTCGTCCTTTTCCTTGATGTGCACCGGGAACACCAGCGGCCAGTCGGCATCGGCTTCCACTGCCTGCATGAAGCCGTCGGTGATCAGGAGCGACAGGTTGAACTGGCGCAGCCGGCCGTCCTCGCGCTTGGCGCGGATGAATTCCTTGACGTCCGGGTGCGCGACGTCGAACGTGCCCATCTGCGCGCCGCGGCGGCCGCCGGCCGAGGACACGGTGAAGCACATCTTGTCGTAGATGTCCATGAACGACAGCGGCCCCGACGTGTACGCGCCGGCGCCGGATACATACGCGTTGCGCGGGCGCAGTGTCGAGAATTCGTAGCCGATGCCGCAGCCGGCCTTCAGCGTCAGTCCGGCCTCGTGGACCTTTTCCAGGATGTCGTCCATCGAGTCGGTGATGGTGCCCGACACGGTGCAATTGATGGTGGAGGTGGCCGGCTTGTGCTCGCGCGCGCCGGCGTTGGAAGTGATGCGGCCGGCCGGGATCGCGCCGTGACGCAGCGCCCACAGGAAGCGTTCGTGCCAGCGTTCGCGCAACTCCGGCGTGGTCTCGACGTCGGCCAGCGCACGCGCCACCCGCGACCAGGTGTCGTCCACGGTCGCATCGACCGGTTCGCCCTGCTTGGTCTTCAGGCGATATTTCTTGTCCCAGATGTCCAGTGATGCCGGTTGCAGGGGAACCTCCGTTACCGCCCGCGTCAGTTGCTGTGCCCGCGCCGTACCCATCTTGTCATTTGCCTCCGTGTCTTCCGGGTTCTTGTTGGATGCCCGGATGCCGACAACCATCCCTGCCCGCCGCGCCGTCAGGCGCCGCGCCGCAAGGGTCCGATTCCACCGAGAGGGCCGTGCCGCATCGGTTTGCGACGCTTGCATGCCCGGCCCGACCATCCGATCACCATCTGCTTGTCCCCCGCTCGAAGCTGCCTTGAAGCCAAACGCTTGGGCCCTGCGACAGCCCAAGACACAAGATGTTGTGATCACGAGCGGGATTCAACCCTACGCTGACCGATCCGACCTGTAAAGGGGCCGGCGCAAAAATTTTTTCGTTCTGCGCCGGGGTTGCACGGGCACGTGCGATTTCGCGGCACCGCGCCCGTGGCTTGTCCGATAATGGACGGGTTCGAGTACCGAAGGAACCGTCATGTCGTCCGCCCCGCGCATCCGCCGCCCGTCGTTCCTGATCGCCGCCGTCGTACTGGCACTGGCCTGCGCGCTGCCCGCCGCGGCCGGCACCCTGCCGAGCGCGGTGAATGGACAGCCGTTGCCGTCGCTGGCGCCGATGCTGGCGAAGGTATCGCCGGCGGTGGTGAACATCTCCTCGACCAGTCACCGGCGGGTCGCGGTGAACCCGTTCTTCAGCGATCCGATCATGCGCCAGTTCTTCGGGTTGCCGGCCGAGCCGCCCTCGCGCGAACTGGTGCAGCAGTCGCTGGGTTCGGGCGTGATCGTGAACGCGAAGGACGGCTACATCCTCACCAACAACCACGTGATCGCAGGCGCTGACGACATCAAGGTGACCCTCACCGACGGCAAGTCGTACAAGGCCAAGCTGGTCGGCACCGACCCGCAGACCGACGTCGCGGTGATCCAGATCCGTGCGCCCGCTCTGGTGGCGCTGCCGCTGGCCGATTCCTCGAAACTCCAGGTGGGCGATTTCGTGGTGGCGATCGGCGATCCGTTCGGGTTGGGCCAGTCGGCCACCTCGGGCATCGTTTCGGGCCTCGGCCGGCAGGGCCTCGGGCGCAACAGCTACCAGAACTTCATCCAGACCGATGCGTCGATCAATCCCGGCAATTCCGGCGGTGCGCTGGTGAACCTCGCCGGCGAACTGGTCGGCATCAACTCGATGATCTATTCGCCTTCCGGTGCGAGCGCGGGGCTGGGTTTTGCGATTCCCTCCGACCTCGCCGCCGAGGTGATGAAACAACTGATCGCGCACGGCAAGGTGGAGCGCGGCACGCTGGGCGTGGACGCGCAGGACTTGTCGCCGCGGGTGGCCGCGGCGCTGGGCATCAAGGCCTCCAGCGGCGCGCTGATCACCAGCGTGCTGCCCGATTCGCCCGCCGCCAAGGCGGGACTGAAGCCGGGCGACCTGGTCACCAGCGTCAACGGCCGGCCCGTCGCCGATGCGCAGGATCTGCGCAATGCGCAGGGGCTGGCGACGCTGGGCAGCACGCTCGCACTCGGTGTCGACCGCAGCGGCAAGCGACTCACCGTCGAGGCCAAGCTGACCGCGGTCAGCGGCCAGGCCGACGGCGCGTCGCTGGATGCGCGTCTCGCCGGCGCCAGTTTCACCGACGCGCCCTCCGGCAATGGTATCGAGGGCGTGACCGTCGCGAGCGTTACGCCGGGCAGCCGTGCCGCGCGCAACGGACTGGCGAGCGGCGACGTCGTGGTCGGCGTCAACAACGTCGCGACCCCGGACCTCGCGCAATTGCGCCGCGTGTTTGCGTTGCATCCGCGGATGCTGCTGCTGGCGCTGGTGCGCGATGGCCAGTTGCTGCAGATCCAGATCGGCGGATGAACGGCGAAACGTGAGCGGTGTCCGTAAAATGTCGCGCGAAAAAGTTGAACGGCGTGCCGCGGGTGCGATCGGTTCCGCCATAATCGTGTCGTTCTTTTCCTCGCACCGTCACACGGTATCTTGTTCATGTCCGCACGTTCGTTGAGCCTCGCCGCCGCTTCGTTGTCGCTGGTCTTCACCCTCGCCGCCACCGCGGCGCCCGCCAAACATTCCAGCCGTCACCACAAATCATCGGGACCCGCGCTGATCGTGCGCGGCGACCAGGTCAGCACCGAGGGCCTGGTGAGCGCGGTCGCCTCGGCCTTTGCCGATACCGGCGACGGTCATCTCGAAGTCACGCCGTTCAACACCATCGACGGCATCGACCAGGCACTGGCCGGCGCCGTCGATCTGGCCGCGAGCGCGCGCCCGGCGTATCCCCAGCGCACCCAGGAAGCGGGGCTGGTGTTTGCGCCGGTGGCGTGGGATGCGCTGGTGATGATCACCAACGTTTCCAATCCGGTGAACAACCTGACTCTGAAGCAGTTGCACGACATCTACTACGGCAAGATCCGGAACTGGTCGGAAGTCGGCGGCCGCGACGAACCGATCGATCTCGACGGCATCGCCTCGCCGCTGGACGGCGTGCAGTTCAGTTTCCGCCGGCTGATTTTCGGCAATGGCGACTACCCGGTCGCGGTGCCGCGCCTGTTCATCAACATCGACTCGCTGCAGCAGGAAGTGTCGCTGGACGGCAAGGCGCTGGCGCTCTCGACGATGGTGCATGCGCGCCGCCAGAAGGACATCAAGATCATCCCGATCGAAGGCGTGATGCCCAGCATTGCCACGCTGGAAAACGCGACCTATCCGCTGCCGCTGACGATCTACCTCGCCTACAAGTCCGACAGTCCCAAGATCGCGACGATCCAGAAATTCCTGGCGTTCCTCGGCGGCGAAAAATCGGGTGGGATCCTGCGCAGCCACGACCTGCTGCCGTACGCGCAGGCGACCGTGCTGAACGCCAAGACCGAGATGGACCGCATCAACACCCTCGGCGCGCGCATGATCACCGAAGGGCTGCCGCCCGAATATGCACCCGGCAACGAGTTCGCGCGGCTGGCCGGCAATCCGGCGGAGGTCGCGCGTGCCGCGGCCCTGCAGCAGGCCGCCGCCAAGCAGGTGGCCGCGGCCGATGCGCAACGCGCTGCGCTGAGCCAGGCCGCGGGCGTCAATCCGTCGCCCACGGTGGAGGCCAATCCGCCGGCGCCCGCGCGGCCCGCCGACTACACCGTGGTCAGCGGGGACACGCTCTCGAAGATCGCGCAGAAGCACTCGGTCAGCGTCGAAGACCTGCGCAAGTGGAACGGCCTGCATGGCGACATGCTGAAGGTTGGCCAGGTGCTGAAGCTGTCATCTTCGCCATGAGACCGGCACGTCACGGGAAAACCACGTGCCGGCCCTGACCGCGGACCGCCGCGGCCGCCGCGCGCTGCCGCTGACGCCGGTCACGCGTGCGGGTTGGACGAGTCGTGCGAAAACCCTGGGCGCGCGCCAGCGACGCTGGGCCGAGGCGAACGGCTTCGTGGGGCAGGCTGGTGCGTTTTGCCTGTTGCCCGACGCGCAAGGCGGCACCGCGCGCGTCGTCTGCGGCATCGATCCCGGCTCGCCGCCGCTCGCGCTGGCTGCGTTTCCGTATCGTCTGCCTGCCGCCGACTACCGCCTCGATGGCGAGGTCTTGTCTGCACACGATGCCGCGCTCGGCTGGGCGCTGGGCAGTTATCGTTTCGCGCGCTATCGCGAGCCGCACGCTGAACCCGCGCGCCTGTTGCTGCCGCGCGCGCTGCTGGACGAGCTTGCGCCGACCGTCGAAGCCATCACGCGCGTACGCGACCTGGTCAACACGCCGGCGCAGGACCTCGGCCCCGCCGACGTCTGCGCGGCGGTGCGCGGCGTCGCCGAACGCTTCGGCGCGAAGTGCCGCGAATGGAGCGGCGACGGCTTGTTGAAGGCCGGGTTCCCGACCGTGCACGCGGTGGGCCGCGCCAGTCCGCGCGCGCCGCGTGTGATCGAGTTGACGTGGGGCGATCCGAAACGTCCGCTGCTGGCGCTGGTCGGCAAGGGCGTGTGTTTCGACACCGGCGGCCTGGACTTGAAGACCCACGACGGCATGCGCTGGATGAAGAAGGACATGGGCGGCGCGGCGCACGCGCTGTCGCTGGCGCAGTTGGTGATGGCGTCGAACCTGCCGGTGCGCCTGCTGCTGGTGATTCCGACCGTGGACAACGCGGTTGCGGGTGACGCCATGCGTCCGGGCGACGTGGTTCGCACCCGTGCCGGGGTCACGGTGGAAGTGGACAACACCGATGCGGAGGGGCGCCTGATCCTGTGCGATGCGCTGGCGCTGGCGGTCGAACGGCAGCCTGATTTGCTGATCGATTTCGCGACGCTCACCGGCGCCGCGCGGGTCGCGCTGGGGCCGGACCTGCCGGCCGTGTTCGCCAATCGCGACGACGTGGCCGACGCGTTGCTCGACGCCGCGCGCATGCAGCACGATCCCGTATGGCGCCTGCCGCTGTGGCAGCCCTATCGCGCGATGCTGGTCTCGGCCATCGCCGACACCTGCAATACCGGCGCTTCGCGTCATGCGGGCGCGATCACTGCCGCGTTGTACCTGCAGCATTTCGTGCCGGCTACCGTACCCTGGCTGCACGTCGACGTGTATGCGTGGAACGATGCCGACAGGCCCGGCCGCCCCCGCGGCGGCGAGGCGCAATCCTTGCGCGCGTTCCACGCTTTCCTCACGCGGCGTTATCCGCGCGCCTGATTGCGGCGCTCAGGATCGCGGCAGCGCCCCGATCGCTTTGATCCGTGCGCGCCGCATCGCCTCCCCGATGGCCGTGCCGGTGAGCCCTTGCTCGACGAACGGTTGCGCCGTCACCGCCCGCGCGGCATCGCGCGCGGCGCGCAGGAAGTCCGCTTGCGGGTAGGCGTCGTGCTCGTGCTGCAGCCGCCCGCGCTTGTCGGCGGTGCAGGCGGCGAGGAACGGCTCCAGCCGCCCGGGGCGCCGGAAGGCGTCGAACGCCTCCAGCAGCATCAGCACGGTGGCGGGTTTCAATTCCAGCGCGCGGTGTGCGTCGAGGTGATGACGGCAGGTCAGTGCCGCGAGCTGCGCGTGTTCGACGGGTACCTTCAGGCGCTCACACAACGCCGCGAGTGGCGCGAGGCCGCGGTGCTCGTGGGCGATGTGGCGCGGCAGCACGTCGTCGGGCGTCAATGCCTTGCCGAGGTCGTGGGTGAGCGCGCAGAAACCGGCGAGATCATCACCCGGCGCGAGCTTCGCGCACTGGTCGAGGACCAATTCCAGGTGCGCGCCGCAATCGACTTCCGGATGGTGCTGCGGTGGCTGCGGCACGCCGTAGAGTGCATCGATTTCCGGAAACAGCACCGCCAGCGCGCCGCATTTACGCAAGGCACGCACGAATGCGGAGGGTTCGGGTTCGGTCAGCGCCTTGCGCGTTTCCACCCACACGCGTTCGGGCACCAGGTGCGCCGCTTCGCCGGCGTCGACCATCGCGCGCATCAACGCCAGGGTTTCGTCGGCGATGCGGAACCCGAGCGGCGCATAGCGGGCGAGGAAGCGCGCCACGCGCAGGATGCGCACCGGGTCTTCGGCGAACGCCGGCGAGACGTGTCGCAACAACCGGTCGCGCAGATCGTTCGCGCCGCCGTACGGATCGACCAGTGCGCCCGCTTCATCGCGCGCCATCGCGTTGATGGTGAGGTCGCGGCGCGCGAGATCCTCATCCAGCGTCACGTCGGGCGCGGTGTGGAACGCGAAGCCGTGGTAGCCCGGACCGGTCTTGCGCTCGGTGCGTGCCAACGCGTATTCCTCGCCGGTATCGGGGTGCAGGAACACCGGGAAATCCTTGCCGACGGTACGGTAACCTTCCGCCAGCATGTCCTCGGGCGTCGCACCCACCACCACGTAATCGCGGTCGAGGTGCGGGCGCCCCAACAGTTCGTCGCGCACCGCGCCGCCGACCAGGTAGATGCGATGGCCGGCGCCCGGCATCCTCACGCTTCCTGCGTCGCCCGCGCGTCGTTGAACTGGCGTTCCCGCGAATGGCTGCCCAGCAGCACCGGCAGCATCGCCGCAAACCGTCGCGGCGTGATGCCGAGTGCGGCGAAGCCGTCGCGGGTGCCGACCGAATCCAGTTTCAGCGAATTGAAGTTGTCGCGCGAGAAGGGTTTGCCGGGAATCAGCTCGGCGGCCATCGCTTGCATCCGGCCGAGCACTGCCGGCAGCGGCAGCACGGCACGGCGCAGACCGGCAGCATCGCGGATCATGCGCACGAGCTGCACCAGCTCCAGCGTGTCCGGCCCGTACAGCTCGAAGATCTTGCCGATGCGGCTGCGGTCGGCGAGACAGCGCTTGATCGCTTCGGCGACGTCGCCGACGTACGCCGGTGCAAACTTCGCGTGCGGCTGCGCCAGCGGCAACGCCGGACCCATCCGCAACAGCTTCAGGAAGCGGAACACCAGTCCATCGCCCGCGCCGTACACCACGCTGGGACGGTAGATCGTCCACTCCATGCCGGAGTTGCGCACCTGCGCCTCGGCTTCGCCGCGCGTCTTCAGGTATTTCGACGCGCGCTCGCCCGCGTTCAGCGAACTCATCTGGTGGATGCGGCGGATGCCGACCTGCCGGCACGCTGCGATCAGCGTGGCGGTGAGGTCCACGTGGGCGTGGGTGAAAGTGGCGCCGCCGGTTTCGTTGAGGATGCCGACCAGGTTGATCACGGCATCGTGGCCGGCGAGGTGCTTCTCCAGTTCGGCGCGATGGTACACGTCGGTGCTGACGGTGCGCACGTACGGCAGCACGCTGATCGCGCGCCGCTGCTCGCGGTTGCGGCTGAGCACCGTCACGCGGCACCCGGTATCGGCCAGCGCCGCAAGCAGGTGGCTGCCGATGAAGCCGGTGCCGCCGAGGACAACGTAGCGTTTCGGGTTCATGGAATGGCACGTCCTGCGGAGACGGGGGGAGTCGGCGCGGTGGCCGGAACGGCGGGCGTCGGCGCGTGGCACACCACCTGCTTGCGGGGCGGGTCGACTGCCGGATCATACGGCGTGCCGATCGCGGGCAGGCGCGAGGACACCGGCATGGGCGCGCCGTGCAGGCGCCAGCCGTAGAGGGTGGCGAACGACATCACACGGGTCACGTAATCGCGCGTCTCGTTGAACGGAATCGTGAGGATGAATCGTTCCGGGTCGAGATGGCCGCGCGCGTCCACCCAGCGCTGCGCGTTGCTGGGACCTGCGTTGTACGCGGCCGACGCCAGCCACGGGCTGCCGTTGAAGCGCAGCGCGAGGTTGGCGAGATACTGCGTGCCCAGCGGAATGTTGATCGCCGGATCGTAGAGGCTCATCGCCCCGTCGTACGGCAAGCCGCTGCGGCGCGCGACCAGCTTGGCGGTGCCGGGCAGCAGTTGCATCAGCCCGCGCGCGTCGGCGCCCGATTGCGCATCGGTCTGCCACGCGGTTTCGGCGCGGATGATCGCGAACGCCCAGGCCGGATCGATGCCGGCGCGTTGCGCGGATGCGACCACGCGCTGCTGGTCGGCCAGCGGAAAGCGCAACGCGTAGTAATGCAGGTCGCCCGACTTGCCGAACGCGAATACCGCGCGGTCGTACCAGCCCTTGCGCGAGGCCAGCGCCGCGGCCTGTTGCTGCTGAGCGGGCGTCAGGTCGGCGAACGCGGCGTTCCATTCGCGCCGCGCGGGCTTCAGCATGTCCAGCGCGAAGAACTCGAACGCGCGCGCCAGCCCCGGCATCGCTTCCAGCCGGCGATCCGTCGCGGCATCGGCGGTGATCGTCGCGGGGCAGATCGAATACGGCAGGTCGGCGCGATCGGCCGCGAGGAAGCCGTAGAACGTCGCCTGCTGCGCGAGCGCGGTGTAGCCGTCCAGCGCGGCGGTGTTCTTGCCGAGCTTCTGCGCGATGCGCGCCTGCCAGTAGCGCCACTCGTCGCGCTGCATTTCGTCCGGCGTCAGCGCCTCGATCGCGGCGGCCGCGGCCTTCCAGTCGCCCTGCGCGACCGCCGCGCGCACGCGCCATTCGCGGGTCGCGTCGGTTTGCGCCGCGGGCGGCAAATCCGCAAGCCGCGCAATCGCATCCGGGCCGAAATCCACCGCGTTGTACAGCGCCAGCGCCGCGAGCACGCGGTGGCGTTGATCCTGATCGAACGTGAAGCGCGTCGACAGTGCATCCCAATCAGTTTGCGCCTGCGTGCTGTCGCGGCGCGCCAGGCGTATCAGTGCGCGTGCCACGGCCTCGCGATCGTGCTTCGTGTCGGCGAACGTCGAAGCCTTTTTCAGCAGCGTCGCGGGCGAGCTCAATGCGTCGGCGATCCGCATCGCGATCGCACCTTGGTTGTCCGGCAACCATGCAGCGGATTGTTCGATGGTGGAAGCCTTGCCGGCATCGGCCGCGCGCTCGATGCGATCCCACACGCGCTGCGGCGTCAGCAAACCCTGCGTGGCGGCGGCCTGCAGCACCGGCGTGCACGCCGACGGCAGATGCGTCTGTTGCCACAACGCCGCGAGGTCGCGATCGAAATCGAGTGGCGTGCCATCCGCGAGATTCGCCTGCAGCGCATCGCAGCTCAGGGTGTCGCCGAGCCCCGGCTGGTAGAAATGCCGGAAGGTCGTCCAGTCCTTTTGATGCGCCAGCCAGTGCAACTCGGACTTGCGCAGGGCGCCGGCGGGGATCAGGTCGGGATAACGCTCGAGGTACGCATCGATCTCGGCCGGCGTCGCGGTCTCGATATTGTGCTGCAACGCCGCGGCTTCGAGATAGGGATACAGGGGGTAATCGTGCAGGCCGTGCGCGAGCGTGCGCCAGTCCTGTCCGTTCTGCGCGGCGGCATACGCGGCACGGAAGGCTTCCCGTTGCTGCTGCCGGGTGAGCGTGGGGGTTTGCGCCGCCCCCGCGACAGCGACCATCGACAGCGCCAACACGGCCAACCGGCGCGCCCACGCATGCCGCGGCGTGTTTTTCACTACGACCCTTTGCATGCGAACGATTCTAGAGGAATCGCCAGGTGAAAAATTTCACGCGCTGCTGCGCGGCGCGGAGGAGCGATGACTCCCGCGCGTCCGGTTCCAAGGAATACGGTTCATGCCGCTGCTTGCACGGCCACGGCCGGCACGCGTATTTCGGCGGCCAGCGGCAGGTGATCGGAAAACGCGGCGGGCAGCGTCCACATGCGTTCGACCGCGAGCTGCGAGGTGACCAGGATGTGGTCGATCGCGCGCTGCGGACGCCAGCTCGGGAAGGTGGGTTGCGGATCGGCGGGCGGCGCCAACGAGGTGTGCGCGAACAGGCTGCGCAACTCCGGGCAGTCGGGCGGACAGTTCAGGTCGCCCATCAGCACCGCGTTGGGACGGTCGTGCAGCAGGTCGGCGATGAAATCGATCTGGCGCTGGCGCGATTGCACGCCCAGCGAAAGATGTGCGATCGCCACCGTCAAGGCTTCGCGGCCCGCGCCATAACGCGCCAGCAAGACGCCGCGTCCGCCCAGCCGGCCCGGCAGTGGATAATCGAGCACTTCGAGGGGTTGGCTGCGGCTGATCAGGCCATTGGCGGTGTGCGAGACGTTCGACAGCCTGCGGTTGGGCTGATGGCTCCAATAAGGCAGCCCCGAAGTCTCGGCGAGATAACGCGTCTGGTTGAGGAAACCGGAGCGGATGCTGCCGGCGTCGGCTTCCTGCAAGCCGATCACGTCGAAGTCCGCGATCGAACGCGCAAGGGTGTCGAGGTTGCCCAGCTTGTACTTGCCCGGCAACACCGCGCCCCAGCTGCGCGTGAAGTATTCGTGGTATCGCTTCACGCTCGCGCCGGCGAGGATGTTGCAGCTCAAGATGCGCAGGACGTTGTCGGCCGGCGCGGCAGCGGGGTCGGGAATCATGACTTGATCAGACTAACACCTTGCCATGTGGCGCTGCGTGCGCCGGAACACAAGTACGCGCCGAGGCGGCGCGTCTATCGGTGTTGCCCGACGTGCTGCGCCATCCACAGCCCGAGTTGCTGCAACTGCGCGTAGCTGTTGACGTTGGCGCTGCGCATCAAGGCGACGAACGGCGCGTCCGTCGCGCCGCTGGCGCGCCGCCCCACCACCAGCGTCGGCGTGGCGTCGATGCCCCAGCCGATCTCGGTGCGCTGATCGGCTGCCATTTGTTGACGGGTTTCCGCGCTGGTGGCCGCGGCCATGAATTTCTGCGGGTCCACGCCGTGGCGCCCGTACCAGGCGGCCAGGTCCTGCAACGAGTTGAGCGGATAGTGCTCCAGCATCGCCTGGAACATCGCGTCGTGGGTCTGCTCGAGCGCGCCGAGTTGGCGCGCTGCATAGAACGCCTGCGCGTAGGGCATCCACGCTTCGCTGAATACCGCCGGCATGTAGCGCACCTCGGCGCCCTTCGGCAGCTCCGCGCGCAGCTTGTCCATGTACGGTGCGAATTCGGCGCAGTGCGGGCAGCCGTACGAAAACACCTCGACCACTTCGATCGGGCCGGTCGGTGCGGTCTGTCCGGCCGGCAACTTCAGCGTGACGTATTCCCGTCCCTCGGTGAACTGCGTGGAAGTCGCAGGGGCCGGCGTGACGCTTGCCGCGGCGCTGGCGGAAGCGGCGGCGCTGCCCGTGCCTGCATCGTTGTGCGCCGAACACGCGGCGGCCAGCAGCAAGCCGCAGGCCAGCAACACGCCGCGGATCAGGTGGGCCGCGTTCACGTTACTTCGCCTTCTTTGCGGCAAGTTCTTTGTTGACCAGATACAGCGCCAGGTCGACGGCTTGTTGCGCGCCCTGCGCCGACGCGGGCGTCAGGCGCCACTTGCCGTCGATCACGAGGGTCGGGGTGCTGTCGGCGCCCCATGCCAGGATCTGCTGGTCGGCGCGCTTCATTTCCAGGTTGACCGCGAACGAATTGGCCGTCGCGATGAACTCGTCGGGCTTGGCGCCGAACTTCGCATAGAACTTCGCGACGTCCTCGATCTTGGGCAGGTTGGCCTCGTCCTTGGGACGCTGGGTGGTTGGATCGTAGGTCGCCAGCGGACCACTCGGCCCCCAGATCGCCTTGAACATCGCATCGTGCGATTGCTTGTTGTCCAGCCCCAGCGCCTTGGCCGTGAAATAGGCGCGCTGGAACACCGGCCAGTCCTCATTGGGGTGCCAGCTTGCCGGCACGAACTGCAGCACGGTGCCTTGGGGCAGCTCGGCGCGCAGCTTGTCGATGAAGGGTTCGAACTGGTTGCAGGCCGGGCAGCCGAACGAGAACACTTCGGTCACCACCACCTTGTCGGGCTGGCCGGTCGGCTGCGGGTTCTGGATCGCGAAATACTGCTTGCCTTCGGTCCATTGCTGCGGCGTCTGCGCGAACACCAGGCCGGCCACGGCGGCGAGCAGCAGGAACACGGCGGTGCGCTTGATCATGATCGGATCCCCGGCGAAGTTCGGAAAACGGCCGGCGAGTGTGCCAGACCGTTCCTGAATCGACCGCGCGCGGGCGCGGCGGGTTCAATCGATGGCATTGGGCTGCGTCGCGGGCTTGGGCGCGGGCGCCGCGTGCAGGCCTTCGAGGTAGCTCGAGACCGCGGAAATGTCGTGCTCGGTCAGGCGTGCGGCAATCGCCGGCATGATTCCGGCGTGGGCATCGCTGCCCCAGCTCGTGCCGTCGTGCCACGCCTTCAACTGGGTCTGCACGTAGTCGGCGTGCTGGCCCGCGACGTTGGGCACGCGCCAGCCGGGATTGCCGGCGCCGTCGGGACCATGGCACGCCATGCAGGCCGGGATGCCGCGGCTCGAATCACCCTCGCGATAAAGCTTCTCGCCGTCGCCCGCCAGCTTTTCGTCGGCAACGCCGGGCAGGCGTTTCTGTTCGGCGAAGTACGCGCCGACGTCGTGCATGTCCTGCGGCGAAAGCGTGGAAGCCATGCCCTGCATGATCGCGTTCTGGCGCACGCCGCTCTTGAAGCGCATCAACTGGGTGACGATGTACCGCTCGCCCTGGGTGGCCAGTTTCGGATATTGGGGATCGGTGGAATTGCCGTCCATGCCGTGGCAGGCGCCGCACGCGGCCGCCTTGGCCTGGCCAGCCTTGGCATCGCCCGGCTGGGTTTTCACCGCTTCGAGCTTGACGAATTCGGCTTCCGCGGCCTTCGAGGCGCTTGCGGCGCCGGCAGGTGCCGCAGCGCTGGCACTCGCAGCCGGAGCGGCTGTCGCCGCCGGGGTCGGTTCGGTTTTGGCCTGCGTGGCCGGCGACGCGGACAGCGCCATCGCGACCGGCGCCGAGGCGGCGAGCATGACCATGACAGCTGCTGAGCGCCGGAAACCCATAGAATCCTCTCTCCCGTAAGACGTGAGCACCGGCACACGAGCCGGCGCGAACCGCGGGATTATCGCCGCGGCAGGAAAGGTGGTCAAACGTGCAGGCATCCGATAATCCTTTCCGCGGCGCGGCGTTCGTGCTGGCGGCGCACCGGCCCGACCAGTTGCCGCCCGATGCCGGCGCCGAAATCGCGTTTGCCGGGCGCTCCAACGCGGGCAAGTCCAGTGCGATCAATGCGCTGACGAACCAGTCCGCGCTGGCGCGCACCAGCAAGACGCCGGGCCGCACCCAGCAACTGGTGGTGTTCGCGCTGCCGGACGGACGCCGGCTGGTGGACCTGCCGGGCTACGGTTACGCCAAGGTGCCGCCGAACTTGCGCGACCACTGGAAGCACGCCATCGATCATTACCTGCGCACGCGGCAGTCGCTGCGTGGCCTGGTGCTGATCGCCGACATCCGCCACGCATTGACCACGTTCGACCGCCAGATGCTTGGATTCTGCACGGATATCGAACTGCCGTGCGTGGTGCTGCTCAGCAAGGCCGACAAACTTTCGCGCGCGCAGGCGCACATGCGCCAGCGCGAGGTGGACGCGGAGATCGCGAAAGAACATTGGTGCGCGCAGACCATTGCTTTTTCGGCAGCCGCCGGGACCGGTCTCGACGGAGCGCGCGCGGCGGTGGCGGCGCTGCTGGGCTGAAGCTCTGCTTCCCCACTTGCGGACGGCGGGCGGCCACCCCATCTTGATCGCCTTGCCCCTATGAAGGCGCGCGCATGTC
This sequence comes from Rhodanobacteraceae bacterium, assembly GCA_036568625.1. GTDB lineage: Bacteria > Pseudomonadota > Gammaproteobacteria > Xanthomonadales > Rhodanobacteraceae > 66-474. The sequence goes on along the minus strand of DATCSF010000036.1, from coordinate 1,109 downwards.
CGGTCCCAGCCACGTTGCCGAACAACCGATCGAACGGCGCGCGCAACTCGTGGAATACCTTGTCGCCGGCAGCCGTCCGGCAGAGCAATGGAAGATCGGCACCGAGCACGAGAAATTCGTGTTCCGCACCGACGACTTGCGCGCGCCGCCGTATGCGGGCAAGCGCGGCATCGGCGCCTTGCTGCACGGCATCGCGGGTTGCGGCTGGGATCCGGTCGAGGAAGACGGCAACGTGATCGCGCTGTCGCGTGGCAATGCTTCGGTGACGCTGGAACCCGCCGGCCAGCTCGAACTCTCCGGCGCGCCGCTGGCAACCATCCACGAGACCTGCTGCGAAGTGCAGGAACATCTCGACTGCGTGCGGCGCGCGGCCGAGCCGCTGCAGCTCGGCATCCTCGGCATGGGCTTCCAGCCGAAGTGGAAGCGCGAGGACATGCCATGGATGCCCAAGGGCCGCTACGCGATCATGCGCCGCTACATGCCGACGGTCGGTTCGCTGGGCCTGGACATGATGACCCGCACCTGCACCGTGCAGGTCAACCTCGACGTCGCCAACGAAGCCGACATGGTGAAGAAGTTCCGCGTGTCGCTGGCGCTGCAGCCCGTCGCGACCGCGCTGTTCGCCGATTCGCCGTTCACCGAAGGCCGGCCGAACGGCTTCCAGAGTTACCGTTCGCACATCTGGACCGACACCGACGCCGATCGCACCGGCATGCTCGACTTCGTGTTCGACGACGGTTTCGGGTTCGAGCGCTACGTCGATTACCTGCTCGACGTGCCGATGTATTTCGTGCACCGGCATGACGCGTACGTCGATTGCGCGGGGCAATCGTTCCGCGATTTCCTGGAAGGCCAGTTGCCCGCGCTGCCGGGCGAGAAGCCGACGTTGCGCGACTGGTCAGACCACATGACCACCGCGTTTCCGGAAGTGCGCCTGAAGCAGTACCTCGAAATGCGCGGCGCCGACGGCGGCCCGTCCAATCGGCTGTGCGCACTGCCGGCGTTGTGGGTCGGGCTTCTGTATGACTCGGCTGCACTGGACGCTGCGTGGGATCTGGTTAAGGATTTCTCGATGGAAGAACGCCACGCGCTGCGCGACGGCGTGCCGA
>DATCSF010000035.1:0-26062 GCA_036568625.1 Rhodanobacteraceae bacterium | reverse complement strand
CCACCACCGAAAGCGGCGACAGGTTTTCCAGGAATGCCTGCGTGGCCTGCGCATCGAACAGCGGATCGTCGCCACGCACCAGCAGGAAGAATCGATCGCTGGTCGCACGTTCGAATTCGTGGTTCGCGAACAAGGGGTGGTGCACGCGCGGCAATCGCGCGCCGTACAGCACGGCGCCGACACCGAACAGCACCGCCCACAGGATCGTCATCTCCACCGCCGGCGGAATGAACGCGGGCCAAGAAAACAGCGGCCGCCCGCCGATGTTGAGCGGGTAGTCCACCACCGCCGAGTACCACTCCAGCCAATAGGTGAACGCGCCGCCGCCGATCGCACCGAGCAGCATCCAGAACGGCATCCGGTTTCGGCGCGCGCCCAGCGCCGCGTCCAACCCTTTGATGGGATACGGCGAATACGCCTCGATGGCGCTGTATCGGCCATCCTCGCGCGCATGCTGTACGGCGCAGCGCAGCTGCTCCGCTTCGGCGAACTCGGCCAGCAGGCCGTGCAGGCGCACGCTCATGGCCGCGCCTCCACTCGGCGTTGCGAGGCGGCCAGCTTGCGCAACTCGAACATCGACAGCATCGGCAGCAGCCGCGTGAACAACAGGAACATGAAGAAGAACAGCCCGATCGAACCGATCAGGAACGCGATGTCCCACAGCGTGGGCCAGAACATCCCCCACGCCGACGGCAGGAAATCTTCATACAGGCTGGTCACGATCAGCACGAAGCGCTCCAGCCACATGCCGATCAGCACCCCCAGCGCAATCACGAACACCGCCGCCGCACTGCGCCGCACGCGCGGGAACCACAGCAACTGGATCAGCAGCACATTGAACAGGACCGTGCCCCAGAACACCCACGCGTACGGGCCGACCACGCGCTGCATCGTCATCGCGACGTCGTACTGGTCCATCGAATAGAACGCGGTGAAGATTTCCGAAAAATAGCTGTAGTCGACGAACAGCCCCGCGGCCAGCATCATCTTGGCCATGTTCACGATGTGGCGGTCGGTCAAGTACGCCTCGAAACCGAACCACCTGCGCAGCGGGATGCCTAGCACCAGCACCATCGCGAAGCCCGAGAACAGCGCGCCCCCGACGAAGAACGGCGGGAAGATCGTCTCGTGCCAGCCGGGCACCAGGCCCTCGGAGAAATCCAGCGCGACCATGCTGTGCACGGAAAACACCAGCGTCACCGCGAGCCCGGCGGTGATCAGGTTGAATTGTTCCAGCCGCATCCAGTGGCGCGCTTCGCCGCGCCAGCCCAGCGACAGCAGTCCGTAGAAGCGCGCCTGCGCGAGGGTCGGTGCGCGGTCGCGCAGCGTCGCGAGGTCCGGCAGCATGCCGAGGTACCAATACAGGATCGAGACGATCAGGTAGGCGAGGATCGCCCAGAAATCCCACTCCAGCGAACTGCGCCACTGCGGCCACAGGTTCATCACGTCGGGATACGGGAACAGCCAATAGAAGAACCACGGCCGCCCGAGGTGCAGGATCGGGAAGATGGCCGACACCGACACCGCGAACACCGTCATCGCTTCGGCAAACCGGTTGATCGAATTGCGCCAGCCTTGCCGGGTCAGGTACATCGCGGCGGAAATGAAGGTGCCGCCCATGCCGATCGCGATCCACCACACGTAGTTCGCAATGAAGAAACTCCACGCGACCGGGATGTTCAGTCCGAAGATGCCGAGTCCGGCGTACAGCAGCCAGCAGGTGCCGACGAACAGCAGCCCGCACAGCAGCAGCGAGAGGCCAAAGCCCCCGATCCACAACCAACCGGCCGGCCGGCGCAGGGTCGCATCGCTGATCTTCGCGCTGATCGATGCGTCGGTTTCGCCCGGCGCGATCACCGGCGGCAACGGATCGCGTGGCAGCACCGCGCTCATGATTCCTCGTCCTTCAGCGCCGGATTCGGATTGCGGATGCGCGCGAGATACGTGGTGCGCGGACGCGTGCCGAGTTCGTTGAGCATCGCGTAGTTGCGCGGTGATGCCTTGGCTTTCGACACGCCCGAATCCTTGTCGGATATGTCGCCGAAGCGGATGGCCTGCGTCGGACACGCCGCCTGGCAGGCGGTGACGATTTCGCCGTCGCGGATGCGGCGGTTCTGCCTGTCGGCCTCGATGTGCGCGGTTTCGATGCGCTGGATGCAGTACGTGCACTTTTCCATCACGCCGCGCCGGCGCACCGTCACCTCGGGGTTGCGCATCGCCTTGTATTGCGGTGTGTGCTTGTCGGCGTACTGCATAAAGTTGAAGCGCCGCACCTTGTACGGGCAGTTGTTGGAGCAGAAACGGGTGCCGACGCAGCGGTTGTAGACCTGTACGTTCAGGCCTTCGGCGTCGTGCACGGTCGCATCGACCGGGCACACGACTTCGCAGGGCGCGTGCTCGCACATCATGCACGGCACCGGTTGGCTGTAGCTGCGCGGATTGGCGGCGCCACCGTCGTAGTAGCGATCGACGCGGATCCAGTGCATCTCGCGTCCGCGCCGCACCTGTTCCTTGCCGACGATCGGGATGTTGTTCTCCGCCTGGCAGGCGATGGTGCAGGCCTTGCAGCCGATGCAGGCGTTGAGGTCGATGCTCATGCCCCACGCGTAATCGGCTTTCGGGTAATCGGGATAGAGGCTGGGCGGCTTCGGCCCGTAACGGTCGTGCACCGTGGCGAACGTCGGATCGGACCTGAATTCGTCCAGCGTGCCGACGCGCAGCGGATCGCGGCCTTCCATCGCGAAGTGATGTTGCGTCTGGGCGATTTCGTAACGCTCGCCGGTCGGAACGAGTTCGAGATCGGTGGCAAGCCACGGCGAAACCTTCATGCGCAATGCGTACGCATCGAAACCTTGGCCGCTCGCGACTCGACCTGCCTGCCTCCGTCCATAGCCAAGGTGCACGGTGACGCTGCGTTCGGCCTGTCCGGGCATGATCCAGACCGGGCCGCGCACGGAACGTCCGGCGCTGCGCAATTCCACGCCATCGAAGTTGCGCAGGCCTTTGCGTTTCGCGAGCGCGGGCGACACCAGCACCACGTTGTCCCAGGTGAGTTGCGTCAGCGGCTTGGGCAGTTCCTGCAGCCAGCCGTTGTTCGACCACGCGCCGTAGTCGAGGGTTGGGTCGGGACGGAACAGCAGTTCCAGAGCGCTGCCATTGTTTTGTTCGTCATTCCGGGCGCCGCGCAGCGGCGATCCGGAATCAGTTTGTTGATCTTCGCCGGATTCGCCCGCAGCGGGGGCCGGGCGCTGAACAGTCGTCGACGAAACCGATTCCGGGTTCGACCCTTCGGGTCGCCCCGGAATGACAATGTTGTCGTCATTCCGGACGCCGCGCAGCGGCGATCCGAAACCCAGTGACTTTGCTGTTGACGAAAAGTCACTGGGCCCCGGCTTTCGCCGGGGTGACGACAAGGTGTTTGCAGCCACGCCGGACTGCAGCGCCTCGTTCCACGCCTTGTCGTCCTTGAGTTGCGACTGCCATTGCCGTCGCACCAGCGTGTGGCTATCGACCGGATCGCCCAGCAGCAGCGCCATCACTTCGATCGCGGAATGCCCGTCGTATAAAGGCGCAATCAATGGCTGCGCGATACTTGCGGTGCCATCGAACGCAAGCGCGTCGCCCCATGCTTCCAGTTCGTGCGCCTGCGGCACGTGCCATTCGGCGAGTTGGCCGGTTTCGTCGTTGTACAAGCCGAGGTGCAGTGCGTGCGGAACGCGCCGCATCGCGGCGATGAAGTCCGCGTCCGCGGGCGCGTCGTAGGCGGGATTGACGCCCAGCATCAGCAGCGTGTCGACCTTGCCAGCGCGCATGTCGCCCGCGAGCGCCACGAGCGAACCGTCACCGCGTTGCGGGATGGCCACCAGCGGTTTCGCGTAGTCGATGGTGCGGCCGATGTTGCCGAGCGCTTCGTTCATCGAACGCGCGAGCGCGTGCACGACCTCGGGTTGGGTTCCGCCTGCCACCACGATCGAAGCGCCGCGGTTTGCGTCGAGATCTTTTGCGACCGCCTCGATCCACCGTGCGTGCAGGAAGGCTGCTTTCGCAATGTCGCCAATTCCAAGGCGTGATGCGAGCCGCTGCGCGAATGCCGCGATTGCCGCCGATGCCAGCGGCAGCCGATGATCGGCCATGCTACCGGTCACACTGGGCGTGGGCTCGACCATGTACAAGCGTGACATCGCGCCTGGTTTTTGGGGATCGCGCGCGGCGACGAAATCGTGCGCGTGGCGCACACCGGCCGCGGGACTGCAGAGAAAGTCGGCATCCAGCGACACGATCACCCTGGCGCGATCGAAGTGACAGCGTGCAAATTCGCCCCGGCCTGTAACGCCGGCGGGATCATCGATGTGCCAGCGTGCGTTCGGGAAGCGCTTCTCGAGCGCCGCGAGTTGCGCGATCAGCGTGGGCGACGTGGTGGGCCCCAGCAGCACCCGCAGGCCTTCGCCACCGCTCTTGTTGAAGCGCGCGATGCGGTCGGTCAGCGCGGCGGCGAAGTCGTTCCAGGTCGCAACGGTGTTGCCGTGCATCACCGACTGCGAACGATCGGGATCCCACAATTGCAGGATTGCCGCCTGCGCGAAGATGTCGGTGCCGCCGAGGCTGGCCGGGTGCTGCGGGTTGCCCTCGACCTTGGTGGGCCGCCCCATGTCGCTGCGCACCAGCACGCCCTGCGCATAGCCGTGGCGCGTCAGGGTGGTCGCGAAGAAACGCGGCAATCCGTCGACCTGGCCGACGGGCTTGTGCACGTACGGCACGATTTCGGTTTCGGGTGGATGGCTGCACCCGGCCAAGCCGGCCAACGCGAGCGAGGCGCCCAGCAGCTTCAGGAAATCGCGCCGGTCCAGTGAGGCCGCCTGTGCGAGTTGCGGATGTTCGCTGCGGAGCCAGGCGAGGAAGCCTGCGGAGTCCGCCAGCTCCTCCAGCGATCGCCAGAAGCGCGGACCGCGCTGGTCCGCGAGCTGGGCGCGGATCGCGGCGGGATCGACGCGATCCGCCGGATCGTTCACGGGACCTGTCACCGATGGCATGTCGAACAGTCCGTGAGACGACGCTGGTCGATGTGGTAGGTGCGCACCAGGCTTGCGCCCAGCGCCAACTGGTCCTTCGCATGCCAATGCAGATTGAACACCTCGTCGCGCGGCCGCAGGTGCTTTGCAGGATCGCGATGGCACGCGAGGCACCATTGCATCGTCAGGTGTTCCTGCTTCGCCGTCAGCGGCATTTCGTCCACCGGGCCGTGGCAACTCGCGCAGCCGATGCCCTTGGCGATGTGGATGCCGTGGTTGAAGTAGACGAAGTCTGGCAGCTTGTAGACGCGCTTCCAGTGCAACGGCACGCCGCTGTCGAACGCGGCGAGTAGCGGGGCCAGCGCTTTCTGGTGCGTGTACAACTGCGAGTGGCAGGTCATGCAGGTCGAGATCGGTGGAATGCCCGCGAACGCGGATTGCTCGACCGAGACGTGGCAATAGCGGCAGTCGATGCCATCGTCGCCGACGTGGTGTTTGTGGCTGAAGGGCACGGGCTGCTCGACGGAGTCGTGCACGCCGACGGGGTTGGCCATTGCCCAGCGCCACAGAAACAGCCATGACACGAAACTGATTGCCACCGCCAACAGGCACAACTGGAACCAGAACGCGAAACGTTTTGGAAATAGCTGCGCCACGTGACTCCTGTCTCGTTCGCATTGATGGCATCGAAACACATGCGTCGATCGACGGGTCGCCGGTTTCGCGCGCACGCAACGATCACGCGCCTGCACGTAGGACCGGGACCTGTTGGCAGGCCCAAGTCTGCGATGCGAAATGTCGACACGCCGTGAGAGCACGCCAGAAAAAATTTCCGCGTCACCGAATGTGCGACCATCGACGTGTTCGCGTCCGGCGCGGTAGTGGTCGACGACGCCAACAGCGCGCGCGCCGGTTATGCCGCGGTGGGTCTGGACGTCGGGCGCGTGATGCACCACGGTGGCGTGGCGATCGCGCCGTTCCTGCGCATCGACAACCTGTTCGGTCGCCGCTACATCGGCTCGGTGATCGTCAACGACGGCAACGGCCGCTATTTCGGACCCGCGCCGGGCGCGGCGTGATGCTGGGTTTCCGGGTGCGGTTCGATGAACGGGCCGTAATCCCGTGACTAGTGGCGCCGACATCGAGCGGCGCCCGGCGCTCGCCGCCTGGCGGTCGCGCGTGACGTTCACCGCCGCTTGACGGGGTACCGGTTGAACTACGACTCCCATCGCTTCGGGAGCTTGCAATGGACGACATGTTCGAATTCGGGATCCCCTGGTGGCAGCTTGTGCTGCGCGCGACCGTCGTGTACCTGGTGCTGTTCGCGCTGATTCGGCTGTCGGGCAAGCACACCTTGGGCGAACTCAGCATCTTCGACCTCATCGTGGTGATGGTCCTGGGCAGTGCGGTGCGCACTTCGCTGGTCGGCGACGACAAGTCGTTGCAGGGTGGCCTGATGGTGGTGGCCGTATTGCTGTTGCTGGACTGGATCAGCACGTGGCTGTCCAGCCACTTTGCGCGTGGCGACCGATGGCTGCAGGGGCGGCCGGTGCTGCTTGCGCGCGACGGCATGCTGTTCGACGACGTGCTGAAGCGCTGCAAGATTCCGCGCAGCAATTTCGTCTCGTCGATGCGCAAGCACGGTTGCACGGATGTCCGGATGGTAGGACTGGCCATTCTCGAACCCAGCGGCAACATCACCGTCCAGAAGCGCGCCACCGGCGGCGAAGAAGGCGCATGAACCCGCAGCCCGGCGATGCATCCGATGTGGATCGCACCGACACGTCCCAGTCGCACTACGCACCGACGCTGGACGAGGCCGAGCGCAGCGAGGTGGAACGCCGGATGCCGCCGCGCGCCGCGGTACTGCACGAAGCGATCGGCGCCACCGGCAACGAGGAGCTCAAGCGCACACCGTCCGCGCTGACCTGGTCGGGGCTGGCAGCCGGATTGTCGATGGGATTTTCGATGGTGGCGAGCGGGGCGCTGCGGGCGCATCTGCCGGACATGCCCTTCGCGCACCTGGTGGTTTCGCTGGGTTACAGCACCGGTTTCGTCATCGTGATCATGGCGCGCCAGCAACTGTTCACCGAAAACACCTTGACGGTGGTATTGCCGCTGATCGCCGCGCCCGGCTGGGGGAAGTTGGGCCTGATGTTGCGGTTGTGGGGCATCGTGTTGGTCGCAAACCTGATCGGCATCACGTTGTTCGCGCTGGCGGTCGCGAAACTGCCGCTGCTGTCGCCGACGTTGGATAGCGCGATCGTCGCGCTGGGCAAGGCCATCATGGGCTATTCCGTGCCGGAAATGTTCGTCAAGGCGGTGGCCAGCGGATGGATCATCGCAACGATGGTGTGGCTGATGCCGGCCGCGGAATCCGCGCGGCTGTGGATCATCGTCGGGTTGACATGGTTGATCGCGGCGGCCGGGCTGGTGCACGTGATCGGATCGGCGGGCGAGGTGTTCTATCTGGCGTTCGCCGGCCAGCTGGCGTGGCCCGAAGTGTTCTGGCATTACCTGGGTCCTGTGCTGGCCGGAAATATCACGGGCGGCACGCTGATATTCGCGCTGATCAGCCACGCTCAGGTCCGCAGCGACACACATTGAATAATCGGATGAAAATGCGCGGTTTCATGTACCCATCGTGCGTATTTCACACGCTCTTCATATTCATGACAGGTTGCGCCATGTTCAGAAAACTGGCGCGATAATCAAACGTGTGAATAAAGGAGGACGGTCGTGAAAAGGAAAGCATTATGGATGGCGTTGATGCTGGCGCCCGTGGGTGCGGTCGTGGCCGCCAGCGCGTATGCCGCCGACGTCGGTTGCAAGATGACATTCACGCTGTCCGGATGGTCCGTGATCTACCAGACCGCCTCGGGATCCGGCGTGGTCACCTGCCGGAACGGGCAGACGATGCCTGTGGAGATTTCCGCCAAGGGCGGCGGTTTGACCGTGGGCAAGTACAAGATCGACAACGGCAAAGGCACGTTCACCGATGTCAACGACATCAAGGAGGTGCTGGGCTCGTACGCAAACGCCACCGCGCACGCGGGCGCGGTCGGTTCGGTGCACGCGGCGGCGATGACCAAGGGATCGGTTTCGCTGGCCTTGACCGGCAAAGGCCAGGGCTGGGACATCGGCGCGGGGCTGGAGGCCTTCACGATCAGCAAGCCCAAGTAACCCGATTTGCCGGACGCTGCAGGACGCAGCCTCCGGTGCGCGGGGGCGCCGCGCGGAGCATGGATTGGTTCCGCGCGGCGCCGGTGGAGCGTCAGGGCAAATCGAACTGGACCCCGTGCAATGTGGCGGACGTCGTCGTTGCAGGCCTGGTTGTCCCGCAACGTGGAAGGCCCGCTTGAAGATCTGGCCGGCGGTCACGCACGGCTGAGGATCATCGCCATGCTGGCGTGCATCCTCGCGCTGGACGCCGCCGACAAGGCAACGCTCGGCGCGGTGGCCGCGCAACTCAAGCCCGCCCTGCACATCAACAACGTCGAAATCGGCCTGCTGGTCGCGGTCACGGTCGCTTCCAGCGCGGTGTTGACGCTGCCGTTCGGGATCCTGGTCGACCGCTTCAACCGGCGCAACCTGTTGGTCGTCGGGATCGTGCTGTGGTCGCTGGCGATGATCGGGTGCGGGTTGGCCGGCTCGTACGAGACGTTGTTCGCGGCGCGGCTGGCATTGGGCACCGTGATGGCGATCGGGTCGCCCGCGATCGCGTCGTTGATCGGCGATTGTTTTCGCGCGGGCGAGCGCAGCCGCATCTACAGTTACATTCTTTCCGGCGAACTGATCGGCGTGGCGGTCGGTTTTCTCGTGTCCGGCAACCTCGCGGCGCTGTCCTGGCGCGCACCGTTCGAGCTGCTGGCGGTGCTTGGCCTGGTGCTGGGCTGGGTGATCGCACATGAGCTGCCGGAGCCGCGCCGCGGCGGACGCGGGCAGTTGCAAGAAGAATCGGGGAACAAGCAGAAACAAGATGACGTGCGCATCCGGGACGTGGTGCGCGATCAACATATCGATCCCGACGATGGTTTGATCCTGCGCGAGGACCCCTCCCGCATGCCGATCTGGCCGGCGGTGAAATACGTGCTGTCGCTGCCGACCTATCGGATGCTGATCGCCGCGTCCGCGCTCGGTTATTTCTATTTCACCGGGCTGCGCACCTTCGTGGTGGTGTTCGTGCGCTCGCATTTCCACTTGGCGCAGACCGTGTCCAGCACCTTCGTGGTGGTGGTCGGACTGGGCGCGATCGCCGGCGTGCTGGTGACGGGGCTGCTCGCCGACCGGCTGGTCGCGAAGGGCTGGGTGGCCGCGCGCATGCAGGTCGGTGCGGGTGCCTACTTCCTGGCGGTCGCCGCGTTGATTCCGGCCATGTTGCTGCCCAATCTGGCCGGGGCGGCGCCCTTCATGTTCGTTGCGGCGGGCGGCCTCGGCGGTGCCTTCCCGCCGGTGGATGCTGCGCGGCTGGACGTGATGCACTCGCGCCTGTGGGGTCGCGCGGAAGGCGTGCGGTCCACCATCGTGTACCTCGCGCAGGCGGCTTCACCGCCGCTGTTCGGGTGGCTGTCGGCCATGCTGGGCGGCGGCGGGCATGACGGCGGCGCGTTCGGTCCGGCCAGCGCGCCCGGCGCGCAGGCGGGTGGCGGCAACCTGGACATGACGTTCGTGGTGATGCTGATCGCGTTGCTGGCGGCCGCGGTGGTGCTGCTGCTCGGCGCACGAAGTTATCCGCGCGACGTCGCGACCGCCGTGGCGTCGGAACGGGCAACGCGGGATGCGCATCCGCGGCAAGCGATGGACTATTGACGCATGGATGCCCTGATCGATTCGGCTGCCTCGTCGGCGGGGGGCACAGCCGCGCATCAGGAACGTTTGGCCGCCTTCTTGCGTGCGCCGGACTTGCGCCTTGCGCTGCCGTGCGGGCTGCCGCGTTTGGTGGTGGAAGCGGATTTCTTCGCAGGCGTGCGCTGCTTGCTGTCGATGCTCTTCTGCAGCAGCGCCATGAAATCCACCACGTTGGTGGACGCGTTCTTCGGCACCGCGGCTTCTTCGGCGGGCGCGCGTACCCCGCCCTTCGCCTTGATGCGTGCCTCGATCACCTTGGTGAGGCGCGCGCGGAAATCGTCGTGGTACTCGTCCGGTTTCCACTTGCCGACCATCGACTTCACCAGCGATTCGGCCATGTCCAGTTCCTTCTGGCTGACGCGATACGCCGACAGCTTTTTGTCGGGGAACGCGTATTCGTCTTCCGCCACGATTTCCTGCGGATAACGCAGCAGCATCAGCAGCAGTGCGTCGTCGCGCGGCAGCACCAGCGCCAGGTATTCGCGGGTTCGGATCACCACGCGCGCCAGCCCGGCGGTCTTCAGGCGTTTCAGCGTTTCGCGCAACAGTACATAGCCCTTCTCGGCCTTCTTCGCGGGCACGAGGTAATAGGGTTTCTCGAAGTATTCCGGGCCAATGTCGGCGGCATCGATGAACGCTTCGATGTCCACCGATTCGGTGGATTCGGGCGCAGCCTTGGCGAAGTCCTCCTTGTCCAGCACCACGTAATTGCCCTTGTCGTACTCGAACGCCTTCACCACTTCCTTCCACGGCACTTCCTCGCCGGTTTCCTCGTTGACCCGCTCGTAGCGGATGCGCGCGTTGTTGCGCGAGTCCAGCATGCGGAACTGCAGGTCGGTGTGGCGCTCGCCCGGCATCAGTTGCACCGGGATGTTGAGCAAGCCGAAAGTGATGGTGCCGTTCCAGATGGGTCTTGGCATGTTCCTGCTCCGTAGGCGCGGCTTGAAAAGCTACCGGGCTCGACATCTTGCGCGCCGGCAGTGCGCGAAATCCTCGTGTACTGACGCGTACACCCCGGTTCCTGCGCTCCGGTGGCGCCCAATCTGTCTGCGCTCGCTACGCTTTTCCAGCCGCTTGGTCGATGCGGTTTGTCTCATGACGGCAATGCCTGGCGAACTTCGTCGAAGCCTTGCCACGGGTCCTGCGTCAACGTCTTCAGCCGACGCGCGAGGTTGTCGAACGTGTATTGCGCGCCGGACTTGAGGCGCGCCAATTCTTCCCAGCGCAGCGGCGTCGCGATGCCGGCGCCGGGCCGCGCGCGCACGCAGTACGACGCCACCGCGGTGGAACCGCGCGCGTTGCGCAGGTAATCCACGAAGATGCGACCCTTGCGGCGGTTCTTGGTGGCGACGGACACGAATTCATACGGCGATGCGTGTTCCAGCGTGCGCGCCAGCGCGTGCGCGAACGCCTTGGCGGCCGCCCACTCCGGCCGCGGGTTCAGAGGCACCACTATATGCAGCCCCTTGCCGCCGGTGGTACGCAGGAAACTTTGAAGGCCCACGGCCTGCAGGCGCTCGCGCACGGTCCGTGCCGCATCGCGCACGCGCGGCCACGCCACGCCGGTGTCTGGATCGAGGTCGAATACCAGCCGGTCGGGATGCTCGAGATCGGCAATGGTGGAGCCCCATGGATGGATCTCGATCACGTTCATCTGCACCAGCCCCAGCACGCCCTCGATGTTGCTGACGTACACGTACTGTTGCCGCTTGCCATCGGTATTGCGGGCGTCGCCGACGCCGATCGCATCCGGCATGCCGGCCATCGGGTGCTTCTGGAAAAAACATTCCTCGCCGGCGCCTTCGGGACAACGCACCAGCGACAGCGGTCGCCCCACCACGCCGGGCAGCAAATGTTCGGCGATGCCTGCGTAGAATTCGGCGAGCGCGCGCTTGGTGACGCGTGGCTTTTCGATCAAAACGCGGTCGGGATGCGTGAGATGGATTTCCGGTTCGCTGTTGCCATGTTTGCGGGGCGCGGCCTTGCGGCGCGCGGCGGATTTTGAGGCAGTGCTCCTGGCTGGCATGTGCAGTGCCTCCTCGGTGCGATCGCTGTCGCGAAGATCTTTGGGGGACTTGTCGGGGCGCAAACCCTTGAAGCTGGCCTGGCGCAGGAAGTCGTCGCCGGTGCGGCCACGGAACGCGACTTCCACGACGCTTTCGGGTTGCACCCACACCGGCCGCGCGCCGCGCAGTTGCTTCGTGTTCGGCGCGTCGATCAGTTCGGGTTTGCGCCCGACGGGCTTCAGTTGCGCGTGCAGTCGCTTCAGCATATCCGTGTCCATGCCGGTGCCGACACGTCCGACGTAACGCCATTGCGTGCCGCGCGGTTCGGCCAGCAGCAAGGCGCCGAGCGCGCCACGCGAGCCCTTGCCCGGCGTGTAGCCGACGATCACGAACTCGTCCGAATCGACGCATTTCAACTTGCGCCATGCGTCGCCGCGGCCACCGCGATAGGGTGCGTCCGCCGATTTGCTGATCACGCCCTCGAGGCCAGCTTCGCACGCGCGCTTGTACGCCAGCGCGCCGTTGCCGCGAAGATGCGCGGAAAAGACCAGCGGGCTTGTCGACGGGCCTGCTGATCCGGCGTGCCCGAGCAGCCGTGCCAACGCCGCCTTGCGTTCGAGCAGCGGCGCGTCGCGCAGGTCGTCGTCGTTCAGCACCAGCAGATCGAACGCGGCGTAGCGCACCGCTTCTGCCTGCGCGCGATTGAATTCCTTCTGCAACAGGTCGAAGCGGCTGCGCCCATGTTCGTCGAACACGATCAGTTCGCCGTCCAGCACGCAGTTGCGGCAATCCAGTGCACGGATTGCATCCGCGATCGCGGGAAGTTTTGTTGTCCAGTCGAGGCGGTTGCGCGACAGCAGTTGCAGGCCGCGCGCCTGCCGCCACGCCAGCATCCGGTAGCCGTCGTACTTCACCTCGTGCAGCCAGCCGTCGCCTTCCGGCGCGCGTCGATGCAGGCGCGCCAGCTCGAATTCGAACTGGTCGGGCGGCGGCAGCGCGGCCGTTTTGGCATCGCGCACCGGGCGACGACGCGCGCCCGGTGCGCGCTCGATGTCGTGTTCGGCCTGCCATTCCGATAGCGGCGTGTCATTGGCCACGTCGTCCGGCACCACGAACTGGTCGTCGCCCTTGATCAGCAGCCACTGCGGCTTGCCGCCCTGCATGCGCGTGCGCACCAGCGACCAGCGCCCGCGCAGCCGCGCGCCGTGCAGGGCAAAGCGCAAGTGTCCGTCGTCGATCTGCTGTGCCGCGGAACCCTCGGTGCTCCACGTGCCTTCATCCCAGATCGCCACGCTGCCGGCGCCGTAATGGCCCTCCGGGATCGTGCCTTCAAAGGCACCGTAACTCAGCGGGTGATCCTCGACCTGCACCGCGAGGTGCTTCACGGAAGGATCGCGTGAGGGGCCTTTCGGCACCGCCCAACTGCGCAGCACGCCGCCAACCTGCAGGCGCAGGTCGAAGTGGCGCCGGCGTGCGTGGTGCAGATGAATCACGAACTTGCGTCCTGCCGCGTGCGAACGCCGCCCGCGCGGCGTCGTGGCAGGTTCCGGCGTGTGTTCGAAACGCCGCTTGCGTCGGTAGGTCGCAAGTCCTGCTGATGGACGATTCGGGGTTCGGCTTCCTGCCATTCGCCAAAGCCTAACAGCCCGACATTCACGCGAGGTGAACGTTGCCGCGCCGGAATTTGACGTTGCCTAGATGCGCGCCTGCCTATGCTGCCACCGCTCGACAAGAGCGCGCAAAGAAAAAGGAGGAAGCCATGGATCGGGCCAATCTTCTGGACATGCTTGCGGTGATGGACGAGGAGCGTCGCTACAACGAGGCGGCCGCATTGGTGGCGTGGCGACCGGCGCAGCGCGAAAACTATGCGCGCAAGGCGCGCCAGGGTGCAGCGGCCGTCTGCATGATCCGCCGCGAATTGGCGAGCGCGTCCGGCAAATGCTCCCGGCGACGGATCGACGCCTGCATCGAGCGGCTGCTCGAAGCGCAGATCGACGTCAGCCGTACCGCGGCGGAATCGCTGGATTCGCGGACGACGTGGTGAGCCGTTCGCGAACACACCCGTGCGAAAAATTTTCGTCTGCGCGAAAGCCTTTCGGCGTCCAACCTGAATCGATCCGCCTGCTCCATGTATTCCGCCGGGCGAGACGCGGGCGGAAGGGGCAGTGCGCGGCGTCTCATGCCCAAGTATGAGCCAAGCGCGATCGCGTGATGCATCCGTGCACACGCGCTGCACGGTGTACGCGTGACGAACGCGCCGTCATTCGCGTGTCGACCCGCCAATCCCGAACGCGCTCTGAACGCAGGCCTGTGATCCGGGGCGATCATGATTTCGTGGCACACGTATTGCTTCCATCGGAATTCCACGACCCGCACCAAAAGGAGAATCGAGATGAAGCGCCAGCACCTTTCCATGATTGCCGCGTTGCCGGCCGCGCTGGCATTCGCCTGCGCAGCGGGCGCGCAGCAGATGCCGCCGCAGCCGCCGCCGCAAATGCAGCCGGCGCCCACTACCACTACAGGTCACGACATGGATCGCAATGGCATGCACAACGGCATGCACGACCACATGCGCAGTGAGAGCTTCTCCTCGCTGGCCGGTCGCAAAGGCTACGTGAGCCAGTCCGACGCAGCCAGCCACCAGTGGCTTGCCAGCCACTTCAGCCAATGCGACACCAATCGCAACGCCGAGCTTTCGCGCTCCGAGTACAACAAGTGCCGTCGGGAATATTCGTCCGGCCGGCAGCATTGATTGATCCGCGGGGCACGCCGGCCGGATCGGCCGACGTGTTTTCACGCACCCAGGAAGATTTCTGTATGGCACTGAAACTCATGGAGGAGAAAGGCACGCCGCTCGAACGCCAACGCTTCACCTTGCGCGAACTCACCCCTGCACCGATGAGCAAGCTGGATGACGATGCCTTCACGCGCGTGCGCATCATCCTGATGAACGGCATCGAGATGGGCGCCAACCGGTTCCAGCACCTGGCGGCCGCGTTCAGCGAAAATCTGCGCGAGCCGCTGGCGCGCGTGTGCCGCGTCGAACACCACCAGCAGACGATGGTGAACTGGCTGCTGTCGCCGGACGATTCGTTGCTGGATATCACCTTGGGATACGAGCAGGCCGCGATCGAGGTCACCGCCAGCATCGCCGAGCGCGAGCCCGACAAGTACCTGGCGCAGGTGTACCGTTTCGGATTGCTCGAGGATTTCGACCACCTGTACCGCTACTCGGCGCTGGCCGACCGGCTGGAAGGCAAGGACGCCAACAACATCCTGCAGTCGTACACGGATATCCTGCCCGGCCGGCCGACCAGCTTCGAGCACCGCGATCCGCACGACGATCTGCGCGACCACTACGACCGCAAGACCACCGCGCCGCTGTCCAGGGTCCACGCGTTGACACTGTTCAGCGGCGAATACCAGACCCGGAACTATTACATGGCGATCGGGCCGACCTACACCGACCCGGTCGCCCGGGGGCTGTACGCGGAAATCGCTTCGATCAAGGAGCAGCATGTGGCCCAATACGGCTCGCTGTGCGACCCGAGCGAGACGTGGCTGGAAAAATGGCTGTTGCATGAGGCCACCGAGGCGTACAACTACTACAGTTGCATGCAGTACGAAGGCAATCCGCGCATCCGCGCGATCTGGGAGCGTTGCCTGGATTACGAATTCGGCCACCTGCAATTCGTGATGGGTCTGTTCAAGGACATCGAGCGGCGCGATCCGGCCGAAGTGCTGCCGGGTGAATTGCCGGACATGATCGGCTACGACGAGCACCGCGAATTCATCCGCAAGGTGCTGGACAAGGAAGTGGATTACACGGCCGAAGGCCACCGCATCGGGCCGCGCGAAGAATTCGGCGACGACGCGCGTTCGGCAGGGTACCGCGATTACCTCAACCGGGACGGCTCGTTCTCCGAAACCGTCGCGGAAAACTACGCATGGCGACCCGGCACCGAATTGGCCGATCGCCAAAGAAAGGCTGCTTGAGAGGGCAGTGGCATGGAAGCGACACAGACACGCAAACAATCAATGGGCCACAACCGCACCGGCATCAAGGCTTCACCCATGGACGGCCGTGCACTCGAGCGGAATGCATCCGACGATCTGCCGCCCACGCCCGAGTCGCTGCAGGCGACGATCATGCGCGAGAACTACACCCGGCAGGCCGACAGGCTGGGCTCGGTGCCGGGCATCGCCACGGTGAATGGCGCGGCCGAGACCACGCTGCAGGTGCTGCAGGGCCACCGCCTTGCATTCTTGATCGACAAGCTGGGCGAACGGCTGGCGTTCGAGCGTGCGGGCGTGCGCGCTTACGAGGCGGTGTTGGTGAAAGTGGAAACGCTGGGCGCGTGGCAGGGCGGGCCCACCCGCGACCTGGTGCGGGAACAGCGCGACGAGGAACTCGAGCATTTCCACATGCTCAGGCAGATGCTGGAACACCTTGGCGTCGATCCGACCGCGATGACGCCTTCGGCCGATATCGCCGCGGTGGAAGCGTCGGGCGTGTTCAAGGTACTCGCCGATCCGCGCACGTCGTTGTCGCAGGCGCTGCACGCACTGCTGGTGCTCGAGGACGTGGACGCCGACGGCTGGGACCTGCTGGTGGGTATCGCCGAGAACATTGGCCAGAAGCAACTCGCCGGCCAGTTCCGCAACGCGCTCGCCACCGAGGAAACCCACAAGGAACGTGTGCGTGGATGGCTTGGCAATGCGGCGCTGGCCGACGTGCAACGCAAGGTCGACGGCCACCAGCGGGCAGCGATGCACTGAACCGCATCGGCCATGCGGAAACACCAACCCGGCACGCGCGCGCAAAAACGAAAACCCCGCGCGCGCCTGCACAAGTTGCGCTATGCAAGCGATTACGAACCCGGTATCACCCGCCGACGCGCCGGCCGCGGCTTCGTGTATCTCGATCCGAAAGGGGCGCGTGTCCGCGACGAGGCCACCCTGGCGCGGATCCGCATGCTGGCGATTCCGCCGGCCTATGCCGACGTCTGGATCTGCGCCGACCGGAAAGGTCATCTGCAGGCTACCGCGCGGGATGCGCGCGGGCGCAAGCAGTACCGTTATCACCCGGCATGGCAGCACTGGCGCGATGCCAGGAAGTACCGGCGCCTGCTGCGTTTCGGCCAGCGGTTGCCCGAACTGCGCGCGCGCCTGGGCCGCGATCGCCGGCTTGAAGGCCTGCCGCGCGACAAGGTGTTGGCGATCATGACCGCCGTGATGATGGCCACCTCGATCCGCGTCGGCAATGCCGAATACGCGCGCACCAATCATTCCTTCGGGCTGACCACGTTGCGCGCGAAGCACGTGACGTTTTGCCAGGACGGCACTGCGGTGTTTCGCTTTCCCGGAAAAAGCGGACAGCTGCGCGAAACCGTGCTGACCGACCGCCGATTGGTGCAACTGGTGCGCCGCTCCAACCGGCTACCCGGGCCGGCGTTGTTCCAGTACGAGGACGATGGCGCAAGCCGCCGCGCGACCGCGGCGCAATTGAACGAATACCTCCGCGACACGCTGGGCGAGCGGTTCAGCGCCAAGGATTTCCGGACATGGGCGGGCACCCTGACCGTGATCGCCTGCCTGGCGCGCACACCGCTGCCAAGACGCGGTGGCGTGCGTGCGCGCCGCGCCGCGGTGCGTCAGGCGATCGCCGCTGCGGCCGAGCAACTCGGCAACACCCCGGCGGTCGCCCGCAAGGCGTACGTGTGCCCGCAAGTCGTGAGCGGCTGGCTGGATGGCGATCTGCACCGGTGCGTGCCGGTCCGCGTGGTAGCGCATCCGCGCCGGCTCGAAAGGTCCGCCGTGCGGTTCCTGAGGCAGTGCCTTGATGCATGAACATGCGCCGGTCGCGGCGCCAAGGAGAACGATGTGACCAAACTCGACAAGCCGTTGCGGCGCGAAGTCGAAATCGATTCGAAGCCGTACACGCTCACACTGAGTCCCTACAAACTGAAATTGACGCCCAAGGGACACCGCCACGGGGTCGAAGTGTCCTGGGCTGCATTGCTGAAGATGGGCGGACACGAGCAACCCCCGCTTTTGCCAGCGGTGCCTTTGCCCTGACATGCGTCGCCAATGCCGGGGCGAAAAATTTCCCGGTTCGCTGCACGGCCGGTAAGCAATTCCTGGTCGTGTACGGGGGTTCACGTTGGTGAACGGGCCGCCTGCGCCAGGCATGAACGCGGGAATGCATGGGTGCTTGGGACTTTTGAAGCTGGAACGGACATTCCTGTCACTTCGCGTGCGCGCTCGGCACGCATCTTGCTCTGGACCGGGCGCTGCGGCGCACAATCAAGGAGCTTCTGGAATGGATGCCATGGAGTGGGATGCAAGCCCCGGCAATGGGAGGCGGGCGGTTGTGACTGGCGGCGCCGGGTTCCTCGGCTGCCACCTTTGCGCGAAATTGCTGGAACAGGGATTCGAGGTGACCGCCATCGACAACCTTTCGACCGGCAGCATGCATAACGTCACACCGCTGATCGGGCATCCCCGCTTTCGTTTCAGGCGCCACGACATCGTGTCGCCGGCCACGCTCAAGGCCGACTGGATCTTCAATCTTGCATGTTGTGCGTCGCCGCAGCACTACCAGCGCGATCCCGAAAAAACCATCCGTACCTGCACCGACGGCGCATTGAACTTGCTGCACGAAGCGCGCGCCTGCGGCGCCCGCATCTTCCAGGCCTCCACCAGCGAAGTGTACGGTGAGCCGGAAGTGCATCCGCAGCGCGAAAGCTATCGCGGCGCCGTCAGTTCGGTAGGTCCGCGTGCCTGCTACGATGAGGGCAAGCGTTGCGCGGAGGCGATGTTCTTCGATTTCCACCGGCTGCACGGGCTGGAGATCAAGGTCGCGCGCATCTTCAACACCTACGGTCCGCACATGCAGGTGGGCGACGGCCGGGTGGTTTCCAACTTCATCGTGCAGGCGCTGCGCAACCAGCCGCTGACGGTGCACGCGGACGGTAGCCAGACGCGTTCATTCTGCTACGTCGACGATCTCGTCGACGGCATCGTCCGGTTCATGGTGTCGCCAGCCGGATTGACCGGACCGTTGAACCTCGGCAACCCGGAGGAGGTGACGGTAGCGGCGCTCGCGCGCCGCATCATCGAGCTGACCGGATCGCGTTCGCGCATCGTGCACCGGCCGATGCCGGTGGACGATCCGACCCGCCGCTGCCCCGACATCACGCTGGCGCGCAGCACGCTCGACTGGAAGCCGCGCGTGTCGCTGGATGCCGGGCTGAAACGCACGATCGCCTGGTTCGGCCGGATGCTGAGCCATCTCGAGCAGCCACCGCCGGAGGCCAGCAATGCCATTGCCTGAAACCCTGCGCGACGGCGGCCCCGCGTCCGGTATCGTGCTGATCACCGGCGGCGCGGGCTTCGTCGGTTCACATCTCGCCGACGAACTGCTGCTGCACGGCTATCGCGTGCGGGTGCTGGACAACCTCGACCCGCAGGTGCACGGCGCGGATGGCGAGTGGCCGGAGTATCTCGATCCCGAAGTGGAATTGCGGCGTGGCGACGTACGCGATGCCGAGGCGGTGCGCAATGCGCTGCGCGGCGTGGACGCGGTATTTCATTTCGCCGCTGCGGTCGGCGTCGGCCAGAGCATGTACCAGGTCGAGCGCTACACCGACGTCAACAACCGCGGCACCGCGGTGCTGCTGGAAGCCTTGAGTCGCGAACCCGTCGCGCGCCTGGTGGTTGCGTCCAGCATGAGCATCTACGGCGAAGGCTTGTACTGCGACGATGGCGGCAACCTGGTCGCCCCGCCCGAGCGCTCGCGAAAACAATTGCTGCAAGGGCATTGGGAAGTGCGCGGTGCGAACGGCGAGGCGCTGGTGCCGCTGGTGACGCCCGAATCCAAGGCGCAGCATCCGGCGTCGGTGTACGCGCTGTCCAAGCTGGACCAGGAAAAACTGTGCCTGATGATCGGCGAGGCGTACGGCATCCCGACCGTCGCGCTGCGCTTCTTCAACATCTACGGCACGCGCCAGGCGCTTTCCAATCCGTATACCGGGGTGCTGGCGATCTTCGCCGCGCGCTACCTCAACGGCCGTCCCCCGGTGGTGTTCGAGGACGGACTGCAGCGCCGCGATTTCGTCAGCGTCCACGACGTGGCGCGTGCCTGCCGGCTGGCGCTGGAGGCGCCCGGTGCGCCTGGACACGCGATGAATATCGGCAGCGGGCAGGCGTCGACGGTGCTCGACATCGCGGCCGCGCTGGGCAAGGCGCTCGGCCGCGGCGACATCGCGCCGGATATCACGCGCCAATTCCGCGTCGGCGACATCCGCCACTGCTTCGCCGACATCACGCTGGCGCGGATGGTGCTGGATTACGCGCCGCGCGTTTCACTGCAGCAGGGACTTGAGGAGTTGGTGGAATGGATTCGAACCCAGAATGCACAGGACCGGGCGGATTTGGCGGGCAGGGAACTGGCGCACCGGGGACTCAGGCTGTGAATGCCGGCGTCCCGGCGCCGCGGATCGAAGGCCCCGTGCTGGTCACCGGTGGTGCGGGTTTCATTGGTACCAATCTCGCGGCGCGCTTGCTCGATCTCGGTCACGAAGTGATCGTGTTCGACAACATCGCGCGCGCAGGCGTGGCCGGGAACCTGCGCTGGCTGTCGCGACGCGGCGGCTCGCGGCTGCACACCTGTCTCGCCGACACCCGCGATGCGCACGCGTTGCGCGGCGCGGTGCGGCAAGCGGGTTGCATCTTCCACCTGGCCGCCCAGGTGGCGGTGACGTCCAGCCTGGAAGATCCGGTGAACGATTTCGAAATCAACCTGCGCGGCACGCTCAATTTGCTGGAAGCAATTCGGCGCGCGCGCCGCCGGCTTCCGCTGGTGTTCACGTCCACCAACAAGGTCTACGGCGCGCTGCCCGACATTGCACTGTCGCGTGCGGAAACGCGCTACCAGCCCGAGGACGACAACGTGCGGCGGCACGGTATCGACGAAACCCGCCCGCTGGATTTCTGCAGCCCGTATGGTTGCTCGAAAGGCGCCGCCGACCAGTACATCCTCGACTACGCGCGCAGCTTCGGCCTTTCCGCCGTGGTGCTGCGGATGAGCTGCATCTACGGTCCGCACCAATGCGGCAACGAGGATCAGGGCTGGGTCGCGCACTTCCTGCTGCGCGCATTGCAGGGCCGGCCCATCACGCTCTACGGCGACGGCCTGCAGGTGCGCGACATCCTGTACGTGGACGATCTGGTGGATGCGTTGCTGATGTGCGGGGAGGACCAAGACGCGTTGCGCGGGCGCGCGTTCAACATGGGCGGCGGTCCCGAAAACACCGTCAGCCTGCAGGAATTGTTGAACGAGATCGCGTCGCTGGATGGGCGCGTGCCGCGCGTCCTGCGCGAAGGCTGGCGCGAAGCCGATCAGCGCTGGTTCGTCGCCGATACGCGGCGCTTCGCTGCCGCCACCGGCTGGCGTCGCCGGGTGCAAGCGAGGGACGGCATCGCCAGGCTGTTCCGATGGTTCGTGAAGGAGTCGGCGGAAGAGGAAGCCATCGCCGCCGGAGCGCACGCCGCATGAACGCGCGGCTCAAGCGACACCATGCCGCCGGGCTTGCCGCTGCCCAGGCGATCTTCTGCGGCGACGGCCGCATGCGCATCGCGCAGACCCGGCTGCGCGCGCCCGCGCGCGATGAAGTGCTGGTGCGGCTGCGCGGTTGCGGCGTGTGCGCATCCAACCTGCCGGTGTGGGAAGGGCGCGGGTGGTTTCGTTATCCACTGGAGGCCGGAGCGCCCGGCCACGAAGGCTGGGGTGAAGTGATCGCGGTCGGCGATGGCGTGGGCGATGTCCGGGTCGGCGACCACGTCGCACTGTTGTCGCAACACGCCTATGCCACGCACGATTTCGCGCCGGCATCGATGGTGGCGCGCATTCCCGATTGCGCGGCCGACCGCCCCCTGCCCGGCGAACCGCTGGCGTGCGTGATGAACATCCTGCGCCGCAGCGACGTGCGCGCGGGGCAATGGCTGGCGGTAGTCGGCGTCGGCTTCATGGGCGCGTTGCTGGTGCAGGGTGCGGCGCGTGCGGGTGCGCGGGTGATCGCGTTGACACGCCGCGCCTGGGCGCGCGGGATCGCACGCCGCTGCGGCGCCATCTGCGCGCTGGACGGTGCCGATCGCAAGGTCGCCGCTGGCGCGGCGCTGGAACTCACCGACGGCCGCGGCTGCGAGCGCGTGATCGAAGCGGGCGGCGAACAGGCAACGCTGGATCTGGCCTCTTCGCTGTGCGCGGAAGGCGGACGGATGATGATCGCGGGCTACCACCAGGACGGCCCGCGGCAGGTGGACATGCAGCAATGGAACTGGCGCGGTCTCGACGTGATCAACGCGCATGAGCGCGATCCCGTGGTGCAGGCGCGCGGACTGCGTGACGCGATGCGCGCGGTTTCCGATGGAACGCTCGATCCGTTTCCGCTGATCACGCATGCGCTGCCCCTGCGCGAACTCGGGCGGGCGTTCGAACTGATGCGCGCGCGTCCCGACGGTTTCATGAAAGCGGTGGTGGCGGCATGAGCGCGACCTGTCAGGGTGCCGTGCTGCAACCGTGGCCAGGTCGCATGGCGGCGCCAAGGCCGCGACTCGGTTTCCTGGGACTCGGCTGGATTGGCCGCGCGCGCATGCAGGCGCTGGTTGACGCGCAAGTCGCCGACGTGGTCGCCGTCGCCGATGTCGATCCGGCGCTGGCGCAGGATGCTGCGAGGGCGGGGGGCGCGCAGACGTGCGCGTCGCTGGATCAGTTGTTGCGGCAGCGCCTGGATGGCGTGGTGATCGCCACGCCCAGCGCCCTGCACGCCGAACAGGCGATCGCCGCGCTGGAACGCGGGCAGGCGGTGTTCTGCCAGAAACCACTGGGGCGGACCGCCGCGGAAGCCGCGCTGGTGGTGGCCGCGGCGCACACACACGACAGCTTGCTGGGCGTCGATTTCTGTTACCGCTACGTGGCCGGCGTCGCCGAGCTGCGCGAGCAGGTCCGCGCCGGCGAACTGGGCGATCTCTACGCGATCGACCTGACCTTCCACAATGCCTACGGCCCCGACAAGCCGTGGTTCTACGACGTCACCCAGTCTGGCGGCGGCTGCGTGATGGATCTGGGCGTGCACCTGATCGATCTGGCGATGTGGATCACCGGATGCCGGCACGCGGAAGCTCTGGATGCGCACCTGTATCAGCACGGCAGGCCGCTGTGGCCGCCGATCGCGACGCCCGAGGATTACGCGAGCGTGCAGTATCGGCTGGACGATGGCGCCTGCGTGCGCCTGACCTGTTCGTGGCGATTGCCTGCGGGTGCCGACGCGGTGATCGAGGCCTCGTTCTACGGCACCCGCGGCGGCGCCAGCTTGCGCAACGTCGGCGGATCGTTCTACGACTTCACCCTGGATCGCCACGACGGCACCCGGCGTTGGCGAATGGCCGCACCACCCGACGCTTGGGGCGGGCGCGCGTTGGTGGAATGGGCGCGCAAGCTCGCGCACGACAGCCGCTTCGATCCCGAGGTGCGCCGGCTGGTGGATGTCGCCGCCATCGTGGACCGCATTTATGGACGCTGACTTCACCGCGCTGATCCAGTCGCCACGGCGCATCCTGATGACCTGCGACACGCTGGGCGGGGTGTGGCGCTATGCGCTGGACCTGTCGCGCGCGCTCTGCCTGAGCGGCCACACCGTGGCGCTGGCCGCGATGGGGCCGCCGCCCAGTCGCGCGCAGCAGATGGAAGCCGCGGCCATCGAGGGCCTCGCGTTGCATTCGCGCGCCTGCAAGCTGGTTTGGATGGACGATCCATGGTGCGACTTGGATGACGCCGGCGACTGGCTGTTGCGTCTGGCCGACGAGGTCCGTCCGGACATCGTGCACGCCAACGACTTCGGCCACGTCGCGCTGGCCTGGCCGGCGCCGGTGCTGTGCGTTGCGCATTCGTGCGTGGCGTCGTGGTGGCGCGCGGTGCACGGCGCCCAGGCGCCGCAGCGGTGGGATCGCTACCGCGCGCACGTGCGCGCGGCACTCGAGGCGAGCGCCATGGTCGTCGCGCCCAGCCGCGCGATGGCGACGGCGCTTGCGACCGAATACGGACCGCTGCGCCCGGTTCACGTGATTCCCAACGGCGTGCATGGCATCGCGCCGATCGGTTGCAAGAAGCGCACGCTGATTTTCGCGGCCGGCCGGCTGTGGGACGAGGCCAAGAACCTGGCCCGGCTTGCCGCGGTCGCGCCCGCCGTGCCATGGCCGGTTTACATGGCCGGCCAGGATCACGCGCCGGACGGCACGCGCGCCACGTTTCTCAACGTGCGCCAGCTCGGGGTGTTGCGGCCTGCCGCAATGCGGCGCTGGTTCGCGCGCGCGGCAATCTACGCGCTGCCGGCGCGCTACGAACCGTTCGGCCTTTCGATACTGGAGGCCGCGCAATCGGGTTGCGCCCTGGTGCTGGGCGACATCCCGAGCCTGCGCGAATTCTGGGACGGCGCCGCCCTGTTCGCAGCGCCGGACGACGACGACGGGCTGCGCGACGCGCTGCTGCGGCTGATCGACGACGACACGCTGCGCGCGCGGTTCGGTGCACGCGCACGCCGCCGCGCGATCTTCATGACCGCCGCGCGCATGGCCGAGGCTTATCTCGCCGCGTACGAGGAGATTGCGGGTCGCGCCGCGGCTTCCACGGCGCTGAGGGCCTGCGCATGAAGTTCGTGTTGTTCTGCCACTCGCTGGTTTCGGACTGGAACCATGGCAACGCGCACTTCCTGCGCGGCATCGTGGCGGAACTGATCGCGCGCGGTCACCGCGTGGAAGTATACGAACCGCAGGATGGCTGGAGCCGCCGGCACCTCGTCGCCGCGCACGGCGAGGTCGCGATCGCGGAATTCCAGCGGCGTTTCCCGCGTCTGCGCAGCCGCACGTACCGTCTTGATGAGTTCGATCCCGCGGCCGCGCTGGACGGCGCCGACGTGGTGATCGTGCACGAATGGAATCCGCCGGAACTGGTGGCGCGGATCGGCCGCGTGCGCCGCGACGACGGGGACTTCCGCTTGCTGTTCCACGATACCCATCACCGCAGCGTCACGGCGCCCGCGGAAATGGCGGCGTACGACCTGCGGGACTACGACGGCGTGCTGGCGTTCGGCGGGGCGGTGCGCCAGCGCTACCTCGAGCGTGGCTGGCACGACAGCGTATTCACCTGGCACGAAGCCGCCGACACGCGAATCTTTCATCCGCGCGTGCGCAAGCAGACCGACCAGCAACTCGTGTGGATCGGGAACTGGGGCGACGGCGAGCGCGCGCGCGAACTCGACGAGTTCCTGATTGGTCCGGTGAGGGATTTGCAACTGCGTGCGTGCCTGCACGGCGTGCGTTATCCGCCCCAGGCGCTGGCGGCGCTGCAACGCGCCGGCGTCGCGTACCGCGGATGGCTGCCCAACTGGCGCGTGCCGGAAATTTTCGCGCGCGCGAGGTTGACCGTGCACGTGCCGCGTGGCCCCTACGCGCAGGCGCTGCCCGGCATCCCCACCATCCGCGTGTTCGAGGCGCTTGCCTGCGGCATTCCGCTGATCTCGGCGCCGTGGTCGGATTGCGAGCGCCTGTTCGAGCCTGGCACCGATTACCTGACCGTGCGCAGCGGCGCCGAAATGCGCGCGGCGTTGCGCGACGTGCTGCACACCACGGCGCTGGCCGCATCGCTGGCCGCGAACGGTTTGCGGCGCATCCGTGCGCGGCACACCTGCGGACATCGCGTTGCCGAATTGATGGCGATCGTGGCGGCACTTGGCGCCGGTGCCGCGGCCCAAACCACACCGCACAAGGAGGCGGCCCATGCCTGACAAATTGAACATCGCGATGTTCGGCTCCAGCCTGGTGTCGTCGTACTGGAACGGTGCGGCCACCTATTACCGCGGCGTGCTGCGCGCGCTGGCGGCACGCGGTCACCGCATCCGCTTCTACGAACCCGACGCACTGGATCGCCAGAAACATCGCGATATCGCCGACCCGCCGTGGGCGATCGTGCACGTGTACCGGCCCGGCGAGGCGGGCGTGCTGGAAGCGTTGCAGCACGCGCGGTGCGGCAGCGACGTCGTGATCAAGGCCAGCGGTGTCGGCGTCGACGACGAATTGCTGGAACGCGAAGTGGCGGGCATGCAATCGTCCGCGTGCGCCGCGATTTTCTGGGACGTGGAC
>DATCSF010000034.1:0-3423 GCA_036568625.1 Rhodanobacteraceae bacterium | reverse complement strand
GGCTGATTGGCTTGGATCACGCTGCCTTGCGCAACGCGACCTGCCATCGATCGTGGGTGGTTCGGCTTCTGCAGGCGGAAACGAAGGGCGAAACGCCGTGAACCGCGATATGTCCGACATCTTGTTCAGGGCCGGGGGTGTTGTCCGGGTTGCTCGCAATCGCATCCCTGCTGATCGTCTTGCTGGCCGCGTACGCCGCGCTTCCCGTCCTAGTTGCACTTGCCCGAGGCAGCTATGTTCGCCCATGGTTCTGGGGCAACAGCGGCATTGTGGTCTCTGCTGCGGTGATCTATCTGGCAGTCATCATCGTGGTGTTCGCCAAAAAGCGCTCGCGAGGCGCACGTCGATAACGATTTCATCCACGCTGGAGCCGCTTTGCGGGCAGGCTGGATTCAGGCGCCGGCTGCCAGTGCCGCAACGTGCGCCAAGGTGCACTCTCGCAGTGCGACCAGGTCGTAGCCGCCTTCAAGCGTCGAGACAATACGGCCGTCGGCATGCCGATCGGCGAGTTCACACAAGCGCTGCGTGATCCACGCGTAGTCCGTGGGAGCGAGTTGCAGTTGCGCCAGCGGGTCGCGTGCATCGGCATCGAAGCCGGCCGAGATCAGCAGCAGTTGCGGACGGAACAGGTCGAGTTGGGGCAGCAGCCGTTTTTCCCACGCTGCACGAAATTCACTTGAACCGGCGCCCGGCGGCAGGGGCGCGTTGAAGATGTTGCCGGCGCCGTGTTCCCCGGCCGCGCCGGTGCCGGGATACAGCGGCATCTGGTGGCTGGATGCGAAAACGACCCGCGGGTCGTGCTGGAAAATGTCCTGGGTGCCGTTGCCGTGGTGGACGTCGAAGTCCGCGATCGCGACGCGCTGCAGACCGTTCGCAGCCAGCGCATGCGCCGCGCCGATCGCAACGTTGTTGAACAAGCAAAAGCCCATGGCTTCCGTGCGCGTCGCATGATGCCCGGGCGGGCGTACGGCGCAGAATGCGCGCTTGGTTTCGCCCGCAAGTACGGCATCGACGGCGATGCAGGCCGCGCCGGCTGCGCGCAACGCGGCTTCCAGCGAGCCCGGTGACATCACGGTGTCGGGGTCGAGGCGGACACGACCGTCCATCGGTGCGCTCGCGGAAATGCGCTCCAGGTATTCGGTGCCGTGCACGTGTTGGAGTTGTTCGCGTGTGGCGCGCGGCGCCTCGATGCGTTCGACGAAGGCGATGCGCGGATCATCGAGGGCCGCGAGCACCGCGCGCAAACGCGCCGGCGATTCGGGATGGCCCTGGCCGGGATCGTGTTCGAGGCAGGCGGGATGGGTGTAGATGCGCATGTCAGTTTCGGTGCTGCCGAAGCACTGGGGTTGCTCGGCGGATCAAAAGCCGGATGCCAGGTCCCGTCCGCACAAGGCGCGGACGGCCCCGGAATGATGATCGTTGAAGGGTGCGGCAATCGGGGCGCACAAGAGGCGGCGTGACCAGGCGATATCGCGCGGAATCGTCGCGGGACTATTGGGACCGTGGACGCTTCTCGTGCTGCCATAGCACTTCGCCATGGCCGCTGGCACGCGCCAGCACGCGCGCGAGCACGAACAGCAGGTCCGACAGGCGGTTGAGGTAATGCACGACTTCAGAGCGCACGCTTTCGTGGCGCGCCAGCGTGACCACGCGCCGTTCGGCGCGCCGGCACACGGTGCGCGCGACGTGGCATTGCGCGGCCGCCATGCCGCCGCCCGGCAGGATGAACTCCTTGAGCCGCGGCAGGTCGGCGTTGTAATGGTCGAGCGTCTGCTCCAACGCGGTGACGTCGGCGTCGTGGATCATTTCGAGTCCAGGCACGCACAGTTCGCCGCCCAAATCGAACAGCGCGTGCTGGATGCGCACCAGCCATTCGCGGACGTCGTCGGGCACGCCGTCGCAGGCGAGCAGCACGCCGATCGTGGAATTCAACTCGTCGACGCTGCCGTAGGCCTCGACGCGGGCGGAATCCTTGGGCGTGCGCGAACCGTCACCGAGACCGGTTGAACCGTCGTCGCCCGTCCGCGTGTAAATCTTCGATAAACGGTTGCCCACGGTGCCGTCAATGCGCCGCGGTCACCCGCAGCACGCTCCAGCGACGGCCGAGCAAGGCGAAACCACCGAACAGCAGCGCGGTCCACACCAGCGTGCCGGGCAGGCTGCCGTACTGGTAGAACGGCCATCCTGCGACGAATGACGTCACCAGGCCCGCCGTGGTGTGCGGGTACATCGTGCCACCCAGCCACACGAAGAAATTGGTGACGAGATAGAAACCGGTTGCGCTGGCCACCGCCGCGATCGCGGTGTTCAGGAAACGCACGCGGCCGCGCAGGCTGAAACCCGCGAACGCCGTGAGCGCCACGCACCCGTACACCACGGGCATCATCCAGCCGTAGAAACCGATGAAGCAGTCGCCGAGGAACAACGCGACCAGCGGTACTGCGAGCGCCAGTCTGCGATCGGCGAAGTACGCGCCGCCGAACAATGCCATCGCTTCCACCGGCGTGAAATTCCATGGCATCGCGCCCGCCGCGTAGTCCACCAGCAGGCGGTACCCGATGGTGAAGGCGACCATCCCGCACAGCACCAGCGTGCCGGGGGAGAGCAGGGCCGATTGCGGGGAGCGGGCGGGCTGCGACATGGAATCCATCCTCGTTGCGTCTAGCGTTAAAGCTTAGCGCAAACGGACGCCGCCGCGGGCTGACCCGCATCAACCGGCTATCATTCCTCAGATGACGGAACACACCGACATCTTGATCGTGGGCGGTGGGCTGGTGGGCGCGAGCCTCGCGCTGGCGCTGGAGGCCGCCGGACGCAACGCGACCTTGCTGGAAGCCACGCCGCCGCGCGTTGCGAAGGATGAACAGGCCGGATCCGACGACGATCGCAATCTGGTACTCGCGCGCGCATCGGTGAATGCGCTGCGCAATCTCGGCGTGTGGCCGCAACTCGAAGGGGTTGCCGGCATGATTCGCCGCGTCGAGGTCAGCCGTGCCGGCGAATTCGGTCGGCTGCGGATGAGCGCCGACGATGCCGGTGTCGATGCCTTGGGTCGCGTGGTGCCGGGGCGCGTGTTGGGCGCCGCACTGCAGCGGCAACTCGGGGTGTGCACGCATGTCCAGCGTCTCGCGCCGGCGAAGCTGGTTTCATTGGCGCCAGCCGATGCGGGTTGGCGCGCACGCGTGGCCGTGGCCGATGGCGAACGCGAGATCGAAGCGCGGCTGGTGGTCGGCGCCGACGGCAGCGATTCGCTGGTGCGCGCGCAGGCCGGCATCGGCGCTCAGCACCACGATTATTACCAGAGCCTGTTCGTCTGCACGGTCGCGTGCGAACGCGACGTCCCCGATTGCGCCTTCGAACGTTTCACCGACGATGGCCCCGTCGCATTGCTGCCGTTGCCGAGTCAGCGGCGCGGACTGGTGT
>DATCSF010000033.1:0-16773 GCA_036568625.1 Rhodanobacteraceae bacterium | reverse complement strand
TCGTAAGGCTACGTGAGGCACACTCGCTGAATACTTGAAAACCTGCAAAGGTGAAAACCTTTCAAGGGTTCGAATCCCTTCCTCTCCGCCAGATCGGGTTCGACGAATTCGTCCGGAACGAATTCGGACAGCCGAAGGCTGGCCCCGAGCGCAGCGAGGGGTGAGGCTCATGGATGAGCCGAGCAATCCCGCCCTCTCCGCCATGTTCTACACTGTCGGACATCTCCCGCAAACGGAGCGTGCCATGGCCGACGAACGCAAACCGAAGATCGGGCCGTATCCCGGCCCCGCCGGCGGCTGGGGCTCGATCAAATCGGTCAAGGCCATCCTGCAGCGCGAGAAAGTACCGATTCCATCGACGGTGCGGGAACTGTGGCGGCAGAACAAGCCGCGCGGGTTCACCTGCGTGTCGTGTGCGTGGCCGCAACCCGAGAAGCCGCTGACCTTCGAGTTTTGCGAGAACGGGGCCAAGGCCAGTGCGTGGGAACTGACCAGCTTGCGCACCACGCCGGAGTTCTTCGCGCAGCACACCTGCACCGAGTTGCGGAACTGGAGCGATCACGACCTCGAACAGCAGGGCAGGCTGACGCATCCGATGCGCTACGACCGCGCGATCGACAAGTACGTGCCGTGCGAATGGGACGAAGCGTTTGCGGCGGTGGGCAGGGAATTGAAACAACTCGATCCCAAATCGGTGGTGTTCTACGCCTCGGGTCGCGCTTCGCTGGAGACGAGTTATCTGTACGCGTTGCTTGCGCGGCTGTACGGCAACAACAATCTGCCCGACAGCTCCAACATGTGCCACGAGGCCACCGGCGTCGCGTTGCGCAAGAGCGTCGGCTCGGCGGTGGGTACGGTGGTACTGGACGATTTCACCAAGACCGACTGCATCCTCTTTTTCGGCCAGAATGCGGGCGTCAACAGTCCGCGCATGCTCCATGACCTTCAGAAGGCTGCAAAACGCGGTGTGCCGATCATCGTGTTCAATCCGCTGCGCGAACGCGGGCTGGAACGCTTCACCAATCCGCAGAGCCCGGTCGAGCTGCTGGCGAGGAAAGAAACGCCGCTGGCCACGCAATATCACCAGGTCAAGGCCGGCGGTGACATCGCCGCGATCACCGGGTTGTGCAAAGCGTTGTTGGTATTGGATGACGAAGCGCAACGCAATGGCACACAGCGCTTTGTAGATCAGCTATTTATCGAACAGCATTGCCATGGTTTCGACGATTTTGCAGCATTCGTTCGGGGGCAATCGTGGGCCGATATCGAAGCCGCATCGGGCCTGGCGCGCGACGCCATCGAAAATGCGGCAAAGGTGTATGCGCAAGCCGATGCGGTGATCGGGGTGTACGGGATGGGCCTGACCCAGCACGTGCTCGGCGAATACAACATCCACATGGTCGCCAATCTGTTGCTGATGCGCGGCAACATCGGCAAGCCCGGTGCAGGCCTGTGTCCGGTGCGCGGGCACTCCAACGTGCAGGGCCAGCGCACGGTCGGCATCGCCGACGATCCCGCACTGGTGCCGCTGGATCGCCTGGCCCGGCAGTACGGATTCGAGCCACCGCGCGAAAAGGGGTTGAATACCGTCGAGACCTGCGAAGGTGTGCTGGATGGAAGCGTGCACGCCTTCATCGGGCTCGGCGGCAATTTCCTGCGTGCGATTCCGGAGCAGGAACGCGTCAATGCGGCATGGAGCGGGTTGCGACTTACCGTGCAGATCGCGACCAAGTTGAATCGCTCGCACTTGGTCAACGGCGAGGTGGCCTTTCTGTTGCCGTGCCTCGGCCGCATCGAGCGCGTGGTCGAGAACGGCAAGGAACAGGTGCTTTCGACCGAAGACTCCACCAGTTGCATCCATGCTTCGGTGGGCAAGGCCGCGCCTGCGAGTCCGGAACTCAAATCCGAAACGCGCATCGTGGCGGAGCTGGCCAAAGCCACGCTGCCGCCCAACCCGAAGGTGCCCTGGGACACATGGGCGAACGATTTCGCGACGATCCGCGATGCGATCGAGCAGACCTATCCGGAACAATTCAGGGATTTCAACAAACGCATGTGGCAGCCGGGCGGGTTCCATCGCCCGAATTCCGCGCGGGAGCGCGTGTGGAAGACCGACACTGGCAAGGCCAACTTCATCGTTCCGCCTTTGCTCACTGCAACCGGATTCGATGACGCGCCGGATCGCTTCCGGTTGATGACGATGCGCTCCAACGACCAGTTCAACACCACGGTGTACGGTTACGACGACCGCTTCCGCGGCATCGAGGGCACCCGCGAGGTGGTGCTGATGAATCGGGACGACATCACGCGGCTCGGCTTGCACGACGGCCAGATCGTGAAGCTGGTGTCCGACGCGGGTGATGGCGTGCAGCGCGAGGTCGCGGGGCTGCGCCTGGTCGCGTTCGACATTCCGCGCGGCTGCGTGGGCGGTTATTACCCGGAATGCAATCCGCTGATTCCGTTGTCGCACCATGCGAAGTTCAGCAAGACGCCGGCGGCGAAGTCGGTGCCCGTGCGGATTGTCGCGTGATGCCCCTCTCCCCGAAGGGAGAGAGGCCTTGAAGCTTACGCCGCGACGCGCAGTTCGCCTTCGATTTGCCGGTGCGCGCGCGCCAAGGCGGCGTCACGTTGTTCGGCACCCAGGTTCAGTCCTTCGGCGCGCACGAACTCGACATCGCGAATGCCGATGAAGCCGAACACGTGCTTGAGGTAGGTTTCCTGGAAGTCCACCGCCGCGGCCGGACCTTCGCTGTAGATACCGCCACGCGAAGAGGCGACGATCACGCGCTTGCCGCCGGCCAATCCCTCCGGTCCGTTTGCGGTATAGCGGAAGGTCTTGCCCGCGGTCAGGATGCGGTCGATCCAGGCCTTCAATTGCGAGGGAATGGTGAAGTTGTACATCGGCGCGCCGATCACCACGAGGTCGGCGGCCATGAATTCATCGAGGATCTCGCCATTGCGCGCCACGCAGGGATGGCCCTCGGCCAGAACCGGCGTGAAATGCGGCAGGGTTTGCGCGGCGAGATCACGGCGAACGACTTCGATGCCGGGTTGTTCCGCGCGCAGGTGCGCAACGATCGCGGCGCTGAGGTTGCGCGACGCCGAGTTCCCGCCCAGCACGCTGGAGTCGATGTGCAGCAGTTTCATGGCCGTCTCCTTTCGAGCCGCATTCGCGGCGACCGCGACAACATATAAACGTCGCGTCGCTTCGATAAGATGGCAAAACCCGAACGCATCGTTCATCGTGGAGAACGCCGTGTCCGTCGCCTACGGAACCTTGCCCGACCTCAACGACTTGTACTTCTTCGCTGCCGTGGTCGAGCAGGGCGGGTTCTCCGCCGCCAGCCGCGCACTCCACGTACCGAAGTCGCGCCTGAGCAAGCGGGTATCACAACTCGAGGACCGGCTGGGCGTGCGGCTGTTGCAGCGGACCACGCGCAAGTTCGTGGTCACCGAAGCGGGCGAGCGCTTCTATCGTCATTGCGAAGCGATGTTGAGCGAGGCGCGCGCGGCGACCGAGGATGCCGTGTCCCTGGGCGGTGAGCCGCGCGGCATGGTGCGCTTGAGTTGTCCCGTATCGTTGACGCAGAGCCTGCTGGCGCCGTTGTTGCCGGTATTCCTGGCTCGACATCCACAAGTGCAGTTGCGCGTGTTGTCCAGCAACCGACGCGTGGACGTGATCGGCGAGGGCTTTGATGTGGCCATCCGCGTGCGCGACAAGCTGGATTCGGACGCGGAACTGGTGGCGCGCAGCTTCGGTCCCAAGCGCGTGGTGCTGGTGGCGAGCCCGGAATTCCTCGCGAAAAACGGCAGCCCGCGCGTTCCGCAGGATCTCGCGTCACTGCCGGTGCTGAGCGTGTTCGAGCATGAGGGTGACCAGACATGGGAGCTGTACGATCGTGCCTGTGCCAAGACGAGCGTGTTGGTGCGGCCGCGGCTGATCAGCGGCGAATTCAGGCTGCTGATCGAGGCCGCGCTGCAGGGCATCGGGATCGCGTGGGTTCCCGAGCAAGCGTGCGTCGAAGAACTTCGCAGCGGCCGATTGCGGGTGGTTTTGCCGGAATGGGGGCTGCCGCAAGGCATCCTGCATATCGTCTATCCCAGCCGGCGCGGCATGCTGCCGGCGGTGCGCGCACTGGTGGATTTTCTGGCCGAAGCATTCGAGCACGCGCCCGCGTAGGCCGTTCGAAGAGTCCGCCGGCTGCGTGCTAACATCGCGCGGCTCGAGTCGAAACAATTCGGCCGTCCAAACGGAAGACCCAAGGATGCAAATCGAAACGAAGCTGCCCAAGGTCGGCACCACCATTTTCACGGTGATGAGCCAGCTCGCGCTGGAACACAAGGCGGTGAACCTGGGGCAGGGTTTTCCCGACTTCGAGACGCCGCGGAACCTGCGCGACGCGCTGACACGCGCGATGGACGAAGGTCGCAACCAGTACGCGCCGATGAGCGGCATCCCGAAGCTGCGCGAGCAGATCGCCCTGCAGGTGGATCGCTTGTACGGCCGCCGCATCAGCGCGGACACGGAAGTGACGGTGACCTCGGGCGCGACCGAAGCGATCTTCGCGGCGATCGCGTGCGCGGTGCACGCGGGCGACGAGGTGATCGTGCTCGATCCCTGCTACGACTGCTACGAACCCGCAATCGCGCTGGCTGGCGGCAAGACGGTGCACGTGCCGCTGAAGCTGCCGGACTTCTCGGTGGACTGGCAGCGCGTGCGCGACGAGATCACCCCGAAGACCCGGATGATCATGGTCAACAGTCCCCACAACCCGTCGGGCGCGGTATTCGCAGACTCCGATCTCGACGCACTTTCCGAAATCGCCACGCAGCACGGATTGCTGGTGATTTCGGACGAGGTTTACGAACACATCATCTACGATGGCCGCGTTCATCTCAGCGTGTCGCGCCGGCCGGAGCTGGCCGAGCGCAGTTTCGTGATTTCATCTTTCGGCAAGACCTGGCATTGCACGGGCTGGAAGGTCGGTTACTGCGTCGCGCCCAAGCTGCTGACGGCCGAATTTCGCAAGGTCCACCAGTACCTGACCTTCTGCACCTTCCACCCGGCGCAGTGCGCGTTCGCCGAAGTGATGGAGAATGATCCGCAGCACGCGCAGGATTTGGCCAGCTTCTACCAAGCCAAGCGCGACCGCTTCCGCGAACTGCTTGCAGGTTCGCGTTTCAAGCTTCCCGACGTGCACGGCGGTTATTTCCAGTTGGCCGACTATTCGGCGATCCGCGACACCGACGACCTGAATTTCTGCGAGTGGATGGTGCGCGAGGCGGGCGTAGCGGCGATCCCGGTGTCGGCGTTTTACGAAACCGCGCCGGACGCGAAACTGGTGCGGTTCTGCTTCGCCAAAAACGGCGAAACGCTGCAGGTTGCGGCGGAAAGACTATGCAAAATCTGAGGGTCTCGCTGGTCCAGGGCGCCACCCGCTGGCACGACCCGGTCGGCAACCGCGCCTACTATGGTTCGTTGATCGCGCCGCTCGCGGGACAAACCGATCTGGTGGTGCTGCCGGAGACCTTCACCAGCGGCTTTTCCAACGAAGCCATCCACAACGCCGAAACGATGGACGGCCCAACTGTTGGGTGGTTGCGCGAACAGGCACGCGATCTCGATGCCGCCGTCACCGGCAGCGTGCAGTTGCGGGTGGGCGAGGGCGTCCATAACCGCCTGCTGTTCGCGACGCCCGACGGCGGGATCCAACATTACGACAAGCGTCACCTGTTCCGTTACGCCGACGAGCACAAGCGCTATGCCGCCGGTCGCGAACGGCTGATCGTCGAATGGAGAGGCTGGAAGATCTGCCCGCTGGTCTGCTACGACCTTAGGTTTCCCGTGTTTTCGCGCAACGGCCATGATGCGGGGCGGGGATTCGATTACGACCTGGCGCTGTTCGTGGCCAACTGGCCAGCCGCGCGTGCCCATGCATGGCGCACACTGCTGCGCGCGCGAGCGATCGAAAACCTGAGCTACTGTCTTGGCGTCAACCGCGTCGGCGTGGATGGCAATCAGTTGCCGTATTCGGGCGACAGCGCGGTGCTGGATTTCCTCGGCCAGACGATGGCGGATCTGGGTGCGCAGGAGCAGGTCGTCACCGTAGCGCTGGATCCTGCGGCGCTTGCGGCATTTCGCGAAAAATTCCCTGCGTGGATGGATGCCGACGCGTTCGAGCTTTTGTAGGAGCGCGCCGGCGCGGCGCGCCGTCTTGGCCGTTGTGCGCGATGTGTTGCGGGTGACCGAATGCGCCTTCGGAAAACATGCGGCCGCGCGCGTGGCGCGCTCCAACACGCGGCCGAGCATGGTGCACCCCTACAGAATGGCGAATACATTCTCCGGCGGTCTGCCGATCACGGCCTTGCCGTTGGCGAATACGATCGGCCGTTCGATCAGGATCGGGTGCGCGGCCATGGCGTCGACGAGCTGCTTCCGCGCCAGCTTGGCGTTGTCGAGCCCGAGTTCGGCGTAGACCGCTTCGCCCTTGCGCATCAGTTCGCGCGGTTCCAGCCCTAGCAATGCCAGCGTGCGTTCAATTTCCGCTGCGCTCGGCGGGGTTTCCTGATAATCCACGATAACGGGGTCGATGCCGCGTTCGCGCAACAGCTCCAGCGCGCCGCGTGACTTGGAACAACGCGGGTTGTGCCAGATCGTGATCGTGTGGTTTGCAGGCATGCGCAATCTCCCTTGTCGGACAATCAACCGCGGGACGGGCCATTCCCGCCCCGGTTGCCGCCGCCCCGCCGCGGGCCGCTTCCGCCACGCCCGCCGCGATTCTTGCCGCCGCCCGGACCGCCGCGATTTTGCCCACCGCGATTTTGTCCGCCACCGGGACGCTTGTTGCCGGCAAACCAGGTGCGCACCGAGGGCAGTTCCTGCCCGGGCGCAACGCCGCGCTTGTTCTTGCGTTTTTTCCTTGCGGGATTGTCGGGCTTCAACACGTTGCCGTTGACGTCGCCGCGCGGTGGTCCGCGCCGGCGCTTGCCGCGGCTGGGGAAATCATCCGGCCGTACACGATCGAACGCGGTGAGTTCGCGCGCCTCGTCGTGGCGCACGCCCGTCCACGCGTGCGGCGTGTTGCTGGCCGGGCGGATTTCGGTGACGCCGCGTGCGGCATTGCGCTGGTGCAGCACGGGTTTCAGCGTCAGTGTCGGCTGCACGGGACCCGCGCCTGCGAGTTCGCGCAGCGACTTGACCGCGTCTTCACCGAGCGTTTCGTTCTGACCCGGGCGCAAACCGCGCGGCAGTTCGACATTGCCATAGCGGATGCGTTTCAGGCGACTGACCAGCAGCCCTTGTGAATCCCACAGGCGGCGCACCTCGCGGTTGCGGCCTTCGTGCAGGACCACGCGGAACCAGCAGTGGCTGCCGCCGCGGCTGACCACGTGGATTTCATCGAAACGCGCGGGGCCGTCTTCCAGTTCGACGCCGGCTTTCAGTTGCTCCAGCATCTCGTCCGGCACTTCGCCGTGCACGCGGCACAGGTACTCGCGTTCGAGTTCGTGGCTGGGGTGCATCAGCGCGTTCGCCAGTTCGCCGTCGGTCGTCAGCAGCAACAGGCCGGTGGTGTTGACGTCGAGGCGCCCCACCGAGATCCAGCGCGAGCCGTTCAAATGCGGCAGATTCTCGAACACGGTCGGGCGACCTTCAGGGTCGTCGCGCGTGGTCAATTCTCCTTCGGGCTTGTGGTACAGCAGCACCTGGGCGTGCTCGTGATGGTCGGTCGCGACCACGAATTGCTTGCGATCCACTTCCACCCGATCACCCGCGCGCACGCTGGAACCCGTCGGCGCCGGTTGTCCGTTGACCAGAATTTCTCCTTCCGCGATGCGCTGCTCGAGCAGGCGCCGCGACCCCAGCCCGGCGTTCGCCAGCACTTTGTGCAGACGTTCTTCCAGCGCGCCGTCGGCTTGTGCGGGCGACCGTCTCAGGGTCAGGAGGGAACGTGGGGTGGAACTCATGCGGCATCCTCGGTGGTGCTTGGAGCATCGGCAGACGGCGAGGCGTCTGGGTCGGCGGCTCGATCGGATAATGGGGGCGTGTCGTTCTGGATGCTTGCGGGTTCGGCTGCCAGCGCGAGCTGCGGGTCGAGGTCGGCGATTTCACGGATTTCCGCGAGCGTCGGCAATTGATCCAGCGACTTGAGATTGAAGTAATCGAGAAACTGGCGCGTGGTTCCGAACAACGCCGGCTTGCCGGGCACGTCGCGGTAGCCGACCACGCGGACCCATTCGCGCTCTTCCAGCGTGCGCATGATGCTCGAGGCGACGGTGACGCCGCGCACCTGCTCGATCTCGCCGCGGGTGATCGGTTGGCGATAGGCGATAAGCGCGAGGGTTTCCAGCAATGCCCGCGAATACTTCGTCTGGCGCTCGGCCCACAGCCGCGCGACCCAGGCGTGTACCGCCTCGCGCACCTGATAGCGGAAGCCGGAGGCAACTTCCACCAGTTCGAAGCCTCGGCCCTCGCAAGCTTGCGCCAGCGCTTCGACGGCGCGCGCGAGGTCCTCGTGGCCGACGCCGTCTTCTTCGTGGAACAACGCAGCGAGCATAGGCAGTGTCAGCGGTTGCTGGGCCGCGAGCAGGGCGGCTTCCACGATGTTGTTCAGTTTTTCTTGTTCCACTTACGCCTCACTGAGCGCATTGTCCAAAGAAAGCAGGTCAATCCGTCGTTTCCACGGTGGCGAGCGCCTTGAGGTAGATCGGCGCCAGCGGCGCTTCCTGCATGATCTCGACCAGGCGGTCCTTGGCCAGTTCCAGCAACGACAGGAAGGTCACCACCACGCCGAGCTTGCCTTCCGCTGCTTCGAACAGGGTTTCGAAACGATGGAATGCGCCGTCGCTCAAGCTTCGCAGGACGTCGCCCATGCGCTGGCGCACCGACAGCGGTTCGCGTTCCACTTCATGGTGACCATACAGCTCCGCTCGGTGCAGCACGTCGCGCAATGCCAGCAGCATTTCACGCAGGTCCACCGGCGGGGGAAGCTTGACCACCGCGCGATCCGGCACGAACGCCTGCGCATTGTCGAGATCGCGTTCCATGCGCGTCAACGTGTCGATGTCTTCGGCCGCCTTCTTGAAGCGTTCGTATTCCTGCAGGCGGCGCACCAGTTCGGCACGCGGGTCACCCTCGATGCCTTCCTCCTGCGGCGGCCGCGGCAGCAGCAGGCGGGATTTGATTTCGGCCAGGATCGCCGCCATCACCAGGTATTCGGCCGCGAGCTCCAGCCGCATCTCGCGCATCACCTCGATGTAATCCATGTACTGGCGGGTGATCTCGGCAACCGGGATGTCGAGGATGTCGAGGTTCTGCCGCCGGATCAGGTACAGCAGCAGGTCCAGCGGTCCCTCGAACGCTTCCAGGATCACTTCCAGCGCATCGGGCGGGATGTACAGGTCCTGCGGGATCTGCAGGACGGGCTGGCCGTGCACCACCGCCAGCGGCATCTCCTCCTGCCGCGGGGTCTCCGCGCCGGGAGGCGGCTCTTGCGGGCGGGATGCGGTTTCGGTTGGCAGTGGTTCGGTGCTCATTCGGCACTTGTCTGGAGCGGATCGCTGGCATTCGTTGCCGCGATCCGCGGGTTGGCGAAGTTCGCTCGTGGTTGGCGATATGCCCTGGCACATCGGAGGCGCGGCTTTACGGGAATCCCATCGCGCCCGCCGGTCGGGAACGGTGGATTCGATTTCAGTCCGCGCGTGAATCGGATTACATCGAATCGAATTGCATCAAACCGGATTGCATACGGCCCGGCGTCGCATCGCGTCGGCCCACATGGCATGGATCGAGGTTGGTGCTGCAGCGTCTCGCATGCCGCGAACCGGAGATCCCCGAAATCCCGTGTTCGCAAGCGAGGAACTGCCACTGGACGGAGCCAGCCGCGGCTGCGGTGAGCGCCGCGAACGGGCCGGCGAACTTCGCACCGACCATACATTGCCTAGGGTAAGACCGAATGCGCGACAAGTCCAGAGGCCAGCCTCGGTTGGTTGGCCCGTAACTTGCTTTGAAAATGGGGGTGTAACGCGGGGATGCTTGCCGTTTTGGCGGCGGGGACGTAAAACGCGAGGTGACAGGGGAATGTTCGACGTGGTGAGTGACCACAAACCGGATCAGGTTGCCGACGCTCACGTGCGGCACGCGCGGATGGTACGCCAGACCGCGGTGCTGATGAGCCGGCGCGGCGACGTATGGCAAACCGACCTCGCGGATATTTCGGCGACCGGCGTCAGGTTGTCGCGTCCCACCGAGTGGCACGGGCAAGCGGGTGAAGTCTGGGTGCTGGACATGCTGTTCGGCGATGACGTGAACGTTCATCTGATGGCCGAAGTGGTGCGTGTCACCTCCGAGCACATCGCGCTGGCGTTCGCGCGCATCCCCGAGGACGCGCAGCCGGCGCTCTGGACCCTGCTGGGCGGCTACGCCGATACGCTGGAATCCTGGGACGAGGACTGAGCGGCACGACGATGTCCCACAAAACGAGGCGCGGATTCCGCGCCTCGTTTTTGTTGCCGCATTGATGGATCAATGTCCGTCCTTGTCC
The DNA here is from genome assembly GCA_036568625.1 of Rhodanobacteraceae bacterium. Lineage (GTDB taxonomy): Bacteria > Pseudomonadota > Gammaproteobacteria > Xanthomonadales > Rhodanobacteraceae > 66-474. Next base: position 6,232 of record DATCSF010000033.1, on the reverse strand, counting down.
TTCGGCGGCGGCTTTTTGCCGTGGTTCCCGCGCGCCTGCGGCTGGTGACGCGGCGCGCCCTGTCCGCTATGCGGCGGCGGAGGTTGCTGCATGGCATTCGGCCGCGAACGTTGCTCACGCCGCATCTGCGGTTGCGGGCGGGCGTTCGGGTACGCACGTTGCATCTCCGGGCGCGGCGCGCTGGCCGGCGCGCGTTCGTTGCGCGGTGGCGCCACAGCACGTCCGCGTTCGGGACGATTCGGCGCGGCGTTCATGGGCTCGCGCTGCGGTGTCGTCGCACGATCGTGCGGCGCCTGCACGAAGCGCCCGCTGCGGTTTTCCGGGTGGGCCATGCTGCGCTGCCGCGGCGTGCCCGACTCGCGTACCGCATGCGGCCCGCTGAAATGCCCGACACGTTGGGTAGCGAACACCGCCGGCCGGCCCCGGTTGGACTTGACGCGCTGCGCCGGATCGCGCATTGCCGCTTCGCGCTGCCGCGCCTGCATCGGCGTGGGGCCAGACCGGCGCTGGTTGGCATAGGTACGCTGCGCAGCCGAAGGTCGCGCGGTCAGGCCGCCACGACCGCCGTTGTAGCTGACCCGGTTCACGCGGACGTTGTTGATCACGGTCCTGTTGACATACACGTTGCGGATATTGGTGACGTTGATGTTGTTGACGGCGCGGTTGTAGTAGAAGTCGCGTCCACGCCATTCGCCGCCCACGTAGCCGGTTCCGAAATATCCGTATCCGTAGTTGATGCCGCCATAGAAGCCGACGCGGGGACCCCAGTAGCCAGCATGCCAGCGGTAATAGCCGTCCGACCGGCCCCACCAGCCCGGCGTCCACAACAAGCCGACTGCCGGCGGCATCACCCAGGTGCCCGGCACCCAGTAGTAGCCGTAGGCCGGATCCCACGCCCAGTAACCAGGAGTCCAGATGTAACCCGGTCCCGGCGCAATCGGTTGCGCATAGACGGGCAGCGGCGGCGGCGCGAGGTTGACGGAAATGCCGATGCTGACCGCGGCCGTGGCAATTGGCGGCAGCGCCAGCATCGGCGCGGCCATGAGACCTGCAACGAGCAAAGTAGTCGCGATGCGGTTCACGGTGGATTCTCCGAACGGGCCGGAGTGGCCCCATACATTGGAACGCGATGCTACGCGTCTTGTTGACGGATGCGGCATCCGCGGTCGCGGAGCGTTCATGGAAAATTGGGCGGGGATTCAGCCGAAAGACTCAGGGTGTCGAAGCGGGTGCGGCCCGTTTCTTCGACGCGGCTGTCGTGAAAGCCGGGCCGCGGATGGCGGTTCTGGCCTTCATTGATCAGGACGGTCGTTCAGCAGACAGCTCGATGACGCAACGATCAGGGATGATCACAAAAAAGGCGTACCGTCCTTGTGGATATATCCTGCATCGCGCCCCGGACCGATGTGCAGGTCGATATCGGGATAGTCGCAATCATCCTCGTCGGGCCTGCGCGAGCCGACCTCGAGGCAGCGCACGACCGCTCCCGAGCGGTTGACCAGGTGATGGCCATTGCGATCGCCCTTGCGAAAGGCGGCGCATTTCCCGGCGCGCAGGACGTGTTCGCCGGCGTTGTCGACCAGCGTCACTTCGCCTTCCAGGACCCACACGAATTCGTCCTCGGCGGAATGCCAATGGCGCTGGCTCGACCATGCACCAGGTTGCAGTTCCAGCAGGTTCACGCCGAAATCGCTCAAGCCGCCGGCGTCGCCAAGTCGTTGCCGCACGCGTTCCAGACAGGGCCGGTTGAAAGGTGGCGGATAGCCGCAACCGGTGTGGCGAGGCACAGAATCGATATCCAGCGTGGGCATGGTGGTCACCGTTTTGCTTGCTTGGTTTCCGCATCCCGCAACGCGCGCCGCAGGATCTTGCCGACATTGCTCTTGGGCAGTTCCTTGCGGAACTCGATGTACTTGGGTCGCTTGTAGCCCGTCAGCTCGTCGTGGCAGTACTGCTTCAGTGCGGCCTCGGTCAGCGCCGGATCCTTCTTCACCACGAACAGCTTCACCACTTCGCCGGAGTGCTCGTCGGGTACGCCGATCGCCGCCACTTCCAGCACGCCGGGGTGATGCGCGACCACGTCCTCGATCTCGTTCGGGTAAACATTGAACCCCGACACCAGGATCATGTCCTTCTTGCGGTCGACGATGTACAGGAGGCCCTTTTCGTCCATGCGCGCGATGTCGCCGGTGCGCAGCCAGCCGTCCGCGTCGAGTACCTCGGCGGTTTCGTCGGAACGATTCCAGTAGCCCTTCATCACCTGCGGGCCACGTACGCACAGTTCGCCCGGTTCGCCAGGGGGCATCGTGCGATCACCTTCGCCGCGCAGCACCACGTCGGTCGAAGGCAACGGCATGCCAATCGCACCGGTGTAGTCCTTGATGTCCAGCGGGTTGGCGGTGACGACCGGTGAAGTTTCGGTGAGGCCGTAGCCTTCGATCAGCGGAATGCCGGTGGCCTTCTTCCAGCGCTCGGCCACGGCGCGTTGCACGGCCATGCCGCCTGCCAGGGCAAATTTTACCTTTGAGAAATCGAGCGACGCGAAATCCGGATGATTGAGCAGCGCATTGAACAAGGTGTTGACGCCGGTGATCGCGCTCCAGCGGTGCTTCTTCAACGTCTTGACGAACGCCGGGATGTCGCGCGGATTGGTGATCAGCACGTTCTCGCCGCCGAAATACACCATCAGGATCGCGTTCACCGTGAGCGAGAAGATGTGGTACAGCGGCAGCGCGGTGACGATCTGTTCCTCGCCCTGGGTGAACAGGTCGCCCACCCAGGCGGCGAGCTGGAGTGTGTTCGCGACCATGTTGCCATGGGTAAGCATCGCGCCCTTGGCGACGCCTGTGGTGCCGCCGGTGTATTGCAGGAACGCGATGTCGTCGCGACCAAGCGACACCTTCGGCGCCGGCAGGCCAGTGCCCTGATGCAGCACGTCGCCGAAGCGCAGATGCCCGGGCAGTGACCAGTGCGGCACCATTTTCTTGAGGTGCTTGACCGCGAAGCTGACCAGCGGTCCTTTCGGAAAACCAAGCTGGTCGCCGATCGATGTGACGATCACGTGCTCGACGCGCGTCTGGTCGATGGCTTCCTGCAGCGTCGCGGCAAAGTTTTCCAGCACCACGATGGCGGTGGCGCCGGAATCTTCGAGTTGGTGCTGCAGCTCGCGCGCGGTGTACAGCGGATTGACGTTGACGACGGTGAGACCGGCGCGCAGGGCGCCGAACAAGGCGATCGGATACTGCAGCAGGTTGGGCAGCATGATCGCGAGACGATCGCCCTTGCCGAGCTTCCATTCGTTGGCGAGAAACGCCGCGAAGCGAGCGCTCTCGCTGTCCAGCTCGGACCAGGTCAGCGTCACGCCGAAGCTTGAATAGGCGGGGCGCCGCGGATGGCGCGCGCACGCCTCGCCGAACATCGCGACGATCGACGGCGAGGCATCGGCCTGGATTTCGGCGGGCACGCCGGGCGGGTAGTGCGCCAGCCAGGGGCGCGGATCGGCCATGTTCCCTCCTGTCCGGTGTTGCGGGTTGCGCGGGCTCACGGCATTGGAGCACGATACGCGCGAAAGCGGCAAGCTGCATTGCGGCAATTTCCGCGGCGGGGAACTCCATGATTGCGAATCGAAAGTCCGCGGGTACGCGCAACGTGACGACGCGCCGCATCGTGTACGCCGCCTGCCTGATATTGGCCATGTGCGTGCTTGCGTCCTGCCATCGCACGCCGGCGGAACAACAGATCCGGCGATCGATCGACGCGGCCGCGACTGCGGCGCGAGTCAATGATGTATCTGGTGTGCTGGAGAGCGTCAGCGACGACTTCACCGGCAACGGCGGCGATTTCGACAAGCGCGGCCTGCATCGCCTGCTGGCGCTGCGCGCACTGCGGCAGGACAAGACCGGTGTGCTGATCGGACCGGTCTCGTTCGAGCGCAAAGGCGACCGCATCCTCGCGAAGTTCAATCTGGTGCTGACCGGCGGCAAGACGGGTGACCTGCTGCCCGATCAGTCAGCCATCTACGCGATGACTACCGCTTGGCGCCGCGAAAGCGGCGATTGGAAGTGCTACAGCGCAGTTTGGTCGCGGCGGTGATCGCGTGCGGACCGACGAAGTGGGCGCACATGGCGGGATTCTCCCGGACCAGTCCGGGATACTCCCGCCCTAGAGCCTCGCGATTTTCCCGTAGGGCGGGTGCCAACCCGCCTCGTACGGGATGAAAGCGGGTTGTGTCTCAGGCCGCCTTCTTCGCCAAGTCGCGCAGCACGTATTGCAAAATGCCGCCGTGCTTGTAGAACTGGCGCTCCTTGGGCGTCAACAACATCACGCGCACGTCGAACTCGGTTTTCTTGCCGTCGTTGGACGTGGCAACCACATGCGCGGTCTTGGCGTCACCGCCATCGATGCCGCTGATGGTGAAGGTTTCCTTGCCGGTCAGACCAAATTTTGCGGCGTTCTCGCCGTCCTTGAACTGCAGCGGCAGCACGCCCATGCCGACCAGGTTGGAGCGATGGATGCGCTCGAAACTTTCCGCGATCACCGCTTCGATGCCCAGCAACAGCGTGCCCTTGGCCGCCCAGTCGCGCGACGAGCCGGTGCCGTATTCCTTGCCGGCGATCACGATCAGCGGCGTCTTTTCCGACTTGTACTTCATCGCCGCGTCGTAGATCGACATCTGCGCGCCGCTGGGCACGTGCATCGTGAAACCGCCTTCCACGCCGTCCAGCAGCCTGTTCTTGATGCGGATGTTGGCGAAGGTGCCGCGCACCATCACATCGTCGTTGCCGCGCCGTGAACCGTACGAATTGAAGTCCTTGGGTTCGACGCCGCGGGCCATCAGGTATTTGCCGGCGGGCGAATCCTTCTTGATCGCGCCAGCAGGCGAGATGTGGTCGGTGGTGATGGAATCGCCGAACAGGCCGATGCAATATGCGTTCTTGACGTCCGTGTGCTTCGGAAGGTCCATCGTCATGCCCTCGAAGTAGGGCGGGTTCTTGATGTAGGTCGATTTCTCGTCCCACGCGTACTGGTCGCCATCGGGCGACTTCACCGCATTCCATTCCGCGCTGCCCTTGAAGACATCTGCATAGTTCTTCGAGAACATGCCGGCCGACACCGAACTCGCGACGAGGTCGGCGATTTCCTTGTTGCTCGGCCAGATGTCCTTCAGGTAAACGTCCTTGCCCGTCTTGTCCTTGCCGAGCGGCTGCTTCGACAGATCGATGTCGATGGTGCCCGCGATCGCGAATGCCACCACCAGCGGCGGTGAGGCGAGGTAATTCATCTTCACTTCGGAATGGATGCGGCCCTCGAAGTTGCGGTTGCCCGACAGCACCGACGCGACCGCGAAATCGTTGTCGGTGATGCGCTTGCTGACGTCCTCGGGCAACGGGCCGGAGTTGCCGATGCAGGTGGTGCAGCCGTAGCCGACCAGGAAGAAGCCGAGCTTCTGCAGGTCCTTCATCAGGCCGGTGGCTTCGAGGTAATCGGTGACGACCTTCGAGCCCGGCGCCAGGGACGTCTTGACCCATGGCTTGGGCGCCAAGCCGCGCTCGGCTGCCTTGCGCGCCAGCAGTCCGGCGCCGATCATTACGGCCGGGTTGGAAGTGTTGGTGCACGACGTGATTGCGGCGATCACCACCGAACCGTCTTCCAGTTCGCAATGCCCGTTATCGAGGCAGACTTCCGGTGCGGGCTCGTTCTGGCTCTCGGCGCGGCCGACGGCGGTGCTGCCGCCTTCGTTCAAGAAACGTTCCTTCTGCTTGTCCCAGCGGGTGTCCTTTTTGCCGGTGTTGAGCGCGTCCATCGCGGCGTGATAGCTCTGGCGCATATCCGTCAGCAGCACCCGATCCTGCGGGCGCTTGGGGCCGGCCAATGAAGGCCTGACGTCGGCGAGGTTCAATTCGATCACGGCGCTGAATTCGGCCTGCGGCGTGTTCTCGTCGTGCCACATGCCTTGCGCCTTGGCGTAGGCCTCGATCAGCTCGATGTGCTTAGGATCGCGGCCCGACAGGCGCAGGTAGTTGAGCGATTCCTGGTCGATCGGGCAGATCGCGCAGGTCGCGCCGTATTCGGGCGACATGTTGCCGAGCGTCGCGCGATCGGCCAGCGGCAGGTGCTGCAGCCCGGGGCCGAAGAACTCCACGAATTTGCCGACCACGCCGTGCTTGCGCAGCATCTGGGTCACGGTCAGCACCAGGTCGGTGGCGGTCGCGCCTTCCGGCAGCTTGCCGGT
>DATCSF010000032.1:0-33661 GCA_036568625.1 Rhodanobacteraceae bacterium | reverse complement strand
GCGCTGCTCTGGGCCGCACTGTTGGCAGGAGGGGCCGCGAACGCGGGGGCGCTGCACAACAGCAAAGACGCGAGGGCAACGGCGAGACGATTGGCTTTCATGGACGATTCCCGGCTGGTCTGGGCGAACTGGGCGCAAACGCTCAGGGACCGCCCAGTATGCGCCGCGGCAGTTGCGCGGCCATGCGCCGCAAGTCATGCCCGCCCATCGACGCTGTCGGCTGTGCTGTGGTGAAACTCAGCGGCCGGAAACCGCCGGCGGCGCTCCGTCGATCGCGCGCACCACGCGGAAACCCACGCTGGTGTAGCCGATGTCCGAATCGGCCGTACCGAGGCTGCCGAGCGCGGTCTCGTGGCTGCCATGGCGCCAGGAAAGGCCGCGGAACGACCGTGCGCCCGGGGTGCCGCCGGCCAGCCACTCGCTGACGTTGCCGTACATGTCGTAAGCGCCAACGGCGCTGGCGGCGTAGTGGCCGACCGGCGCGGTTTCCGACGCGCCGTCGTTGCACGGCCAGCGATCGTTGTCCAGCGTGCTCCGGCGGCTGGCATCGTCCACGTTGCCAAGTTGGCACGGATTGCCTTTCGGCATGCCGTGCGCGGCGCGCAGCCACTGACTGCTGCTTGCCAGCCGGTAATGCTGGCCGGTCCTTTCCGACAGCCATGCGGTATAGGCGACGGCGTCATCCCAGCTCACGCACACCGCGGGATCATCGTCGGCCTGCGTGAAACCGGGCGTCTGCCAGCTGAGATGGCGCAGCCGCGAAAACGGGTTATGGGCCTCGCGGCACTTCGCAGCGCGCCGGTCCGTCGCGCGGGCGAACATCGCGTAGTCGGCGCGCGTAACTTCGACCTGCGCGATGGCGAACGCAGGCAGCTTGCCGGCGGCGGGCACGTACACGAGCAACGGACCGCCGGGGTCGCGCATGTGCTCGCCCGCCCGGGGCGTGCGCGCCACGCGTTCGGCCGTGGCAAGATCGAGCCCCTCCGGAAATTTCGCGGGCAGTGCGCGGGCGAGCGGTTTCAGCGCCGCGACTTTGTGCGGATCGTGCGCGCGCGCCGCCTGCGCGACCGCGTTGCCGACCTGTTGCGCAAGCTTGTCCCGATAATTGCGCCAGGCGTGGCGCGCAGACCGACCCGCGGACTTCGCCAGCGCATCTCCCTGCTTCAACGCGCCCGCAGCCTCGACGGCCCCGCGATCGTCGTCCCAGGACTCGTCCAGCCGGCCGCGCAGCGTTGCCAGCATCGTGTCGACGCCGGCGGTGGCGGCCGGATTGCCCGGATCGAGCGCAAGCGCCGCGAGATAGTGGCTCGCGGCGTTGTGGAACGGCGGCGAAAGCAGGTGGCCGCGCGCGCGCAGCGCGTCGGCCGCGGTGATCAAGCCTTGCACGCGTTCTGCGAGCAGCGACGCCGCGCCCACCACTGCGGATGATGTCGGTGCGGGCTGCGCGACAGTCGTCGACAACGCCGGAATGGCCCCGGTCGCCGCCACTGCGGGCTCGGGGACGACGCTCGTGGCGGCCACCCGTTGATAGCCCCTCCACACGGCCCAGCCGGCCAGCGTCGCGATCGCCGCGGCCACGATCGCAGCGGCGACCGTCCACTTCGGCGCACGGGCGCGTTGGGTGGTTCGCGCGGCAGGATGGTGCCCGCGGCGGCCGGATGTCGCGCTGACGATCGCGGCCAGGGTGTCGGCCATTTCCCGTGTGCCTTGGAACCGCTGCTCCGGCGAGGCGGCCAGTGCCCGATCCATCCACACTTGCCAGGCGATGGCTTCGGGCGGCAGTCGTGGTGGTGCAGGTCGCCGGCCCTCAGCCGGCGATAAACCCGTCAGCAACTCGTACGCCAGTATCCCCACGCTGTAAACATCCGAGCACGGGCCGGGGGGCTCGCCGCGCGCCTGCTCGGGGCTCAGGTAGCCCGTCGCGTCGGGGCGCAGGCGGCCGAGCTCGGCCAGGCAGCGCGCGATCCCGAAATCGGCGAGTTGTGCGTGCCCTTGCTCATCGAAGAGCACATTGGACGGCTTGATCCCTCCGTGCACCATGCCGCGCCGGTGCGCGTGGCCCAAGCCGTCGAGCAATTCGAGCAGCAGCGGGGCGATGCGACGCGGCCTGCCGAGCAGGTCGTGGCGCTTGCGTTCGAAACCGAGCAGCAAGGGCATCGAATGGAACAGGCGGCCGTCGGCGGTGCGCCCGATGTGCTGGACGCGAACGATGTTGGGATGCGAGAGCTGCGCGCTCGCCTGCAGGAGTTGTTCCAGGCGCACGAGGCCTTCGTCGTTGACGCGGCGGAACAGCTTCACCGCCGTCGGCCGTCCGCCCGGAAGCTCCGTTGCCACGTATACGGACGCCGCACCGCTTACCCCGATCCAGCGGACCAATCGGTAACCGGGTGCGCCGGTCGGGCGTATGACGTCGAGGTTCATGGGCGCGGCGGCTTGCGCTTGGCCGGCTGCGGCGTGGCGCCCGCACCTGTGAACAATGCTGGACGAAACGCAGGCCCGGTGTTGTTGCGGCGCCCGGAATCCGGTTCGGCGCTTGAGTTTGCAGTGACGATGGACGGGATGGTTCCCATCGATCCCGGCCCTCCGTGGCGGCCTTGCAGCTCCTCGAGCGGATGATATACCCGCTGCACTGCCCGCTGCCGGTTTCGCCAGCCGCCGGCCGCGGTGGGGTCGCGCCGCCGCAGGGGAGCATCAATGAGCGGAAGCGGGTGGCGGTGCAGGGTGTTTTGAATCGATCACCCGCACCACGCGAAAGCCGACGTTGGTGTAGCCGACATCCGAGTCGGCTGTGCCGCGGCGTCCGAGCGGCGTCTGATGACTGCCGTCGCGCCAGGAAAGTCCGCGGAACACGCGCGAGCCTGCGCTGCCGCCTGCGAGCCATTCGCTGACATTGCCGTACAGGTCGTAGGCGCCGACGGCGCTGGCCGCGTAACGTCCGACCGGCGCGGTTCGCGCCGCGCCGTCGCTGCAGGACCAGCGATCATTGTCCATCGTGCTCCGGCGGCTGACATCGTCGACGTTGCCGAGTCGGCACGGGGTTTCCCTTGGCATGCCATGCGCTGCGCGCAGCCACTCGTCGCCGTCCGGAAGCTGGTAGGTCTCGCCGGTCGTTTTCGACAGCCACGCGGCATACGCGACGGCATCGTCCCAGCTCACGCACACCACGGGATGATCGTCGCCCTGCGCGAAGCCCGGTGCCTGCCAGGTGAGGTGACGCATGCGCGAAAACAGGTTGTAGGCCTCGAGGCAGCGTGACGCAGGACGGTGCGTCGCCCGCGCGAAGGCGGCGTAGTCGGCGCGCGTCACTTCGACGCGGGTGATCGCGAAAGCCGGCGCGGCGCCGGCTTCGGGCACGTACACCAGCAGCGGGCCGCCGCGATCGCGCAGACGGGTTCCCGCCGAAGGTTTGGTGGCATAACGTTCGGCCGCGGCGAAGTCGAAGCCTGCCGGATACACCGCGGGCAATGCATTCGCGAGCGGCTTCAGCGTCGCCAGCCGCCGCGCGTCGCGTGCTTTCGCTGCAGCGACGGCGGCTGCGCCGACGCGCCTTGCGAAGGCGTTGCGCCACGTGCGCCAGCCACGGCTTGCCAGCGATCCGGCGTGCGCCGCGAGCAGATCGCAGCGCTTCACCAGGGTGACCGCTTCATCCAGCTTGCCGTCGCGCCAGGCCGCGTCCAGCCGATGCCCAAGCGTGGCCAGCATCGCATCGATACCTTCAATGGCGGCCTCGTTGCCGGGCTCCAACACCAGCACGGTGAGGTATTGCTCCACGGCATTGTTGCCGGTGGGTGCGAATAGATGCCCGGCCGCGCGCGCGGCGTTGGCTTGCGCGATCAACACCTGGATGCGTTGCGCAAGCGGCGACACGCTGCTCGCGTCCGCCGGCGCCGGGGGCGCGAGCGTGCTTGAGGCTGCAACGCCGGATGAAACCGCTGCGGCCGGATCGAAAAATTGCGCGCCGCCTGCGCGTTGACGACCCCATGTCGCCCAGCCCGCCAATGCCGCGACGGCCACGACCGATGCGGCGGCGGCGAACGTCCATTTGGAAATGCGCACGCGCGATCGGGGGCGCGGCGGGGGTGTGTTCGCGCCGCGACCGTCGAGCGCGGACAGTGCGTCGATCATTTCCTGCGCGCTCTGGAAGCGTTGCTCGGGCGTCTTCGCCAGTGCCCGCTCGATCCATCCCTGCCATGCGCCGACCATCGGCGGCAGTCGCGGAATGGGTTGTTCGATATGGGCGACGGCGGTCGCCACCGCATCCTCGCGCTCGAACGGCAGCGCGCCCGTGAGCAGTTGGTACGCCAGCACGCCGACGCTGTACAAGTCCGAGCGCTGGCCGGGCGGCCGGCCGCGTGCCTGCTCGGGACTTTGGTAGTTCGCCGCGGCCGGATGCGGAAAGCCGAGTTCCGCCGCGCAGCGCGCGATGCCGAAATCCGCGAGGCGCGCGTGTCCGCGCGTGTCGAACAATACGTTGGTCGGCTTGATGCCGCCATGCACGATACCCTGTCGATGCGCGTGGCCCAATGCGTCGAGCACTTCGCGCAGCAGTGCGGCGATCTTCAGCGGCTTGGCGCGGAGATGATGCAAGGACAATTCCGCGCTCACCATGAACGGCATCGAGTGGAACAACTTGCCGTCGGTCGTGTGTCCGATCTGGTGCACGCCCAGGATGTTCGGATGCGACAGCCGCGCATTCGTGCGCAGCAGGGGTTCGAAGCGGGCGACGGTTTTGGCGTCGATGACATCGAACACCTTCACCGCGACCTGCCGTTCGAGCGAGCGTTGCATCGCCTGATAGACGGTCGCGGCGCCGCCGCGCCCGGTCGGCTGCACCAAGCGGTAGCCCGGCACTTCCGCGAGCGGTGCCCCGTCGTTCATGGCCGGCCATCTCCGATCGTCATCCATGCGGCCTGCGAGTATTCCAGCGGGTCGCTTACGCGCGTGCACGCGCCGCGCCGGCGGTCCGGCACGCTGGAAGGGTGGCCTTGGCGGCGATTTGAGTGAGGCGGTGCGATCAGTCTTCGCCCGTGTGACGGTTTTCCAGGTGGAACCGGTGCAGCAGGCGATGCATGAATGGTGCCAGCAACAGGCCCGCCGTGCCGACCAACACCAACCCGCTGTACAGGGCATAGAAGCCGGCGAACAGCTTGCCGGTGGCCGTGTGCAGCGTGTCCACCGGGCCCATGCCGCCCAGGATCATCGAGGCGTTCAGGAAGGCGTCCAGCCAGCCCATGCCTTCGGCCAGCCGGTAGCCCAGCATGCCGATGATCAGCGAGGCCGTAATGATCGCGGCAATCGCGATCAGCGCCTTGCCGACCCGTCGCAGCAAGAACGGCCGCCAAGGCATCAACGGTTCGCTGCGGTGCTCGTACCGGAACCAGTCACGCATCATGCCGCCGCTCCCGCCGCCAAGTCGTGGATTGTCCCGGTGCGTCCGGGTCAGAACAGCAGCGACGACATCCTGCGGCGGGTCGCGGAAACCAGCGCGTCGTCGTGGACGATCCGGAACGCGTCCACCAGCCGCCGGCGCGCAAGGCCGTCGTTCCAGCCACGATCGGCCGCGAGGATCGCGAGCCAGTGTTGCATGGCATCCGCCGCATCGCCGCCCAGCAACAGGCGCACGCCCAAGCCATCCAGTGCGGCGAAGTCGCGCGGGTCGCGTTCGACGCGCGCCAGCAATTCCGTGGCCGGCGGAATCGCGGCGAGCGATTGTTGCATCGCCAGGATCGCCGCGAGTGCCTTGGCGCGATCGTCCTCGGCCAGACCGACGGGCAGGGCGTCCAACGTTGCCTGCGCGTTCGAAGTGTCGCCGCCGCGTGCCCTGGCGAGCGCGAGATCGAGCTTCAATGCGGCGTCATCGGGATTGGCCGCCAGCGCCTTCTCGATGCGCGCCACCGCGGCCTTGGGCGTTTCAGCCGGTGCGTCGTCGTCGTCGACGTCCTGCGCGGGCGCTTCGACGCGCGAGGCGGGTTCGACGCGGTGCCGTTTCAGGAATTCGCGCACCTGCGATTCCGGCAGCGCGCCGGAAAAAGCGTCCACGATCTGGCCGCCCTGGATCAGCACCACGGTCGGGATGCTGCGCACGCCGAACATGCCGGCGAGCTGTTGTTCCTTGTCGCAGTCGATCTTGGCGAGCCGGAACGCGCCTGCGTATTCGCCGGCGAGTTTCTCGAGGATCGGCCCGAGCGTCTTGCACGGCCCGCACCAGGTCGCCCAGAAATCCACCAGCACCGGCGTCTGCAGGGACGCCTGCAGGACGTCGGTTTCGAAATTGGCTTCGCCCGCTTCGAACACGAACGTGTCGGCGGGGGCGGCGGCGCCATCGGGTTTGGGTCTGAAATTCATGATGATCGGAAGCGCTTCTGTTTTTGCTCGGCTTGCCGGAATACTCGCGCCATCCATGGCGTTCGCGCTACGCGCCGCTTTGGCGTTCGCGTTTGCAATCCTGCAAACGCAGTCGCGAAGTGATATCCGGGAGCCAGTGACTTGCTTTCAAGATATCAACAAAGTCGCTTGATTCCCGCTTTCGCGGGAATGACGAGAGAAGGTTCGGTTTTCCCTAGCTGGAGGCGCCGTCCTCACATTCCAAGGCTGGACTTGACGTCCGCACCGGTCGGCTCGCCGTGCTGCTTGTACACCGTGCCGGCCTTCATCACGAAGTCCACTTTCTTCATCAACGAAATGTCGTCCAGCGGATTGCCCGGCACCGCCACCACGTCGGCATATTTGCCGGCGGTGACGCTGCCGAAATCGTCCTGGTGCTTCAGCAGCGTCGCGGCGTGCGTGGTCGCGGCCTGGATCGCATACATCGGCGGAATGCCCGCCTGCACCATATACACAAACTCCTGCGCGTTTTCGCCGTGCGGATACACGCCGGCATCGGTGCCGAACGCAATCTTGACGCCCGCCTTGTAGGCCTTGCCCGCGGTCGCCAGGATCTTCGGCCCGACTTCCAGCGCCTTGCGCGCGACCTGCGGCGGATACCAGCCTTCCTTCGCCTTGGCCATCACGAACTCGCCGGCGATGATTGTGGGCACGTACCAGGTGCCGTGCTGCTTCATCAGCTTCATGTCCTGATCGTCCATGAAGGTGCCGTGCTCGATCGAATCGACACCGCCGATCACGGCGCGGCGGATCGCCTCGGCGCCGTGCGCGTGCGCGGCCACCGTAAAACCGTAGTCGTGCGCGGCGGCAACGACGGCCTTGATCTCGTCCAGCGTCATCTGCGGGTTTTCCGAACTGGAACTTTCATCCAGCACGCCGCCCGACGGCATGATCTTGATGAGGTCGGCGCCGTCCTTGTAATGCTGGCGCACCGCCTTCCACGCATCCGCGGGCGAATTGATGATGCCGTCCTTTGGCGTCGGATCGCCCTGCAGATCCCAGCGATAACCATCGGTCGGGTCGGCGTGGCCGCCGGTGGTGCCGATGAACTTGCCCGCGGTGAAGATGCGCGGTCCCGGGACTTCGCCCTTGTTGATCGCATTGCGCAGCGCGATCGATGAGTTGTCGCTTTCGCCGAGGTTGCGCACGGTGGTGAAACCGGCCATGAGCGTGCGGCGCGCATACACCGTGCTCTGGATCGCGTAGTCAGCCGGGTTCAGCCGGAACTGGTCGCTGTAACTGGACTTGCTGAACTGCGACGTCAAGTGCGTGTGCGAATCGATCAGCCCCGGCAGGCAGGTGTCATTGGCCGGCATGTCGATCACTTTCGCGCCGTCACGATTCACCGCGCCCGGCACCACTTCCTTGATGCGCTGGCCGTCGATCACGATGCTGGTCGCGCCCAGCATCCTGCCCGCGACCGTGTCGATGAGGTGCGCGCAGTGGATCACCGTCAGCGCGGGCGCCGGCGCCGCGCTCGCGGTCGGCGCTTCGGCCGCTTGTGCGGTGATCGTCAGGCCCGCGACCGCGAGGGCCAGCGGCAGTTTGCGGATGCGTCGGCGAATGATGGTACGCATGGTCTCCCCACGGGTCGGTTAAAGCCGGGCATCATAACCACACCGTGGCGGGCTTGTCGCAGGCCGGAAGTCGCACCGTCGTGCGGTGGCATCCGCTGCAGATGCTTGGCGCTTTTGCTGCACTGCGGTACGCTGATCCATTCCGACCCATCGACGCCGTCGCACCACCGCCATGCAGGAAACCCACGACCGCAGCGCCTATAGCCCCAGCGCCGTCGAGGCTGCCGCGCAAAAGTTCTGGTCCGCGACCCGCGCGTTCGAGGTGAAGGAAGATGCGTCGCGCGAGAAATATTTTTGCCTGTCGATGCTGCCGTATCCGTCGGGTGCGCTGCACATGGGCCACGTGCGCAACTACACGATCGGCGACGTGATCAGCCGTTTCCAGCGCATGCAGGGCATGAACGTGCTGCAGCCAATGGCATGGGATGCGTTCGGCTTGCCGGCCGAGAACGCCGCGATCAAGCGCGGCATCCCGCCCGCGAAGTGGACGCGCGAAAACATCGCGCACATGCGCGGGCAACTGAAGGCGATGGGCTTCGCGATCGACTGGTCGCGCGAGTTCGCGACATGCGATCCGTCGTACTACGTGCACGAACAGCGCATGTTCGTGCGGCTGTTCAAACAGGGCTTGGTCTACCGCAAGGCGAGCGTGGTGAACTGGGATCCGGTGGACCAGACCGTGCTGGCCAACGAACAGGTGATCGACGGCCGCGGCTGGCGTTCCGGCGCGGTGGTGGAGAAGCGCGAGATACCTCAATGGTTCCTCAAGATCACCGCGTATGCCGATGAATTGCTTGATGGTCTGGACAAGCTTCCGGGCTGGCCCGACGCGGTCAAGATCATGCAGCGGAACTGGCTGGGGCGCTCGGAAGGCCTCGAAATCCGCTTCGACGTCGAGGGTGGCGAATCGCTGGAAGTCTTCACCACGCGGCCCGACACCTTGATGGGCGTGACCTATCTCGCGATCGCGGCCGAACACCCACTGGCCGTCGAGGCGGCGCGCAACAATCCGGCGCTGCAGCGGTTCATCGACGAATGCCGGCATGGCGGTGTTTCCGAAGCCGAACTGGAAACCCGCGAGAAGCGCGGGGCGGATACCGGCCTGTTCGCATTGCACCCGGTCACCGGTGAGCGCGTGCCGATCTGGATTGCCAATTTCGTGCTGATGGGCTACGGCACCGGCGCGTTGATGGGGGTGCCGGGGCACGATCAGCGCGATTGGGAATTCGCGACCAAATACGACTTGCCAATCCGGATGGTGATCGTCAGCGATCCGATCCGCGATGCGATCCGCGAACTCGGCCGCGACGCGGCCGAGAACACCGACGCGATGAGTGCGGCGCTGGGCCAGTCGAAGGCCATCGACGTGGCCGAACCACGACCCGTCGAAGACCTGCCAGAGGAATTCGAGAACCGCATCATCACCGAAGGCCCATTCCTCGAGCACGGCACGCTGGTCAACTCCGGCGACTACGACGGCATGGATTATCGCCAGGCCTTCGATGCGCTGGCCGAACGTTTCGAACGCGAAGGCCGCGGCCGGCGGCAGGTGAACTGGCGGCTGCGCGACTGGGGCGTGTCGCGGCAACGTTACTGGGGCTGCCCGATCCCCATCATCCATTGCCCGCAATGCGGCCCGGTGCCGGTGCCCGAAGACCAGCTGCCGGTGAAGCTGCCCGAAGATGTCGCCTTCAGTGGCGTGCAATCACCGCTGAAGTCCGATCCGGAATGGCGCAAGACGACCTGCCCCGAATGCGGCGGTCAGGCCGAACGCGAAACCGATACCTTCGACACCTTCATGGAGTCGAGTTGGTATTACGCGCGCTACACCTCGCCCGGCGCGGCGACGCAGATCGACGCGCGCGCCAATTACTGGCTGCCGGTCGACCAGTACATCGGCGGCATCGAACACGCGATCCTGCACCTGCTGTACTTCCGCTTCTACCACAAGCTGCTGCGCGACGCGGGGCTGGTGCATTCGGACGAACCCGCGACCAACCTGTTGTGCCAGGGCATGGTGGTGGCGGAAACGTTCTGTCGCGAGGACGCAAACGGCGACACGACGTGGATCAATCCGGCCGATGTCGACATCCAGCGCGACGAGAAGGGTCGCGTTGTCGGCGCGATCTTGAAGGCCGACGGGCAACCGGTCCAGATTGGCGCGTCGGAGAAGATGTCGAAGTCGAAGAACAACGGCGTCGATCCGCAGGTAATGATCGGCAAGTACGGCGCCGACACCGTACGGCTGTTCTCGATGTTCGCCTCGCCGCCCGACCAGTCGCTGGAATGGAACGAGGCGGGCGTCGAAGGCATGGCGCGCTTCCTGCGCCGATTCTGGCGAGAGGTCGTGACCCATGCCTCGCAACCGGATCATCCCCGAATGAAAGTCGCGGCCGAAGGTCGCACCGATTATCTTCCCCCGCTCGCGGGGGAAGTGGCCCGCACGGCCGATGGGGGGAACGCTGGCGATGAAATCGATCCGGCGACCTTGAACCCGACGCAAAAGGCCCTGCGCCGCCAGTTGCACGAAACCATCGCCAAGGTTGGCGACGACATCGGCCGCCGGCGCAATTTCAACACCGCGATCGCGGCGCTGATGGAACTGCTGAACGCGTTGTCGAAGTTCGACGACATGGGCGACGCCGGTCGCGCGCTGCGCCACGAGGCACTGGAAGCGATGGTGTTGCTGTTGAACCCGTTCACGCCGCACGCCAGCCACGCCTTGTGGCAGGTGCTGGGTCATGGCGAAACCCTGATCGAGGACGTGCCGTGGCCGAAGGCCGATCCGGCTGCGCTGGTGCGCGACTGCGTGACGCTGGCGGTGCAGGTGAATGGCAAGTTGCGCGGCACGCTGGAAGCCGCGCCCGATGCGCCGCGCGAACAATTGGAAACCGCCGCATGCGCGTTGCCGGGCGCAATTGCGGCCATCGGCGACAAGAGCGTGCGCAAGGTGATCGTGGTGCCGGGCAAGATCGTGAATATTGTCGTCGGCTGAGAACCTTCGGATAACCTGCTGCGCTACTCGCCACATTCATGCCGCTCGCCCTTCGGGCCGTTTCGGCGTTCAGATCGGCAGTCCCTGCCGGTTTCGTCGCGACGGCTCCCCCGAGGGTCCTTCCAAAGCGCGTGGTCCGGGGCGTCACTGCTATCCTTCGCGCTGGTCCCGACAGGTTTCGGAGCGTTCGTAATGCGCCGCAGGCAATGGTTGCTGGTTTTACTGTGCGTTGCGGGCATGGCCGCGCTCGCCGGCTGCGGTTTCCACCTGCGCCGCAGCGCCGCACTGCCGGTGGTGATGCAGCAGCAGGTCTACCTGCAGATCAGCGGCGGCGGCGAATTCACGCGATCGCTGGCGGGTGCGTTGCGCGCCGGCAAGGTGGACGTGCTGGATGCGCCCGCCAAGGGCGTCGCGACGCTGTCGGTGCCGGTCGCGGCCTTCGGCTCGCGCCTGCTGACCAGCGGCGCGGTTCAACGCGTGGGCGAGTACGTGGTGAGTTTCGACGTGCAATTCACCTTGACCGACGGCAACGGCAATACCGTCATTCCGATGCAGTCGCTGTCGCTGTCGCACGAATTCGCGATCGACCAGACCCAGTTTTCGGCGATTTCCAGCGAGACGGAAGCGATCCAGCGCAGCCTGGTGCGCGAGATGACCGATGCGGTGATGCGCCGCCTGGAAGCGCAGGCACACCTTGGCATGCCTGCTGCAGCGTCGCGAGCGGGTGTGCCAAGTTCCGCTGCCCGCGTTGCGGTGCCTGCGTCCGCTTCCAGCGCGGACTGAATCGTGGCCGACGCGTTCGAAGAATTTTTGAAGGCACTGGCGAAGCGCGAGCTTGCGCCGGTGTACCTGCTGGCCGGTGATGAGCCGCTGCAATTGCAGGAAGCCGGCGATGCATTGCGCGCGCGTGCGCGCGAATCAGGATTTGCCGAGCGCGAAGTGCTGGACGTCGAGGCGCATTTCGACTGGAACAATCTGGCGCGCAGCGGCGCCAGCCTTTCGTTGTTCGCGTCGCGCCGGTTGATCGAGGTGCGCCTGCCCACCGGCAAGCCCGATCGCGACGGGGCCGCCGCGATCACCGAATGGTGCAAGGCGCCCGCGCCGGACACGTTGTTGTTGATCAGCGCGATGCAATGGAGCAAGAAACACGAGGGGGCGTGGGTGAAGGCGATCGAGCGCGCCGGCGTGTACGCGTGGCTGCGCGCGCCGCGTCTGGATCAGCTACCCGACTGGATTCGCGCGCGCATGCGTGCGAAAGGTTTTGCACCAGGTGAAGACGCGGTGGCGCTGCTGTCGGAACGCGCCGAAGGCAACCTGCTCGCGATCGCGCAGGAAATCGACAAACTGGCGGCACAGCGTGCTGGCGGCGCGGTCAGCGCGGAAGACCTGGAATCGCTGGGCGCCGACAACGCGGTGTACGACGTCTTCAAGCTGACCGATGCGGCGTTCGGTGGCGACGCGGCGCGCGCCCTCAAGATATTGAACGGTCTGCGCGCGGAAGGCGAGGACGTGATCCCCATGCTGGGCTGGCTGCTCAACCAGCTCGACCTTGCCTTGCGGCTTTCCTCGGCATCCGATTTCGCGAGCGCGGTGCGCAACGAATACGGCATGTGGCCCGCGCGCCAGAAACTGTTCGCGGGCGCGTTGAAGCGGGCAGGGCGCGGCAACGCGCATTGGCGGCGCTGCCTTGCCGAATGCGCGCGCATCGACCGCATGGCCAAGGGCCGCGAATGGGGCGATCCCTGGCGCGAGATGGAACGCCTGCTGGTGGCGATCGCCGCGCCGCGCACCGCGGCAACACTGCTGGCCGCGTGATGTCCGCGCGTCCGCTCGCGATCTTCGGGGGCACCTTCGACCCGATCCACATCGGGCACCTGCGCGCGGCGTGGGAAGCCTCCGAAGCGCTGGATGCCGAAGTGCGCATCGTGCCGGCCAAGATTCCGCCACATCGGCCGCAGCCGGTCGCCAGCGCCGCCGAACGCGCCGCGATGCTGCGCGCCGCGCTGGCGGGGCAGGATCGCCTTGCGCTCGACCCGCGCGAACTCGAGCGCGAAGGCCCGTCGTACACCTTCGATACCCTGACGTCTTTGCGCGCGGAAATCGGCAATCGGCGCCCGCTGGTGCTGCTGATCGGCGCCGATGCGTTCGCCGGTTTGTCCGAGTGGTATCGCTGGCACGAATTGTTCGACCTCGCGCACATGTGCGTGCTGACGCGGCCCGCGCAGATTCCGGCGATGCCCGACGAGCTTGCGGCCGAAGTGGCGTCGCGCACCGTGGGCGACATCGCCGGTCTGCGCGATGGCCCCGCCGGTTGCGTGCTGAACATGGTGGTGTCCGCACTGGGTATTTCCGCCACCCGCATCCGCGCGTTGCTGGCGGACGGTCGCGAACCGCGCTGGCTGGTGCCGCAGGCGGTGCTGGACGATCCGGCCTTGCTGCAGCCGTACCGGCAAAAGTGATCCAACGGAGCTGCCTGACAGTGGTCGGCCGGCGGTTCAGGCAGGCCACTTGCAACCGACCGCCATCCGCGCATACTGGAGTCGCGCACCCACGCGCGCCAACCAAAGGCCGAGGCCTTCGAGAACTTGACCCACCAAAACGCGTCGCGCTCCACCGCCGCTGCTGTCAACAGCACACCCACCCTTGCAATCCTGCGCCGCCGCGTGCTCGCCGCCCTCGATGAACTGAAGGCGCGTGATATCCGCGAAATCGACGTCCGCGGCCGCACCTCCATCGCCGACCTGCTGATCATCGCGTCCGGCACCTCTTCCCGCCACGTCAAGTCCATCGCCGACGAAGTCGTCAAATACGCCAAGCGCGCGGGCATGCTGCCGCTGGGCGTGGAAGGCGAGGCCGAGGCCGAATGGGTGTTGGTGGATCTCGGCGACATCATCGTCCACGTGATGCTGCCGCGCATCCGCGAGTTCTACGGGCTGGAACGCCTGTGGACCGTGGGCGATCAAGCCCCCGACGCAGAAGCAGCCAATGCCGGCTGAGTAACGGCGCGTGCGTGCCAAGTTGATCGCGGTCGGCGAACGCATGCCGGGCTGGGTGGCGGAAGGTTTTGCGGAATACGCGAAACGCCTGTCGCGCGACCTGCCGCTGCAGCTCGTCGAAATCAAGCCGGGCGTGCGCGGCAAGGGCCGTGATGGCGGCCGCGCGATGACGCACGAAGGCGCGGCGCTGCTCGCCGCACTGCCGCACGACACGCACGTTGTCGCGCTGGATGGCCACGGCACCGCGTGGTCCAGCGAGCAGCTTTCAGATCAGTTGTCGAACTGGCGCATGGCCGGCCGCGACCTCGCGTTCCTGATCGGCGGCCCCGATGGCCATGCACGCGAAGTACTGCAACGCGCCGACCAGCGCTGGTCACTGGGGCCCCTCACGCTTCCGCACATGCTGGTGCGGCTGGTCGTTGCCGAGCAGTTGTATCGCGCCGTGACGATCCTCAATGGGCATCCATATCATCGCGGCTGATGACGCCAAAAACGGAGGCGGGCGTCAGCGAAGGGGCAACGGCGGCCTGGCCTTTTCGCCTCAGGAGAGCTTGGCATCGCGAAGAGCTGATTGGCTCGCCGGGTCGAGTCCGCGCCGTTCGTCCACGGCGGCCACTTTGGCGAATTTGCGCCTGCACCAAACCTTCACCAACGAGTGGCTAGCGTGTCTCTCCGTACCCGGAGGCAAGGAGTTGGCCATGGCGCAATTTCCTCATCCAATGCATCGCGGCGGCGAACCCGGCAATCAGAAAGGCGCGCTCGGGTACGTGCTGGCGTGGCTGCTGGGGGTGCCCATACCCATTCTGATCATCGTGGCCCTGTTGCGAAGCTGCGCTTGATGATCGACTTGAATGGAGGATGCCGCGATGGTCGTTTCCGAAAACGCAACCGTGACACAGGAGCACCCGGTCATGGGCTGGGGTGCGATCTGGGCGGGCTGGCTGATGGCAACCGGGATCGCCGCCCTGCTTTACACCTTCGGCCTTGCCGTCGGTTTTTCGAGCATACGTCCAGCCGATCCGGCTGCGGTCGCGCGAGGCGTATCCGGCGGCGCGATAGTCTGGATGATTCTCACGTGGGCAGCGTCGCTTTGGCTGGGCGCGATGTTCGCCACGTGGTTCGACGGGCGCAACGATACCGAAATGGGCGTCATTCGCGGCTTGGCCGTATGGGGACTTTCGGTGACGGCGACAACCTTGCTCATCGCAAGCGGCATGACCCACATCACCACGATGGCAGCGGTTCCGGCAGAAGGCTTGCCCAACCTCGACGCGGCCGATTTTGCGCATTACACGTCACGCGTGATGTGGACAGCATTCGGTTGCGCGTCTGCTTCGCTGATCACTGCCGCGTTCGGCGGTTGGCTGGGTGCCCACCACGTACATCGTGTCTATCACCTGCGTACCTACCCAACGCACGGCGTCCGCAGGGCGTGATGGCCTACGGAGCACTGGGTCAAGTTCCAGGTGGTGCTGGCGAATGGTGACTGGGGCGGCATCAGCAAGGCGCGCATGGCCGGATTGACACGTTCTTCGGCGATCCCGCTTCGCAACACGCGGCGTTGAACCTGGCCTGATGGGGATCGGCTGCCTGCCGGCGACGTCCAACCGGCGCGAACTGAATTCATTCGTGGCGCAGCACGGCGCGGATTCGGTGCTGCTGTTCGGCATTGAGCCGCGTGGGAAACTCCGGGTGGCCAGTACGCGGGAGAAGGTTGAGCCGCGCCCGGCCGGACGGTGATTGCATTGGTTCCGCCGGTGCAGGAAACGCGTGTGGACGCGGCGGCGGCGTGACCGCTGCGGTTATGCTTGCGGGATGCTTTATCTTGCATCGCAATCCCCGCGCCGTCGCGAGCTGCTCGCGCAGGTCGGCGTTGGTTTCGAAACCATCGATGTGGACGTGCTGGAACTGCGCGCCGACCAGGAAACGCCGCACGCGTACGTGGAACGCGTGGCGCGCGCCAAGGCGCGTGCGGGGTTGCGTGCGGTGGGCGCGCGCGATCCGCACGCGTTGGTGCTGGGCGCCGACACCGAGGTGGTGGTGGACGACAAGGTTTTCGGCAAACCGCGCGATGCCGACGATGCGGCGGCGATGCTGCGCGCGTTGTCGGGCCACACGCATGCGGTGATTTCCTGCGTGTGTTGCGCGAGCGCTTCCACGGAAAACGTTGCGGTGTGCGAATCCGCGGTCACGTTCGCGGAACTCGACGACCAGGCCATTGAAGGCTACGTCGCCACCGGCGAGCCGTTCGGCAAGGCCGGCGGTTACGCAATCCAGGGCAGGGCGGCGGCATTCATCGCGCATTTGTCCGGCAGCTACTCGGGCGTGATGGGCTTGCCGTTGTTCGAAACCGCGCGGCTGCTGCGCGACGCCGGCCTCGGGCGTGATGGCGACTGAACGGCCGCGATTGCTGCATCGACAGGTACAGACCCATCGGGCTATAACAGGCGAGCCAGGGCTTTGCGAGTTGCCTTGGCATCTCGCGCCGAGCGCACGCACAGGGATTTGCGGGCGAGCGTGCTTCATGGATGAATGGCCCGGCAACCTGATTCATACGCCCATTGCACCGACGTTGGGACAAACCCGCCCATGACCGAGGAAATCCTGATCAACGTCACGCCCCGCGAGGCACGGGTCGGCGTGATCGAGAACGGCATGCTGCAGGAGGTGCACGTCGAACGCAGCGGCCATCGCGGCTACGTCGGCAGCATCTACTGTGGGCAGGTCAAACGCGTAATGCCGGGCATGCAGGCCGCGTTCGTCGATATCGGCCTGGAGCGCAGCGCGTTCCTGCACGCGGGCGACATGGTGCACCCGGACCTTGGCAACGAAATGGTCGATGGTGCGGCGCCCGCGCCCGTCACCGTGCGGCCCATTACCGAACTGGTGCATGAAGGCCAACGGGTGATCGTGCAGGTCATCAAGGATCCGATCGGCAGCAAGGGCGCGCGGCTGTCCACGAATCTTTCCATTCCCTCGCGTTATCTGGTGTTGCTGCCGGACACCACCACCCTGGGCGTGTCGGTGCGCATCGAAGACGAAGCCGAACGCGAACGCTTGCGCGGCGTGCTGGCTGGGCTTGCCGGCGGCGCCTTTGGCCTGATCGCGCGCACCAATGCCGAAGGGCTGGGTGCGGCGGCGCTGGCCGAAGACGTCGCCTATGTGACCCGCGTTTGGCAGACGGTGTCCGAGGCGATCGCGCGCGCGCAGCCGGGCGAGCGGGTATACGAGGAACCGTCATTGCCGCTGCGCGTGCTGCGCGACCTGATGCACGACGACATCGAAAAAGTGCGGGTGGACTCACACGAGACCTTCGAGCGCACGCTGGCGTTCGCGCGGCAGTTCATGCCCGACCTCACCGGTCGCATCGAACATTACCCCGGCGAGCGGCCGATTTTCGACCTGTACGGCGTCGAGGACGAAATCCAGAAGGCGTTGCGCAAGGAAGTGCCGCTGAAATCCGGCGGCTATCTGGTGATCGACCAGACCGAGGCGATGACGACGATCGACGTCAACACCGGCGCTTATCTCGGTTCAAGGAATCTGGAAGAAACCGCGTTCCGCACCAACCTCGAGGCCGCGCAGGCCGCCGCGCGGCAACTCAGGCTGCGCAACCTCGGCGGCATCATCATCATCGATTTCATCGACATGCACGATGACGAGCACAAGCGCCAGGTGCTGCGCATGCTCGAGCGGGCGCTGGCCCGCGACCACGCCAAGACAACGGCGTACGAGATGAGCCCGCTCGGGTTGGTCGAGATGACCCGCAAGCGCACCACGGAAAGCCTCGCGCGGCAATTGTGCGAGGCGTGTCCGGCGTGCGCCGGTCGCGGCATCGTCAAGACCGCGGAAACCGTCGGCTACGAAATCTTTCGCGAGATCACCCGCGCGGTCCGCCAATTCAACGCCGAAAAACTGCTGGTGCTGGCGGCGCCGAAAGTCGTCACGCGGATGCTGGAGGAGGAGTCTTCCGCGGTCGCGGAACTGGAAGCGTTCATCGGCAAGTCGATCCGTTTCCAGCCCGAGGAGCAGTACGGGCACGAGCAGTTCGATGTCGTGCTGCTTTGAAAGCCGGGACTCCGGATTCGGGGCTCGGGACTCGGGAAAGGCGATATCGGCAATGCGTGGTATTCATGCCTTGCTCTACGCCGGGACCGCGCAATGATGCCATGGCGCCATCACCTGCGCCGCGCGCGGTTCGCGCTGACCGCGTTGGTCGCGGTGCTGCTGATCGCGGCGGCGGTGGCGATGGGTTTGGTGCAAATCCTGCTGCCGGTGGCCACGCGCTATCCGGATTTCATTGCGCGCCAGTTGTCCGCGCGATTGCACCGCCCGGTGCAATTCGCCGCGGTGGCGAGCCAGTGGCAACCTTCGGGTCCGTTGCTGACGGTGAAGGATTTGACGCTGGGGCCGGCGCAGCCGGGTGGCCAGTCGATCACCTTGCCGCACGCGGCATTGAAGTTCGATTTCAGCGCGTGGCTGCGGCCCGCCCATCGCTGGATCACGCTGCGCCTCAGCGGGCTGGAACTGCGGGTCGAGCATTCGACGTCGGGGTGGCAGGTGGCGGGTTTCGCCAGTCCGTCCGGCGAATCGCACGCGGCGTTGCAATCGCTGCCGGTGGATCTGGATTTGCGTGGTCTGCGTGTGGACATCGTGGACGAGGTTACCGGCCGCGCGTGGCGGGTACGGGCGCCGCGCTTGCGCGTGGTGAACATCGGCGATTCCGTGCGTTTCGGCGGCATCCTGCAGCAAATGGGCACGCGTCAGGCGGTGACCGTCAGCGGACGCGCGGATGCGGCCGTGCGCGATTACGACCTGCACGTCTCGACCCGCGATTTCGACCTGGCCTCGGCGGCGCACGGTCTGGATCTGCGCGGCTACACCGTGCGCAGCGGCCGCGCCGACATCGAACTGTGGGGCAGTTGGCGGCACGGCAAGTTCGAATCCGCGGCGGCGCGCTATGCGATGCGCGACCTGGTGGCGTCCGGTCCGGGCGGCCGCAGCCTGAGCCTTGCCGCGCTTTCGGGCATGTTCCAGGCGAAACACGTCGAGAATGGCTGGGACATTGCATGGCGCGGGCCCGGCAAGCCGCGCGTGGATATCGACCAGGCGGGCGGCGCGCTCGTGCGGCTTCGTGGCCATCCGGGCGCGTGGCAGGTTTCGGCGGCGGCGCGCTCGATCGACGTCACGCCTTGGCTGTCACTGGCGGCGATGGCGCCGCAGGCGCCGAAGCAGCTGGTCGATTGGGTGACGCAGGCGCAGCCGCATGTGCACCTGGATTCGGCCGCGCTGACCTGGCGCGAGGACGGGCGCTACGACGCGACCGTGCTGTTTTCCGGATTGCGGGCGAATGCCGCCGGGGCGATGCCCGGCATCGCGTTGACGCAGGGAATCCTTCGCGCGGACGATCAGGCGGTGTCGCTGGAGCTGCCACCGCAGGCGGCGACGCTCGCCCTGACCGACGTGTTCCGCAAACCGTTCCTGTTCCGGCGATTCGGCGGCGCCTTGGTTGGTTGGCGCGAAGCCGGCCTTTGGAACATTGCCGCCGACGCGTTGCATTTCGATACCGGCGAACTTGCCGGCAACGGCCGGGCGCACCTGATCTGGCGGGGCAGCGGCCACCGCCCGTTCATCTCCGCGTATGCGGCGCTGGAACACGCCAGGGTCACGGACGCCAAACTGTTCTGGCCTTATCGCAGCATGCCGCCGTCGCTAATCGCGTGGCTGGATCATGCATTGGTGGCGGGCGAAGTGACGTCGGGCAGCGTCGCGATCCGCGGCGACCTGGACGACTGGCCATTCCTGGATCAGGCGGGGCGCTTCGAGGCGACCGGCACGGTGCGGGACGCGACGTTCGATTTTTCCGACGAATGGCCGCGCGCGACGAATGTCGATGCCGCGCTGGATTTCATCGACAACCACATGGGGATCGTCGCCACGCATGCCATCGTGCAGGGCGTTACCGCGACGCATGCGGTCGCGACGATTCCCGATCTGCACCACGGCACGCTCGACCTGGACATCCAGGGCGGCGGCACCGGCACGGAGCTGCTGGATTTCGTGCGCCACAGCCCGGTAGGCACGAATGCGAAAAACGTGCTGGATGGGCTGAAGGTCGGCGGCAAGGGCGAATTCGGTATCAAGCTGTCCATTCCGCTGGATCGTGCGCAAGATTTCACGCTTGGCGGCAAGGTCGATCTGGCCAACGCGGACGTGACCGCGGACAAGTGGAACCTTGTGCTGAAGGATCTTTCGGGGCCGCTGCTCATCGACAGCAAGGGGTTTCGTGCGCAGGACCTCACCGCGAGCTTCCGTGGTGCGCCCGCAAGCCTGTCGATGGCGGTCGGCAGCAACGCCGTCCGTGATCCCGGCGACATCGTCGAAGCATCGATGGATACCACTGCCTCCGCGCAGACGCTGGTGCAGGGCTATCCGGATTTGGCGAGTCTGGTGGCGCATGCGACCGGCGTGGCGCCGTTCCACATCGGCGTGCGCGTGGTGGGCGGCGAGGGCAACGCGCCGGCCACGCCGATCCTCAACGTCAAATCCAGCCTTGCCGGTCTCGCGCTGGATTTTCCCGCACCGCTCCACAAGCCCGCCGACGCACAGTTGCCGCTCGATCTCACCTTGCAGTTGCCGCCCGCCGGCGCGCCACTGTCGGTTTCACTGGGCAATGTGCTGCAGGTGCGCGGGCGACTGGCGGATGCGGCACGCAATCTGCCGACGGCGCTCGCGATGAATTTCGGTTCGGAGATGCCGACCAGCGTTCCCGCGCAGGGGCTGGTGGTGAACGGCCATGCGCCGCGTCTGGATGTCAGCGGCTGGATCCAGCAAGCGCTCGGTGGTCCGGCGGGCGGCGCGTTTCCGCAGCTGGCGAAGGCGCATGTCACCACGGATGCCGCCGAGGTGTTCGGCACTGATCTCGGTGCGCTGCAATTTTCATTCGAAGCCGGCGCGGAGAACGACGCCATCACCTTCGACGGCACGGCGGTGAAAGGTTCGATTGCATTGCCGGCGGCCAGCAAGCTGGCAGCGCGCGGGATCACCGCGAACCTGGAATACCTGCATTGGCCTGAGCCGCCGGAATCGAAACCATCGGGACCGCCGCCACCGCCATCACCGCCGCCCGCGGATTCACCGATCGCGCCGACTGCGGTGCCGCCGCTGCACGTCACCATCGGCGACCTCAAGCTCGGCAAGGCGCAACTCGGCGCTACCGCGTTCGAGAGCGCATCGACACCGCAGGGCATGCGCATCGAAAAGTTCAATTCGAAAGGCGCGGACTTCACCATCCAGTCGCACGGCGACTGGAATGGAACGAAGGCTTTGAGCGAGTCGCACCTGGCCATCGACATCGCCTCGCATGATTTCGGCAAGACGCTGGCGGCGTTCGGTTTCAGCGGCCTCCTGGCGGGGGGCAAGGATTCGCACGTCCACATCGACGGCACCTGGCCGGGTGCGCCGTCGGGTTTTTCGCTGGCATGGATGAACGGCACGCTGGACATCAAGGTGGGCGAGGGCCGCATCCTTGCGGTGAAACCGGGGCTCGGCCGGCTGCTGGGCCTGCTGTCGCTGCGCGAGTTGCCGAGCCGATTGATGCTGCACTTCGGCGATGTGTTCAAATCGGGTTTCGGTTTTGACAGCGCGTCGGCGAACTTCCAGTTGAAGGATGGCAGCGCCTACACCCGCAACATGGTCATCACCGCGCCCGCGGCGCGGATCGTGATGCAGGGCCGTACCGGATTCCGCGCGCGCGACTACGACCTGACGGTCGATGTCACCCCGCATGTCGGCGGCACCTTGCCGGTGGTCGGCGCGGTGATCGGCGGTCCGGTCGGCGCGGCGGCCGGCCTGGTGGTGCAGGGCCTGATCGGCAAGGGCCTCAACAAGGCAGCGGGCAGCATTTATCGTGTCACCGGCAGTTGGGACAAGCCGAAGATCGAGACCGTGGCTACATTGCCGGTACCGTCCGCCAGCACGGCGGCGCCTGCCACCACCGCGCCGACGCCGCCAGATACCGCCGTGCCTGCTTCCGCGGCCAGCGCGCTGTCGCCGGCCGCACCTTCGACAGCGGCGGGTATTCCGGCCTCCGTATTGCCGGCATCGCCCGCTCCAGCTACGTCGGGCTGAAGTAAGATCGCGCCGCCACCCCGCAAGGAGGGATCATCATGCAGGCGTTCTTTTGCAAGCTGGTTCCGCCGCGCACCACGTTCGTGCAGGACATTACGCCCGCGGAAATGGAAGCGATGGGCCGGCACGCCGCGTATTGGAAGCGCCTGATCGAACTGGGCACGCAGGTATTTGCACTGGGGCTGGTGCTCGATCCCGCTGGCGCATTCGGCGTCGGCATCGTGGAGGCGGAGGACATCGCCGCGATGCGTGCGCTCACGGACGGCGACCCCGCGATCACGGCGGCCATGGGCCTGCGCTACGAAATCCATCCGATTCCGCGCGGGGTCATGCACTCCGCCCGTTGAACGTCAGCGGGAGAGTGAATTGCTTGCGATCGGGCGGCCGCGCCCTTACGTTGTCGTGATCCCCGCAAGATTTCGACACGCATGGACTCCTCGCTGACCCTGGTTGAACGCAGCCTGCTCGCGCCGGGCGGATTGTCGATGTCCGACCTCGAGCGCGTGTTTTCGCGCGTGATGGCGCCGTCGATCGATGCGGCGGATTTGTACTTCCAGCATTCGCGCAGCGAGTCATGGGTACTGGAGGACGGCATCGTGCGCGACGGCAGCCACAGTATCGAGCAGGGCGTTGGCGTACGTGCGGTTTCGGGCGAAAAGACAGGGTTCGCGTATTCCGACGACATCGTGTTGCCGCAGCTGCTGGAAGCGGCGGGCGCCGCGCGCGCGATCGCGCGCGACGGCAATGGCGCCGGCAAACCGCTGGCGGTGCGCGGCACGCACGCGTTGTATCCGGCCGAAGATCCCATCGAGGGGTTGGACAACGCCGCCAAGCTCGCGCTGCTGCGCGAACTTGATGCACTGGCGCGCAGCCTCGATCCGCGCATCAAGCAGGTGATCGTCAGCGTCAACGCCACGCACGACTCGGTGCTGGTTGCCGCGGCCGACGGCACGCTCGTCGCGGACGTGCGGCCGCTGACGCGCGTCAACGTGCAGGTGATCGCCGAACACAGCGGCCGTCGCGAATCCGGCTATTCGGGCGGCGGCGGACGTTGCGCTTACCGCGAGTTGATCGATTCCGGCCGTGCGCACGGGTGGGCGCGCGAAGCGGTGCGGCAGGCGCTGGTGAACCTCGAAGCGGTCGATGCGCCGGCCGGGACCATGGACGTGGTGCTGGGTCCGGGCTGGCCGGGCGTGCTGTTGCACGAGGCGATCGGGCACGGCCTTGAAGGCGATTTCAACCGCAAGGGCACGTCCGCGTTCGCCGGGCGCATGGGCGACAAGGTGGCGGCCGATGGCGTCACGGTCGTCGACGACGGCACGCTGCCGGGACGGCGCGGCTCGCTGTCCATGGACGACGAAGGCACGCCCACAAACCGCACCACCCTGATCGAAAACGGACGGCTGGTCGGTTACATGCAGGACAAACACAACGCGCGCTTGATGGGCATGCGATCGACCGGCAACGGTCGGCGCGAATCATTCGCGCATCTGCCGATGCCGCGCATGACCAATACCTGCATGCTGGCGGGCAAGCACGATCCGCAGGAAATCATCGCCTCGGTCGAGCGCGGCCTGTACGCCGTGAACTTCGGTGGCGGGCAGGTGGACATCACCAATGGCAAATTCGTGTTCAGCGCCAACGAGGCCTATCTGATCGAGCACGGCAAGGTCACGCGGCCGGTCAAGGGCGCGACCCTGATCGGATCCGGACCGGACGTGCTGACCCGCGTCGCGATGCTCGGCAATGACCTGAAACTGGACGAAGGCGTCGGCGTGTGCAGCAAGGATGGCCAGAGCGTGCCGGTGGGCGTGGGGATGCCGACCACCAAGGTGACCGCGATGACCGTGGGCGGCACCGCGGCGTGATCAACTTGCGTCAAGGTGGTCGCGCAGCAGTCGAAACAGCTCGCGCTGCGCGCGCGGCGGTTTGCCCGCGTCGCGTTCGCGGCGGGCTTGGCGAATCAATGCGCGCAGGTGCTGGTGGTCGATGCCGGGATGCCCGGCGATGAAGGACGTCAGTGCCGTGTCGCCGTCATCGCCCAGCAGGGCTTCGCGCAGCGCTTCGACGCGGTGCAGGGCCGCGGCCTCGCGCGCACCCGCAGCACGGTCGCTCGACAATGAGGCGCGCGCGGCGGCAAAAGCTTTGTTGTCGTGCGCACGCATCAGCCGCGCCAGATGCGCAAGCTGGCGCTTGTGCGCGATGTGCGAAGGCGTGCGTTGCAGTTCGGCAAGTTCCTCGCGCACGTTGCCTGGCAGCTCCAGCTTGTCGAGCCGCGCGGGCGGCAACTCCGACAATTGCCGTGCGAACGCCAACACGTCCAGTGCTTCGCGCCGGCGCGCGCTGCGGCTGGGTCGTTCGTTTTCCGCATCTTCATCGGTACGGCGCATGGCTTTGCAACTTGATTTGAACGGGAAGCGAAAGTGAGTGCGAACATTGTGACAGCCGACGGCAGCGCCGCGGAACTCGACCGCCTGGCCGATCTGGCGGAAGACGTGATCCGAAGGGCGCGTGCGGCCGGCGCCTCGCAGGCGGAAGTGTCCGCGAGCGTCAGCACCGGGCTCTCGGTCAACGTGCGGATGGGCGAGGTGGAAACGGTCGAGCGCAACCGCGACCGCGGCTTCGGCCTGACGGTGTATTTCGGGCAGCGCAAGGGCAGCGCGTCCACCGCCGACCTGAAACCCGCCTCCGTGGAGGCCACCCTGGCGCAGGCCTGCGCGATCGCGCGGTATACCGAGCCCGATCCTTGCGCGGGTTTGGCCGATGCGGCGCGGATGCAGTCGCGCTTCCCCGACCTCGACCTTTGGCACCCATGGCGGCTCGATGTCGAGCGCGCCATCGAGATCGGCCGCGAAGTCGAATCCGCGGGCCGCGACAACGGCGCTGTCGCCAACTCCGAAGGCGCCAGCGTGCAAGGCGGCGACGCATTGGGCGTGTACGCGAATTCGCACGGCTTCGTCGGTCGTGAACGCGGCACGCATCATTCCATTTCCTGCTCGCTGATCGCCGGCAACGGTGATGCGATGCAGCGCGACGGCTGGTACGAATACGTGCGTGATGCGAACGACTTTCCGGCGTTCGACGCGATCGGCCGCAAGGCTGGCGAGCGCGCCGCCGCGCGGCTGGGCGCGCGCAGGCTTTCCACCCGCGAATGCGCGGTGCTGTTTGCGCCGGAAGTCGCGCGTTCGCTGTTGGGTCACCTGGTGGCCGCGGTCAGTGGCGGTACGCTCTATCGGCGCGCGAGCTTTTTGCTCGATCATGCCGGCAAGCCAGTACTTCCTTCCTTCGTCAACCTCGTCGAAAAACCGTTCCTGCCACGCGGCCATGCGTCCAGCCCGTTCGATGCCGAAGGCGTGGCGACACGCGAGTCCGCCTTGGTCGAAAATGGCGTACTGCAACGTTACGTGCTGGGCAGCTATTCCGCGCGCAAGCTGGGTTTGCAGACCACCGGCAACGCGGGAGGCGTGCACAACCTTGCCGTCGCGGCGGGTTCGGTCGATGGTGCGGCCCACGATTTCGACAGCCTGCTGCAGCGGATGGGCACGGGCCTGCTCGTCACCGAGCTGATCGGGCAGGGCGTGTCGATCATCACCGGCGATTATTCCCGCGGCGCGGCGGGTTTCTGGGTCGAGAACGGCGAAATCGCGTACCCGGTGCAGGAAATCACCATCGCCGGCAATCTGCGCGACATGTTCATGGATGTGCAGGCGATCGGCACGGATGTCGATCCGCGCTCGTCGCTACTCACCGGTTCGATCCTGGTAGAGCGAATGACCGTCGCGGGCGAATAGGCGTTGCCTGTACGCGCGGACCGGTGCTCACTCGGCGGTGACCGGATCGATCACCGTCTTCACTTCTGAAACACGGTTCGCGGGAAAACCGCCCTGCCGGGCATGTTCGCGCACCATTTCCTCGTTCGGCGCGACATAGATGCAATAGATCTTGTCGGCTGTCACAAAGCTTTCGACCCACTGGATGCTCGGTCCCATTTTGCTCAGCACGCCACAGGATTTTTGCGAAATCGCTTTCAACTCGGGCGCGGATAATTTGCCGGCGCCTGGAATTTCGCGCTCGATTACGTACTTCGGCATGACGTCATCCTCCATCGTTCACAACGTCTGAACGGACTGGCTACGGAAAGCCGGCTAGGTCGAGGCAGCAATCCCGGCTTTCCCGGCCTTATTCGCACTTAGGGTCGTGGATGCCCGATGGTACGCCGTTTGGTCAACGCCAGGACAAGGCGGGCGTTGATTCCGGAAACGACCGAGATACAGGCATTTCCGCAAGCGATGTGGTGGTGGCGGTCAACCGTTTCGGACCGAGCGCCAAGCCCGGCGATCTGGCGAGCGTGCGCGATCCGTGCGCATGGCTGGATGCGCAGGTCGCACGCGGCCCCGATGGCGCGCGCCCGCTTACGGGCAGTGCGGCGGCGAACCCGCTGGGGCACATGGTGGTTTCGGATCCCGAGATGGCCTGATTCCCCCGGTGGCCGTCGCTTGACACGCGCGGTGCAAGCGACGAAAGTCTTGTGGCGGCCCGTCCATCACTGCTTTGAGGGAGGTTGGCGATGAGCGTTCCACCGGAATCCGTAACACCCCCGGCGTCTGCCGGCGCACCACCACCTGCAGGCGCGCCGCCGACCGCGGAAGAGCGCCAGTGGGCCATGTTCGCGCATCTGTCCGCGTTGCTCGGCGCCTTCGTCACCGGATGGGTCGGCGGCTGGGGCTGGTTCCTCGGCCCGCTGATCATCTGGCTGGTGAAGAAGGACACCATGCCGTTCGTGAACGATCAGGCCAAGGAGGCGCTGAATTTCAACATCACCATCGCGATCATTTTCGTGATCCTGACGATTTTGGGATTCGCAACCCTCGGCATCGGCTTTTTCATCGCGTTGCCGCTGATGGTCATCATCGGCATCGCGGCGCTGGTGTTCATCATTCTGGCCGCGATCAAGGCCAACGAAGGCGTGGCCTATCGTTATCCGTTCGCGCTGCGGCTGATCAAGTAATCCGATCGTGCGGGCGGGCCGTTTGGCCCGCTCGGCACGCATGGCGAGGTGCGCCTGTCAGGCTTCAAGCCGCGAGTGCAGGTGGTTTGCGCGCGCCAGACTGGCGTGACGGGCACGACCGGCTCAAGGTTCTTCCGGCGGCGCGAAGGCACGCGCCGATTCCGGCTGGCCGGGATCGAGCAGCAATTTGACCCGGGCCTCGGTCTGTTCGAGCGCTGCCTGACAACGGCGGTAAAGCACGATCCCGCGTTCGAACGAACGCAGCGATTCGTCGAGGGTCAGTTCGCCACCCTCCATTTTGGCGACCAGTTGTTCGAGTTCATCGAGCGATTGTTCGAACTGCGCCACGGGCGAAGCGTCCGGGGCCGCTGCTTCGGGCTTGGTGGAGGATTCGGGCATGCACGCAAACTAGCGCAGCGGCCGTGGCGAATCAATCGGCCGAGGGTTCATGGCTTGCAAGTTTCAGGCGGGTCGATGAAAATTGCCGGCTCGCTGCGGTGATGGTTCGGCGAGCGCCTGCCCGATGCGGCGGCATCGCGCGCGAGTCGAACCGGTGAACCATGGATGGCGAACAGAAGCCGCAACAAGGACGGTTTGTGATCGATGTGGTGGATGTAGCTCAGCTGGTTAGAGTCCCGGATTGTGATTCCGGTTGTCGTGGGTTCGAATCCCATCATCCACCCCATTTTTTGTACAATGCAAGGTTTGCGGGCCGTTAGCTCAGTTGGTAGAGCAGGAGACTCTTAATCTCTTGGTCGAAGGTTCGAGTCCTTCACGGCCCACCATTTTTGACCAGGCAAGAGCGCCCCTGACCCCTTGTCCTTTCTCGTTCGCGGGGGAGGAGAGCGATCTTCGCGCTTCGCGCGATATCATCTGGATCGAGCTGGGCGAAAGTGGCGGAACTGGCAGACGCGCTGGATTTAGGTTCCAGTGGGGCAACCCGTGCGGGTTCGAGTCCCGCCTTTCGCACCACGAACTCTCGACCCATGGAGGGCGGTTTTGGGTTCTATTGTCCAGGGACGGCAACCTCGAACTCTTGGACCATGGACGGCGGCTCTGGGCTCTTGCCGACGCGGCTTGGCGCACGGCCCGACACGCACACGCAACATCGCACTGAACATCAGGAGCTGCAATGCAAGTGTCCCTGGAAAACGTCGGCAAGCTCGAACGCAAGCTGACCGTCAAGTTTCCGGCCGAACAGTTCGAGTCCAAGGTGCGCCAACGCATCAGCGAACTGGGTCGCAACGTGCGGCTGAAGGGTTTCCGGCCCGGCAAGGTGCCGGCCAAGGTCATCGAGCAGCGCTTCGGCGAGCAGGTGCGTGGCGAAGCGCTTTCCGACCTGATCGGCAGCACTTTCCGCGAAGCCGTGCAGCAGCAGAACCTGCAGCCGGTCGCGAATCCCAGCATCGACACCGACGGCAAGCCGAAGGATGGCGAAATCGCCTACACCGCCACGTTCGAGGTGATGCCCGAACTGCCGACGGTGGATGTTGGAATCCTGAAGATCGATCGCCCGAAAGCCGAAGTGGGCGACGCCGACGTGGACAGCATGATCGAAACCCTGCGCGTGCAGCGCCGCGCGTTCGAGAAGGTCGAGCGCGCCGCGACAGACGGCGACATGGTGATCGTCGATTACGCCGCCCAGGCCGATGATTTCCGCCACCCCGCCGAGGGCCGCGAACGCGCCGCGACGGTGCTGGGCGGCAACACCGCACTGGCAGCCTTCGACGACGGGCTCCGCGGCCACGTGGCGGGCGAAGAGCTGTCGTTCGACACCGAATTCCCACCCACCTTCCCGATTCCGCAATTGGCCGCCCGGCGAGCCCGGGTGGAACTCAAAATCGGCGAAGTGCAGGAACCCAAAACCCCGGCGGTCGATGAATCATTCATCCGCAATTTCGGGATCGCCGACGGCACCGTCGCAACCTTCCGCACGGAGGTTCGTGCCAATCTGGAGCGCGAGCTGGACAACGCCTTGCGTGCGCGTCTGCGCAACGAGGTCGGCGCCAAGCTCGCGGCCACTTACGCCGACGTGGACGTGCCCAAGGTGCTGGAGCGTGCCGAAGCCGAATCGCTGGTGCGCACGGCCATGCCGAACCTTTCCGGCGAGCAGGCGCTGCCGTCCGCGGCGCTGGAAGCCGCCCAGCCGATCGCGCACCAGCGCGTGATCGCGGGCCTGCTGCTGCGCCAGATTGCGCAAAGCAACAACCTGCGGGTGGACAATCGCAAGGTGACGGAGCGGATCGCCAAGATCGCCTCCACCTACGAGGAGCCCGAGCAGGTCATTGAACTCTATCGCGGCAACCCCCAGATGATGGACAACGTTCGCACCGCCGTCCTCGAGGACCAGGTTTCCGAATGGGTGGCCGACCATGCGGACACCACCGAAATCGCCCTGAGCTTCGACGAGGTGATGCACCCGCAGAACACCGCGGGGTGAGCCGCATCCGTCAACCGGAGAATTCCATGCAGCAGCAATTCCAGCAAGCCCAGGCGCTGAACCTGGTCCCGATCGTGGTCGAGCAGACCGCGCGCGGCGAGCGTTCGTTCGACATCTATTCGCGGTTGCTGAAGGAACGCATCATCTTCCTGGTCGGCCCGATCGACGACAATGTCGCCAACCTCGTGGTCGCCCAGATGCTGTTCCTGGAATCGGAGAATCCCGAGAAGGACATCCAGTTCTACATCAACAGTCCGGGTGGTGTGGTGTCTTCGGGCCTCGCCATCTACGACACCATGCAGTTCGTCAAACCCGACATCAGCACCATGTGCGTCGGGCAGGCGTCCAGCGCCGCCTCGTTGCTGCTGATGGCCGGCACCAAGGGCAAGCGCTATGCATTGCCGAACTCGCGGATCATGATTCACCAGCCCTCTGGCGGCGCCCAGGGCCAGGCCACCGACATCGAAATCCACGCGCGGGAAATCCTGTATCTCCGTGGACGGCTCAATGAGATCTACGCCCAGCACACCGGCAAGACGGTCGAGGAGATCGCCCGCGACATGGAGCGCGACCGTTTCATGAGCGCCACCGAGGCGAAGGACTACGGTTTGATCGACCAGATGTTCGAACGCCGCCCCGACGAATCGGTGAAGTCAGCCTGAGACATCGGTCGCAACTTCGCGATTTCCCGCCTCTTTTTCGTGGATTTCTGAACGCGCCGCGGCACCGGACGCAGCGTTCGGCTGTGTTATGCTGCAGCCGAAACCGGGCAACATCCATGACGCATTGCAAGACTGATCGACGGAGCATGAAATGAGCGAGGACCGGCCCGGCCGCGGCAGCGAAGGCGGCAAGATCCTGTATTGCTCGTTTTGCGGCAAGAGCCAGCACGAGGTCCGCAAGCTGATCGCGGGCCCCAGCGTGTTCATTTGCGATGAATGCGTCGAGCTTTGCAACGACATCATCCGCGAGGAACTGGAAGAAAAGGCTGCGTCCGGTCGCACCCAGTTGCCCAAGCCGCACGAGATCATGGACACGCTCGACCAGTACGTGATCGGGCAGACCCGTGCCAAGAAGGCGCTGGCCGTCGCGGTGTACAACCATTACAAGCGGATGGAGTCGCGTGCCAAGAAAGACGACATCGAGCTCGCGAAGTCGAACATCCTGCTGATCGGCCCGACCGGCTGCGGCAAGACGCTGCTGGCCGAAACGCTGGCGCGCCTCTTGAACGTGCCGTTCACCATCGCCGATGCGACCACGCTGACCGAGGCGGGCTACGTTGGCGAGGATGTCGAGAACATCATCCAGAAGCTGCTGCAGAAGTGCGACTACGACGTCGAGAAGGCGCAGACCGGCATCGTCTACATCGATGAAATCGACAAGATTTCGCGCAAGAGCGAAAACCCGTCGATCACCCGCGACGTCTCGGGCGAGGGCGTGCAGCAGGCGCTGCTGAAGCTGATCGAAGGCACCATCGCCTCGGTGCCGCCGCAGGGCGGCCGCAAGCATCCACAGCAGGAATTCCTGCAGGTCGATACCCGCAACATCCTGTTCATTTGCGGCGGCGCGTTTTCGGGCCTGGACAAGGTCATCCAGCAGCGCTCGGAAACCACCGGCATCGGCTTCTCGGCAGAAATCCGCAGCAAGCAGCGCAAGCAGAACGTCGGCACGCTGCTGGCCAACGTGGAACCGGAAGATTTGGTGAAATACGGCCTGATCCCCGAATTCGTCGGACGCCTGCCGGTCGTCGCCACGCTGGACGAGCTGGACGAAGACGCGCTGGTGAAGATCCTCACCGAGCCGAAGAACGCGATCACCAAGCAGTTCAAGAAGATCTTCGACATGGAGAACGTCGAGATCGAGTTTCGCCCGGATGCGTTGAACGCGATTGCCAAGCGCGCGATCAAGCGCAAGACCGGCGCGCGTGGCCTGCGCACCATCCTCGAAAGCGTGCTGCTCGATACGATGTACGAGCTGCCTTCGCTGGAACACGTCAGCAAGGTCGTGGTGGACGAAGCCGTGATCAACGGCCAGGCCGAGCCGTACCTGATCTATCGCGGCAACCTGCAGCAGCAGCGCGCGGCGGGCGAGGGCGACGCAGCCTGATTGGCGGCGAACGACGTTCGCCCTATCAGATCGATACCCACACCCGTAGGTGGGCTGACGCCAGCTTGACCGGCGGAAGCCCAACGAGGATCTGCCGCGCGCGTTGGACTTCGCGGATGGAGCCTGCTAGCCCAACCTACCAAGTCGCTTTCGTAGGCGGGTGACAACCCGCCTGTTGGGCCAATCGGCGGGGTGCGCTGCTCCCGCCCTACGCGATCGTGCAGCCCGACGTCATCCCTGCGCCAACGCGCGTTCGGCATGCGCCTTGATGGTCTTCACCATCGAGGCGAGGCCATTGGAACGCGTGGGTGAGAGGTGTTTGCCCAATCCGATCGCGTTGATGAACGCCGGATCGGTGTCCAGGATCTCGCGTGCGCTGCGCCCGGA
Source organism: Rhodanobacteraceae bacterium (assembly GCA_036568625.1). Lineage (GTDB taxonomy): Bacteria > Pseudomonadota > Gammaproteobacteria > Xanthomonadales > Rhodanobacteraceae > 66-474. The sequence goes on along the minus strand of DATCSF010000032.1, from coordinate 1,638 downwards.
ATACACGCGCAGCAGCAATGCGATCAGGCCCGAGACAATGGCCGAATCACTGGCCGCGCGCAGGTCGAGGCGGTTCGCGTCGCCGGACACGACGATCCAGACCTGCGATTGGCAACCATCGACCTTGTTGACGTCGGTCATGTCGACGGCCGTCAGCGGCGGCAATTTGCGACCCAGGTCGATCAGGTATTGATAACGACCGGTCCAGTCGTCGAAGAACCCGAATTCTTCGATGATCTCCTGCTGGGCGTCTATGGCGGTGTTGATGGCGAGATCGTTCATGGGGGGATTATCGCGCGACGTGGCCATGTGCGTCGAACGGCGGTTCAGCGTTCCGCCACTTTCCAGCGCGTGCCTTGTGGGCCGTCTTCGATCGCGATGCCCATGGCAGCGAGTTCGTCGCGGATGCCATCGGCCCGGGCAAAATCGCGTGCGTCGCGGGCGGCACGACGCGCCTCGAGCAGGCTTTCGATGCGTGCTGCATCCACTTGTTCGGCGCCCCGCTTAAACCAGACCTCCGGATCCTGCTGCAGCAGGCCGAGCAATTCACCGCAGCCAAGCAGGTCGGCCTTAGCATTGGCGAGTTCGGCACGCTCGTTCTTGCCAAATGGTCGCTGCGATTTGTCCAGCATATGACGTGCGAAAGCGGCGTCCTGGTTGAGCAGGGCGAGTGCCTTCGGCGTATTGAGGTCGTCCTCCAGCGCGGATTCCATGTCGGCGTTGCCGACCTTCGGCTCCACGTCGAATTCGGCAAGATCCCGCAGCGTACCGTACAGCCGGTCCAGCGTCGCGATGCTCTGCTCGATCAGCGTTTCCGACCAATCCAGCGGTTGCCGGTAATGTGCGGAGAGCAACGCGTAACGGAGTGCTTCCGGCGGATGTTGTCCCAGCAGCGCGTGCAGTTGCTTGACGTTGCCGACCGACTTGCTCATCTTGGCGCCGCCGAAGGTGAGCATGCCGTTGTGCAGCCAGAAGCGCGCGAAGGTTTTTGTGCCATGCGCGCAGCGCGACTGCGCGATTTCGTTTTCGTGGTGCGGAAACACCAGGTCCACGCCGCCGGCGTGGATGTCGATCACATCGCCCAGGTGCGCGGCCGCCATCGCCGAGCATTCGATGTGCCAGCCGGGGCGGCCGCGCCCCCACGGGCTGTCCCAGCCGGGCAGCTCGGGCGTGGACGGTTTCCACAGCACGAAATCGGCGGGGGTTTTCTTGTACGGCGCGACTTCGATGCGCGCGCCCGCGAGCAATTCGTCGGTGGAGCGGCCCGAGAGCTTGCCGTAATCCGCGAACTTCGCCACGTCGAACAGCACGTGGCCGTCGGTTGCATAGGCATGGCCCGAGGCGATCAAGGATTCACACATCGCAATGATGGCGGTGATGTGCTGCGTCGCCAGCGGTTCCACGTCGGGCGGCGCGACCCCGAGCTTCGCCATGTCCTCGCGATAGATCGCGGCGTATTTTTCTGCGACGGCCGCAATCGGCACACCCGCTTCGTGCGCCGCTGCGTTGATCTTGTCGTCCACGTCGGTGATGTTGCGCGCGTACACCAACCCCGGGTATTGCCGGCGCAGCAGGCGTGCCAGCACGTCGAACACCACCGGCCCGCGCGCGTTGCCGATATGCACGTAGCTGTAGACG